>DYGW01000322.1 GCA_020724485.1 Thermoflexus sp. | reverse complement strand
TAGAGGCTGCCGGTCGGCTTGAGCACGCGGTGCAGCTCCACCAGGCGGGCGGCCATCATCACCAGGTAGGCCATCATCTGGTTGGTGCCGATCAGCTCGCGCAGCGCGCCGATGGCCGTCGCCACGCGCTCCGGCGCGCCCGTCACCAGGTCGTGGTAGGTGGCTTCGGCGGCGTGGCCCCAGTGCCAGGTGTCGTCGAAGGCGGTGATCTGCGCCTCGGACTCGCTGCCGCTCTCGTCCTTGAAGAGCACGTTGTAGCTGCGGTTGGAGTTGAAGGGCGGGTCGAGGTAGATCAGGTCTACGCAGGCGCTGGGGAAGTAGTCGCGGCTGCGCAGGATGTCGAGGTTGTCGCCGTAGAAGAGGGTGTTGGGGTGGGTCATCGGTCGGTCGCTCCTCTGTCGGGGCGCAGGGTATTGCGAATTGCGAAATGCGAAACGCAAGTTTTGAAATCCGCAATCCGCAATCCGAAATGCGCTCCTCATTCGCTACCAGTATACCCGGATTCGCCCGGCGGGGCGCGGAGAAAGAGACTTCCGAAGTCTGCGGAGACTTCGGAAGTCTGGTTTTGGGCCGGGCGCAGCAGAGCAGCGCCCCTACGCGAGACCGGCGGGGGTTCGGGCGTATGGCGATACGCCCTGCGAAAGCATTTTCGCCAACAGTCCCCCCCATCCCCCAATCGCCCCGCCTGGACGCCGCCGCGCAGACGTGGTAAGGTTGCCCCAGACAGGGCGCGCGGGTCTGTCCCGCCGCGCGCGTGAAGGAGGGCGCTATGCTGGCCGATGCCATCAAGGACAACTTGGGCGAAGACGCGGCGAACCTGATCGCCCGGCTGGCCCTGGTGATCGCGCTCCTGCTGCTGACCTGGCTCATCCGCCAGCTTATCACCGCCGTCATCCCGCGCGCGGTGCGCCGCCTGCTGCGCCGCACGCCGATCACCTGGGACCAGCCGCTGATCGAGGCGTTGGGGCCGCCGGCGCGCTTCCTCGTCACCGTGATCGGCCTGTGGAGCGCGGTGCTCGTCCTGGAGCCGTCGCGCGCCGTCCGCGATGCGCTGGGGCCAGTGGTCAACTCGCTGATCGCGATCGGCATCTTCTGGGGCCTCTACCGCCTGATAGGGCCGGCGGTGGACATGTTCCTGGCGCTGAGCCGGCACGCCGTGCGCCGGACACCCGCCCCCACCCTGCTCGACACCAAACTGGCTCAAATCATCAAGCAGCTTGGCGGGGCGCTGGTCGTTGTGCTGGGCGCGGCGGCGGTGATCGACTCCTGGGGCTACGACGTGGCCGGGCTGGTCGCCGGGCTGGGCATCGGCGGCCTGGCCGTCGCCCTGGCCGCGCAGGATACGCTGGCCAATCTCTTCGGCCATTTCGTCATCCTGGCCGACGAGCCGTTCCAGATCGGCGATTTCGTCATCTTCGACGGAGTCAAGGGGTCGGTTGAGACGCTCGGCTTTCGCAGCACGCGCATCCGCGCGCCCGACCAATCGCTGATCACCGTGCCCAACCGCACGGTGATGAACGCCAGCATCACCAACTGGTCGCGGCTGAGCAAGCGCCGCCTGGACATGACGCTTGGCATCGCCTACGGTAGCTCGCCGCAGCAAGCCCTCTCGGTGGTGCAGGCCATCCGCGAGATGCTGCGCGCTCACGAGTTGATCGAGCCGGATTCGGTGGTGGTGCAGTTCGTGGCCTTCAGCGATAGCTCACTGGACATCAGGATCATCTGCTTCATCAACACGCCCGTCTGGGCGGACTTCCAGGCGGCCAAGCAGGACATCAACCTGAAGATCATGGACTTGCTGGCCGAGCGCGGCGTGTCGGTCGCCTTTCCGTCGCGCACGGTGTTCGTGCAGCCGGCCAGCACGCCCGACCAGGCGGCCCTGGCCGCTGTCTTCCCTCCCCCGGAGCCGGAGCCGCCGACCAGCACAGTCAAGGACTCGCCGGTGCCCGACGACGCGGCCAATTGACGGGGTCGGGGGGGCGCGGAAGTCTGGCTCCGTCCGCGTCCTCGGCGTCTCTGCGGTTCAGAATTTCGCCCCCATCGTGAGACGCCCCCTGTTTGGGTCCACGAACAACCTGTTAGGGCCGGGCACTTGGGCGCTGGGATTGCCCCCCATTCCC
>DYGW01000068.1 GCA_020724485.1 Thermoflexus sp. | reverse complement strand
AGGCGTATGTCCATGCCTACGAGCGCCGGCAGACCACCGACGGCGCGCTGACCGTCGCGGCAATTGTGGATGGGGCACTGCGCGAGCTAACCATGCCTGTGACGCGCGATGTCTGCGTGGAGCTTGTACGCACCGATTCTGGAGACGGGAGTCGCATCTACCGGCGCTCCCTGGCTTTCCTGCTGACCGTCGCAGCGGCGGAGTTGTTCCCCGGCACGCAGGTGATCGTGGACTACGCGCTGCCGAGCGGGGCGTTCTTCTGCAAAGTGCGCGGGCGGCCTCCTTTCACGCCTGATGAGTTGGAAGCGATCAAGGCGCGGATGCGCGAGATCGTCGCCGCCTGCGACCCGATCACCCGCCACCGCATTCCGCTGGACGAGGCGCGGCAGATGTTCCAGGAATGCGGCGACGATGATAAGGTGCGGCTGCTGGAATTCCGCCAGAAGGACTACCTGACCGTCTACAAGCTGCGCGGCGAAGCCGACTACTTCTACGGGTACATGGTGCCGCACACGGGCTACCTGACTCTGTTCAGCGTCCTGCCCGAAGACGACGGCTTCATCCTGCAATACCCGCGCCGCGAAAGCCCGAACGTCATCCGCCCGCACACCAGGTCGCCGCAGCTTACCGAGGTCTTCCGTCAGACGGAGGAGTGGCTTACCCTGCTGGGCGTGGAGGACATCGGCCACCTGAACCAGGCGATCCGCGATGGGCGCGCCCGCGAATTGGTGCTGGTCAACGAGGCGCTGCACGAGCAGCACATCGCCGACATCGCCGGGCGCATCTCGGCTCGCCACCAGGACGGACTGCGCATTGTGCTCATCGCCGGGCCGTCGTCGTCGGGCAAGACCACGTTCTCCAAGCGGCTGGCCGTGCAGCTTATGGCGCACGGGCTGCACCCCTACACGCTGGAGATGGATCGCTACTTCGTCGAGCGCCACCTGACGCCGCGCGACAAGACCGGCGAATACGACTTCGAGGCGCTGGAGGCCGTAGACCTGCCGCTCTTCAACGAGCAGCTTCTGGCCCTGACCTCCGGCGAGCCGGTGCACATCCCGCACTACGATTTCAAGACTGGGCTGCGCTCCTTTGAGGAGCAGACGGTCACGCTCTCCAAAGACCAAATCCTGATCATCGAGGGCATTCACGGGCTGAACCCGCGTCTGGTGCAGGCCCTGCCCACCGAGCGGCTGTATCGTGTCTATGTGTCGGCGCTGACGCAGGTCAACATTGACCGCCACAACCGCGTCCCCACCACCGACGTGCGCCTGATCCGGCGCATCGTGCGCGACGCGACGTACCGGGGTTACTCGGCGCTGGACACGCTCTCGCGCTGGGAGAGCGTGCGGCGCGGCGAGAAGCGCGACATCTTCCCCTATCAGGAAAACGCCGATGTCATGTTCAACTCGGCGCTGCTGTACGAGCTGGCCGTGCTGCGCCCGCTGGCCGAGCCGTTGCTGTTGCAGATCGAGCCGCGCCAACCCCATTACATCGAGGCGCGCCGCCTGCTCTCCATCCTGGGCTGGCTGACGACGATGGATACCAGCCTGGTGCCGGACAACTCGCTGCTGCGCGAGTTCATCGGCGGCTCGATCCTGCGTGATTATGTTCCTGGCGCGCTGCTGCCCGCTACGCCGGCGTAGGGTGGGCGGGCTGGTGCGCCCCGCGAAGGGCAGGTGACGGGTGGAAGTCAAGGATTCACTGCCGGGCAGGCTGCTCAGCCAGTACGAGGCTGTGCGCCGCCAGGAACACGAGCAGATCACGGCCTTGCTCGATACGCTGGCGCGCGTGGACGACCTGCCCGCCCGCCAGATGGAACAGGTGCGCGACGCGCTGTTCCACGCCAATCACCCCTTCCTGATGGTCATGGTGGGGCCGTTTGGCTCTGGCAAGTCAAGCATCATCAACGCGCTGCTTGGCGAGGCGATTCTGGACGTGGGGCCGATCCCGACGACCGATCACATCGTCATCTTGCGGCGCGGGGCTGACCTGCAACGCGCGCGCGCCGGCGATGTCGAGACCGTATTCCATCCCAGCCCGCTGCTGGAGCACCTCAGCCTGGTGGATACGCCGGGGTTGGAGTCGGTCTTCCGCACGCACGACGAGGTAACACGCCGCTTCCTGCACCGCGCCGACGTGGTGTTGCTGGTCATGATCGCCACGCAGGTGCTCTCGGCCAGCAACCTGGAATACCTGCAGGCGCTCAAAGCCTATGGCAAGCGGGTGATCGTCGTCGTCAACCAGGTGGATTTGCTGGACGAGGCGGAGCGCGACCAGGTGCGCGACTTCGTCCTGGAACAGAGCCGCCTGCACCTGGGGATGGACTCGCCGGTCTGGCTGGTGTCGGCGCGCGACGCCTTCGCCGCACAGCAGGAGTCGCCGCGCGACGAGATTCTGTGGGACGCTTCTGGCTTCGCGGACATTGAAGCCTACATCCGCGAGACACTCGGCGACATCGAGCGGCTGCGCCAGAAGCTGGAGACTCCCGTCCAGATTTGCCAGAACGTGACCAAAGACGCGCTCGGCAGGGTGCAGGAGCAGCAGGCCGCGCTCGACGCGCATCGCAAGACGTTGGACAACATCGAAGCGCAGATCGAGCAGGGCCGCCGCGAGCAGCGCCAGACGGTGGACGATGGCCTGGCCGAGATCGGTCATGCCTGGGACGAGGCCGCCGCGCGCGGCAGCGAGGCCATTGGCGAGATGTTCCAGTTCTCGCGCGGAGTGGGGCTGTTCTTCAGCGGGCTGGGCGAGATCGTCGGGCTGGGGCGGCTGGTGCGCCGCTTCAGCGGGCGGACTCGCGCCGAATCCGCGTTCGAGCGGCACAAGGTGCGCGAGACGTTCCAGCGCGTGCCCGAACTGGTGGACAAGCTCGGTCCGCGCCTGGAAGGGCGCGACTTGCAGGACATTGACGACCTGGTGGACTACACGCGCGGCGCGGTGCAGAAGCTACCGCCCAACCTGTCCGGCAAGATCGTTGGCAAGGTGCAGACGCCGCTGCGCTACGAGCGCAGCTTTCTGCGCAACGTTCGCTCGCGCCTGGACGACCTGCTGCGCGAGGCGCAGCGCTTCGAGATCGCCCACCTGGATCGCACGTTGCGCAACACGCTGATCATCCTGGCGCTGTGGGAAATCCTGACCGTGTGCGTGGTGCTGGCGGCGGCTGCGGGCGGCTTCAGCAACACCGTGCCCGATGCCGGGGGGCTGCTGGTTGTGCTGGCGATTGGTCTGGCGGCGGGGCTGCTGGGCCTGGCGATGATCCCGCTGCGCGGGTGGTTCCTGCGCCGCAACTTCGAGCGACGGGTGCGCGGCTTCCGCGATGAGTACGTCGGCGCGCTGCGCCGCGCCTGTGATGAGTTGGTAGCGCACGGCGTGCAGCTCCGCCGCGACGCGACGGCGCCTTTTACCCGGCTGGTCATCGCGCAGACGGAGGCGCTCGAGGTGCTGCGGCGCGATCTGAGCGATCACCAGCAGGCGCTGGTGGCGATCCAGCGCGGCCTGGCCGAGATGGACACCGGCAAGCGCCGGGCCATTCCCCTTGAGGAAAGCGTGCAGGACGTATGACGAGCATTGTCTTGGAAGGTCCCATTGCCGACGCGCGCGAGCAGGAAGTGCGCCTGCTGCACGACGTGGCCGACATCCTGGGGCAAATGGGCGCGGACAGCGCCGGTGACCGCAAGCGCCTGGAGCAGAACGCCGCCGACCTGCAGGAGATGTTCTTCCTGGTGGTCGTGGTCGGCGAGTTCAACGCGGGCAAGTCCACGTTCGTCAACGCGCTGCTGGGCGATGACCTGCTGCCGATGGGCATCACGCCGACAACCGACGCCATCGAGTTGGTGCGCTGGTCGAGGGTGCGGCGCAATGACGCCGCCTGGCGCGAGCAAGGCGTCGTGCGCGAATGGCTGCACCCCAATACCGGCGGGCCGGGCGTGGTCATCGTGGACACGCCGGGAACTGGCTCTGTCTTTCGCAAGCACGAGCAGATCGCCAAGGGCTTCCTCAGCCGTAGCGACCTGGTCATCTTCCTGCTCTCGGCCAAGCGCGCCCTGGCTGAGACGGAGCGGCTTTACCTGGAACTGGCCAAAGACTACGGCAAGAAGATCGTCGTCGTGATCAACCAGTCGGACTTGCTGCAGCGCCAGGAACAGAAAGAAGTGCTGGCCTTCGTCCGCCAGCAGCTTCACGAGCTGCTCGACTTGCGCCCGGAAATCTTCGTCGTCTCGGCCAAGCAGGCGCTCAAGGAGAAGGGCGGGGGGATATTCGCCACTGCCGCCAACGACCCCGGCGGGATGAACGCTGTGCGCGAGCACCTGCGCGCGATCTTCGAGCGGGTGCCGCCCGCCAAGCAGAAACTCTACGCGCAGCTTGACTTTGTGGACAGCATCGTTCACAAGCACGTGGCGGCGCTCGACGCGCAGATGGCGCTCATCGCCGGCGACACGGCCCTGGCAGAGAGCCTGCGCGCGGAACTCAACCGGCAGGCAGGCACGCTCGACGAGCAGCTTGAGTCGACGCAGCGCGAGCTAGATCGCGTCTTCGAGGGGCTGCGCGGGCGAGGCCGCCAGTTCATCCAGCACAACCTGACGCTGGGGCAGGCGTCACAGACGCTCAACCGCGAGCGGATGCGCGCCGAGTTCGAGAAGGAAGTGGTGGGCAGCGCGCTTGACCAGATCACGGCGATCTCCGAGCAGTACGTCAACGAAGTCGTGGACAGCAGCCGGCGCTACTGGCGCAGCCTGCTCGACCGGCTGGTCACCCTGGAGACCAAGCTAGGCCAGGAAGTCGGCGGTGTGGACGCGACCGGCTACGCCGGGCAGCGCGCCGCGCTGCAAGCGGCCATCGCCATCGCCGACACCGAATTGAAGTCCTACACGGACAACAGCCTGGCCGAAGACCTGCGCAACACGTTCCGGGGCAATCTGCTCGGCTTCACCACCGGCTTCACGGCGGCGCTGGGCGGCATCGTGGCTGTCGTCCTGGGCGTGGCGGCGCACGGCGCGGTGACGGCGGCGCTGGGCAGCGCGCTGGCCGCGCTGGTGGTGGGGCCAGCGCTGTTCGTCGGCGGAGGGACGGCGGCGGTGCTCTACTGGCGCAAGATCAAGCACGACGCCAATGAGGAGCTTGACAAGCGCCTGCACGCGCTGCAGGTCAGCTACCGCGAGGCGATGGTAGATTTGACCAACCGCGAGCGCAGCCGCCTGTTGCAATACGGGCAGCAGATTCTCGCGCCGGTGTTTAGCCAGCTTGGCGTGCTGGGCGAACGCTACGAGGCGCAGAAACGCGCCTTGCTGGAAAAAGGCGCGCAGTCCAAGGCGCTGCGGGCGCGAATTGACACCATCGAGATCATCACCTCGGAATAGGGATTTCGAAATTCGAATTTGGAATTGAAAAATCCTCTCTCCACACGCGGAGAGAGAGCCGGGGGGTGAGGTTCTCCTCAGCCGATATGAATCACTTCTAGCGTGTGGTCAACAATGGTCACGTCGGGGCGGTTGCGCTCGATCCAGCGCAGCACCTGTTCCAGCTTCGCCTCGCCATGCGCGGCGGTCGTGCTGACGATGGCTACGCCCAGCGCCGCTGATTGCCACGCATCATGGTAGTCCACTTCGGCGGCGGCGATGTCGAACGTCTTGTGCAGCCGGGCGATCAGCGACTTGAGGATGCCGCGTTTCTCTTTGAGCGAAGCTACGCCCGGCAGGTCGAGGTCAATCGTGGCGGCGACGATGATCATGGCGCGCCCGTTCGCTAGAGCAGGGCGGTCTCACCGGCGGCCTTGAGCCGCTCGACGACGGTCCGCACGTCTTCGGAGCGGTCGCGGCGGCAGACCAGCAGCACGCCGTCCGTCTCGACGATGACCAGGTCTTCGACGCCAATGGTCACCACGCGCCGGTCGCTGTAAACCAGCGTGCCGGAGGTTCCCACGTGGATGTGGTCGCGGCTCTTGCCGCGCGCAGCGTTGCCGTCGGCGTCGTGATCGAGTACCTCGTAGAGCGTCTGCCAGCTTCCGATGTCGCTCCAGCCCATGTCCACCGGGATGACCGCCATGCCCTGCGCGCCTTCCATCACCGCGTAGTCAATGGAGATGCGCGGCATCTGCGGCCATTTCTCGCCCAGCACAGACTCGTAGTCTGCACGGCCAATAGCGCCCTGAATGGCGCGCAACAGCGCGTGCATGTCTGGCTGCTGACGCGCGTACTCGTCCAGGATGCGCCCAGCCTGGAAGATGAACATGCCGCTGTTCCAGCTATACAGCCCGCTCTCCAGGAAGCTGAGCGCGGTCGGCAGGTCCGGTTTTTCGGTGAAGCCGTCGGCGTGGTACGCCTGGAATCCGCCGACTTGAGCCAGCGGCGCTCCCCGGCGGATGTAGCCGTAGCCGGTGGAGGGAAAGTGAGGCGTGATGCCCAGGGTGACGATCTGTCCGCGCGCGGCCAGCTCAGCGGCGGCGGCCAGCACCTGGCGCAGGCGGGCTTTGTCGGCGATGTGCTGATCGGCGGTCAGCACGGCGACCAGCGCATCCGGTGCGCGCCGCTGGATGTGGATGACGCCCAGGCCGACCGCCGGGCTTGTGTTCATGCCGAATGGCTCGGCGACGAAGTTCTCCGGCGGGATGTGCGGCGCGTCGGCGCGCAGCGCGGCGATCTGATCCTGGCCGGTCACGATGAAGATGCGCTCCGGCGACAGCAAAGGCGCGAGCCGCTCGACGGAAATCTGGAACATGGTGCGGTCTTCGACCAGGGCCAGCATCTGCTTGGGCCGGTCGCGGCGGCTGAGCGGCCACAGCCGCGTTCCGCCGCCGCCCGCCATGATCAGGGCGTGCAAAGAGTCCATGATGTCTATCCCACAACAAGCCTATTCAAGCGCCGCAACGCACGACGCTGCATTCTCTGCTAATCCAGGCGAACCTGCCCCGCACTGCTCAGGGCCAGGGCGTACATCATCCCTTCCAGGCGGCGCACGATGCCCTTCAGTTCCATGAGGGCCAGCGTGCTGCTGACCTCCGTGATCGTCAGGCCGGAGCGCCTCACTAACTCGTCAATGTGCAGCGGCTCGTCGCCGAGCAGGTCAGCCAGCGCCGCCTCGAGGGGCGTATCCGGCGCGACGGCTCGCACCTGCGCCCGCGTCTCAACGGTCGTGCGCGTCAGGTTTAGTTCGTCGAGGATGTCATTGCCGTCCACGACCAGCTTGGCCCCGCTTTGAATCAGGCGGTTGGTGCCGGCGGTCGTGCGTGCGGTGACGTTGCCCGGCACGGCGAAGACATCACGTCCCTGTTCGGCGGCGCAGTCCGCCGTGATCAGCGCGCCGCTATCAGCCGGAGCCTCCACCACGACCACGCCCAGCGACAGCCCGCTGATCAAGCGGTTGCGCACGGGGAAGTTCTTCGCTTCGGGCTGGGTGCCGAGCGGGAATTCGGTCACCAGCGCGCCGGAGTTGACAATAGCGGCGGCCAGGTGACGGTGTTCGGGCGGGTAGACCTGGTCAATGCCACAACCAAGCACGGCGATGGTGCGGCCCCCGGCGTCCAGCGCAGCCTTGTGCGCTGCCGCGTCAATGCCCAGGGCCAGCCCGCTGACGATGGTGATCCCGGCGCTGACCAGCGAAGTGACCAAGCGATGAGCCATGTCGCGCCCGTAGGTGCTGGCGCGGCGCGTCCCGACGAAGGCGACCGCCCAACGGTCGTCGTCGAGCAGCGTGCCCTTGACGTAGAGCATGGGCGGGGAGTCGGGCAGCTCGCGCAGCAGGGCCGGGTAATCGGGATCGTCCAGGGTGAGCACGGAAGCTCCGGCGGCATCCACCTCATCGAGCAGGCGGTCGAGGTCGAGCGCGCGCCGCGTCTGGACGAGGTTCTCCACTGTGCGCCGGTCCAGCCCGGCGGCGAGCAGTTCTGGTTCGGGCGCACCCCAGGCCGCTTCAAGATCGCCGAAGGTCGCCCGCAGCGCGCGCAGGCGCACCGGGCCGATGCCCTTGACGACGTTGAAACCCAGCCAGTACTTGCGCGCGCTCATCGCCCCGCCTTCCCGTTGAAGGTCTCAGCATAGCAGGGGCGCTGGGCGCTGTCAAGCGCGCGAAATGGCCGGGGCCGGAGGGTATTCCGAGTTTGGGGCAGGGCTGCGAAGATCGGGCGTCACTCGCCCAGCAGACCATCCAGCAAGCGGACGTTGATCGTCCCGGCGTCGAAGTCAATGTCCTGCACGCACTCATCTATGACCGGCAGCAGAATCTCCCCGCGCGGGCCGTGCACCACAAACACATCATTGGCGCCGGTTTCGAGCACTTCCTTGACGTTGCCAAGCGTTTCGCCGTCGGTGGTGATCACGTTCAGCCCGATCACCTGGAACAGGTAGTACTCACCGTCCTCCAGCGGGACGGCGTCCTCGAAGGCCACCATCACGTACTGCTCGCGCAGCAACTCGGCGGCGTTGCGGTCGCCAATCTCTGCAAACTGCAAGATGAGGTACTGCTGGTGCCGGCGCGCCTGAGCAATCGTGTACAGCCGGGCCGCGCTCACGTCAGCGGGATCGGGGCCGAGGTACACGCGCTGTTCCGGCACAATGCGCTCAGGGTACGCCGTCAGCACTTCAATGCGTAGCTCGCCGCGTATGCCGTGCGGACGGAGCACGCGGCCCAGCAGCAGAAAGGGTGGGGTGCCGGTTGGAGGGGTCATCGGGCAGGGCAGGGCAGAATCTGGGCGTCGCTCATACGATGTCGAGCGTAACCCGCTTGCCCCGCTGAGAAGCCAGCACGCGCACGAGCACGCGCATGGCATTGGCAACTCGCCCGTTCTTACCGATGATGCGTCCCATGTCGTCCTGGGCGACCTGCAACTCAAGGATCGTGGTGCCGCCGTGTGTCGTCTCGGTGACCTGAACCTGGGACGGGTCTTCAACCAGCGATTTGGCGATGTACTCGACCAGTTCTCTCATGACAGCGTTTCCTTGTCCAGCAGGCCGGTCAGCGGCCTGCAAGGCTCAGTGCCGGGCAAATGGACAGATGCGGACAGCGAGGCTATGTCCGGCTGTCCGCATCGGGCTTGGCAATAGCGGTCGGCTCAGCAAGGCGTGCAGTGCACCCCCCTAAGCGCCGGCGTCTTCAGCCGCCGCCTGAGCTGCCTTCTCGGCCCTGACCGGTGCTGGGCGGCGGGTCTTGGGGCTGACCGGCTCGCTGGCGGACGCCGCAGCCTCGGCCTCGGCGACGAGCACTTCGAGGGCTTCGCCTTTGGTCAGGCGCTCGTAGCGGGCCAGCGTGCCCAGCTTGTCCAGGATGCGGCGAACGGCGTCGCTGGGCTGAGCGCCCACGCTTAGCCAGTACAGGGCGCGCTCTTCTTTGAGCGTCATCGTCGCTGGCTCGGTGCGCGGGTTATAGAAGCCGATGATCTCGATGTAACGACCGTCGCGCGGGCTGCGCGAATCGGTGACCACGACACGATAGCTTGGTTGTTTCTTGCGCCCCACACGGCGCAGACGAATGCGAACCATCCTTGATCCCTATCCTTCGCTGATGGCGAATGTTAGCGTGCACAGACTGGTTCTGCCGCGTGCTGCGAGAGGGCTGGCAGGGAAGGACTGCCGAACAACCGCAGCAGGCGACGGGGACTGGCCCCGTCACTTGAACAGACCGGGAATGCGCGGGATGTTGCCGCGCCCGATCATCTGCATCATGCGCTGCATCTCGCGGAACTGGCGGAGCAGCGCGTTGATGTCCTGGACTGATGTGCCGCTGCCAGCGGCGATCCGCTGCTTGCGGCGGGCATTGAGCAGCTTCGGGTTGCGGCGCTCGGCGGGCGTCATCGAGTAGATGATCGCCTCAACTCTCTTAAGCTGCTTCTGCGCTTCCTCGTTGTCAATGTTGACCTGCTGGCGCAAGCGCCCCATGCCCGGCAGCATATCGAGAATCTGCCCGATGCTGCCCATGCGCTTGATCTGCTGGAGCTGCTTGAGAAAGTCCTCCAGCGTGAACTGGTTCTTGAGCAGCTTGCGCTGCAGCCGCTCCGCCTCGCGCTCGTCAAATAGCTCTTCGGCGCGCTCGATCAGGGTGAGCATGTCGCCCATGCCGAGAATGCGCGACGCCAGCCGGTCTGGGTGGAACGGCTCAAGGCCGTCCAGCTTTTCGCCCGTGCCCATGAACTTGATTGGCACGCCGGTCACCGCGCGCATCGAGATGGCTGCGCCGCCGCGCGCGTCGCCGTCCACTTTGGTCAGGATCAGCCCGGTCAGCCCAACGCGCTGGTTGAAGCCCTCGGCGATGCGCACCGCTTCCTGGCCGGTCATCGCGTCGGCGACGAGCAGAATCTCGGCGGGCTGCGTGCGCTCGCGGATGGCGACCAGCTCGTCCATCATCTCGTCGTCAATCTGCAAGCGCCCGGCGGTGTCGAGCAGGACGACGGTCGCATCGGCATTGCGGGCCGCCTGCACGCCGCGTGCGCAAATATCCGGCGGCGCGGCGGACGTCCCTTCCTCGTAGTAAGGGATGTTCGTCTGCTTGGCCAGGGTCACAAGCTGGTCTACGGCGGCAGGGCGATACGTGTCGCCTGCCACCATAAACGGGTGGCGACCGTCGCGGCGCAGCATGAGCGCCAGTTTGGCGGCAGTCGTCGTCTTGCCGGAGCCTTGCAGGCCGACGAGCATGATCACGCGCGGCGTCGGGCCGCTCAGGTTCAGACGTCCCGGCTGGCCGAGCGTGGCGATCAGTTCCTCATTGACGATCTTGATCACCTGCTGCGACGGCTTGAGGCTCTTCTGGACTTCAGCGCCGATGGCCCGCTCTTTGACGCGGTTGATGAAGTCCTTGGCGACCTTGAGGTTAACGTCGGCTTCGAGCAAGGCCATGCGCACCTCGCGCATGGCGGTGTTAACGTCATCCTCGGTCAGCTTGCCTTTGCGCCCAAGCTGTTCAAAGACGTTTTGCAGGCGATCACTGAGGCTTTCGAACATGCTGGCTGCTTCGCTCTTCCGTCAGAATGCCGAGGTAGAATTGTAAAGGATAGGTGGGCACCCGTCAAGCGCGAGTCCGAGGGCGCGAGCGGCTGACAGAAGGCCACCGCGAGGATTAGCGCGCACCGCGCGCGCGGGCGTCGGCCTCGGCTAACTCGGCCAGGAACCAACGCTCGTCCTCGCTGAGTTCCGCCGCGAGCAGCATATCGGGGCGGCGCTGCCACGTCCGGCGGATCGCCTCGCGTCGCCGCCAGCGGGCAATCGCCCCGTGATCGCCGCCGAGCAGCACCTCCGGCACGGCTAGGCCGCGAAACACGGGCGGGCGCGTGTAGTGCGGGTATTCGAGCAGGCCCATCGCGTGCGAGTCTTCTTCAGCGCCCCAGCGCGCGCCGAGCACGCCGGGGATGAGCCGGGCGACCGCATCCACGATGACCATCGCCGCCAACTCGCCGCCGGTGAGCACGTAGTCGCCGATGCTGATCTCGTCGGTGATGACGGACTGGCGCACGCGCTCGTCTACGCCTTCGTAGCGCCCACAGACCAGGATCAGCCGGTCGTGAACGGCCAGTTCGGCGGCGACGCGCTGGGTGAAGACACGGCCCTGCGGCGTGAGCAGGATCACCGGCGTGCTCGTGTCAGCACCGCGCACGTCTTCGACCGCCGCCACCAACGGCCCGGCCATCATGACCATGCCGCCGCCGCCGCCGTAAGGCGTGTCGTCGGTGGTGTGGTGCTTGTTGGTGGCGTAGGCGCGGATGTCGTGCCGCCGGACGGTGAGCAGCCCGCGCTCCTGGGCGCGCTTGAGGATGCTTTCGGTCAGTGGGCCGTCGAACATGGCCGGGAAGAGGGTCAGGATGTCAATGATCATGGCGGGCGCTCTCACTGGGGCGGCAGGTCTGCTGTTTGCGCTGCGATCCTACCATGCGCAGGCGTAGGACGCATCCAACCGAGGTGCTGTTGGCGAAACGATTTCGGGGCGTATTGCCATACGCCCCTACGGGCGGAGCAGAGTGCCGCTCCCACTATGCCGGAACGCCCGGCTGTGCTAGACTCGTCGCTATGAGCGGACCAAGTGACCTCCTGGTAGTCAACATCGGGCAGCTTTGCACCGTGCCCGCCCACAACGGCGGGCCGCAGCGTGGAACTGCGTTGGGCGATTTGGGGCTGGTGGCCGGTGCCGCCGTCGCCATCCACGATGGCCTGGTCGTGGCGACCGGCGACGAGGCGACGCTGCGCCGCCAGTACGCGCCGGAGCATACGCTGGACGCCGGCGGGATGCTCGTCACGCCCGGCCTGGTAGACCCGCACACGCACGTCATTTGGGTCGGGGATCGCGCTGATGAGTTCGAGCGGCGCATCGCCGGGGTCACTTACCAGCAGATCATGGCCGAGGGTGGGGGGATCAACCGCACCGTCCGCGCCACCCGTGCCGCTGACCCACAGACGCTGGTCGCTCAGTCGCGGGGGCGCTTGCTGACCATGCTGGCGCACGGGACGACGACCGTCGAGTGCAAGAGCGGCTACGGCCTGGAGACGCGGGCCGAGATCGCCATGCTCGACGCCATCGCTGCGCTCGACGCCGAGTTGCCGCTCGACCTGGTGCCGACGTTCCTCGGCGCGCACGCCGTCCCGCCGGAGTACGCGGACGATCCCGACGGCTATGTAGACCTAGTGGTGGAGGAGATGCTGCCCGCCGTCGCGGAGTGGGGGGCGGCACGCTGGCCGGAAGGCGTCTTCTGCGACGTGTTCTGCGAGGTCGGCGCGTTCAGCCTAGCCCAGACGCGCCGCATTCTGGAGGCGGCGCAGAGCTATGGGATGCCGCTGAAAGTCCACGTGGACGAGTTCGAGCCGCTGGGCGGGACGCGGCTGGCGGCGGAACTGGGCGCCATCTCTGCCGATCACGTCGTGGTCACGCCGGAGGACGAAATCGAGGCCCTGGGCCGGTCGAACACTGTGGCCGTGTCGCTGCCGCCGACGCCCTTTGGGCTGGCCCACACGCGCTACACGCCAGCGCGCCGCTTTCTGGCGGCGGGAGTGGCGCTGGCCATCGCCACCGACTGCAACCCTGGCACCGGCTGGAACGAGAGCATGGCCTTCGTCATGGCTCTGGCGACGCGCTATCTGCGCCTGACGCCCGCCGAGGCGTTGGCAGCGGCGACGATCAACGCCGCGCACGCGATCGGGCGGAGCGACCGCGTCGGCAGCCTGGAACCAGGCAAACAGGCCGACCTGGTCGTCTGGAAGGTGCCCGCCTACCCGCATCTCAGCTACCGTTTCGGGGCCAACCTGGTGCAGACCGTGGTCAAGCGCGGGCAGGTGGTGTTCACCGCCTGACCCTGCCTTGGAACAAAGGAGACGTAGGGGCGTATCGCATACGCCCCTGCCGAGTCGCGATGTCTCCCTGCCTGTGCTAGTCTCCGTCAGTCGAAGATGACCTGATCGCGCAGCGCGTCCAGCTTGCCAGGGCCGAGGCCAGGGACGTTGTCCAGGTCTTGCAGGCTGGTGAACGGCCCGTGCTCAGTCCGGTAGTCAATGATCGCCTGGGCCAGCGCCGGGCCGATGCCGGGCAGCGCGTCCAGTTCCTCCAGCGTGGCATGATTGATGTGCACCAGCGGGGGACGGTTGGGTGTTGGCGTGGCGAAGGTGTCACCGGCCAGCGGCGGGACGTAGACGTAGTCCCCGTCGCTGAGCACCTGACTCAGGTTGACCTGGCTGAGATCGGCCTTGTCCGTCGTGCCCCCGGCGGCGCGAATGGCATCCTCGACCCGGCTGCCCACCGGCAGCGCGACCATGCTTTGCGGCTGCATGACCTCGCCGACCACGTAGACCGTGTAGGTGCCCGGCGTGGGCGTGACGACGATCACAGTTACGGCGGGCGTCTGGGCGGAGCCAGCCTCGCGCGTGGGCACGTGCACCTGGTCGCCGTCATTGAGCCGCCCCGCCAGATTGACCCGCTCCAGGTCGGCGCTGGCCAGCGGGCCGCCGGCTGCTTCTAGGGCGTGCAGCACGCGGCTGCCGAACGACAGGGTGATCACCGCCTGGGGGCTGGCGACCGCGCCGGTCACGTAGACCGTGTACGGCCCCGGCGTGGGCGTGGCCGTCGGGATGGGTGTTGCCGAGGGGATGGCCGTCGGTTCGGGCGGCAGGACGGTGATCGTCACCGGCTTGGGGCGGTTGTGCAGCAGCACGGCGACGCCCACCAACGTAGCCACAGCCACGATCAGCAGCAGTGGCAGCCGGAACCGTTCCAGGAGAGGTAGGGGGCGCGTTTCGGGTGTGGACAACGCTCGTGCCTCCGTTTCGCTGGCCGCTTGCCTCAGAAATCGCTCCTCTACGCCTGGCGCTCGCGCAGGTGCGGGAAGAGCAGCACTTCGCGGATGGCGCTGCGGTCGGTCAGCAGCATGACCAGGCGATCCACGCCGACGCCGCAGCCGCCGCAGGGCGGCATCCCGTAGCGCATGGCGCGCAGATAGTCCCCGTCCACTGGGGTGGCTTCCTCGTCCTCGGCGGCGTAGAGGTGGCTCATCTCCAGGAAGCGGGCTTCCTGATCGAGTGGGTCGTTTAGCTCGGTGAAGGCGTTGCCCATCTCCATGCCACCGACGAAGACCTCGAAGCGCTCGACATGCGTCGGGTCGCCGGGCACCGTCTTGGCGAAGGGGGAGATGTCGCGCGGGTAGTCGAGGATAAAGGTGGGCTGGATCAGCGATGGCTCGACGGCGTCGCCGAGCAGCGTATCCACCAGCTTGCCCCAGGTGGCGGTGGGCGAGGCGGCGAGTCCGGCGGCCTTCATCGCCCCAAAGAGCGACTTTGCGTCGGGGTGATCGGCGTAGTCAATGCCGGTCTGCCCGCGAATCGCCTCGCGCAGCGTGATCCGCCGCCAGGGGGGAGCCAGGTTGATGGTGTGACCCTCGAAGCTGATCGTCGTGCCTCCCGTGACCTGCTCGGCGACGCAGGCGATCATGCGCTCGGTGAGGTCCATCATGCCGTGATAGTCCGTGTACGCCTGGTAGAACTCCAACTGCGTGAACTCCGGGTTGTGCTTGAAGCTGACGCCCTCGTTGCGGAAGTCGCGGCCAATCTCGTACACGGCGTCGTACATGCCCACCAGCAGCCGCTTGAGGTACAGCTCGAAGCTGATGCGCAGGTAGAGGTCTTGGTGTAGCTGGTTGTGGTGGGTGATGAAGGGTCGCGCCGCCGCCCCGCCGTAGATCGGCTGGAGAATGGGCGTCTCGACTTCCAGGGAGCCCTCCCCGTCCAGGAAGCGGCGCAGGGCGCTGACCGTCTGGGCGCGCTTGCGGAAGACCTCACGCGAGTCGGGGTTCACCGCCAGGTCTGCGTAACGCTGGCGGTAACGCTCCTCCACGTCGTTGAACGCGCCATAACGCTCGACGCTGCCGTCGTCAGCCACGCGCTCCTTGATCACGGGCAGCGGGCTGAGCGCCTTGGCCAGCAGCACCAGTTCATCTACCAGTACGCTGACCTCGCCGGTGCGCGTGCGCATCATTGTCCCGCGCGCCTGCACGAAGTCCCCCAAGTCCAGGTGCCGCCGGATCATCTCGAACGTCTCTTCGCCCACGCCGTCAATGCGCACGAATAACTGCACGCGCCCGGTGCCGTCCTCAATGTGGGCGAAGAACGCCTTGCCCTTGAGGTTCTGGCGCACGATGCGCCCGCACACGGTGACGGTCAACGGCGCGGGAGCGTCGGGATTGGCCGCTTCCGCCGCTTCGAAGGCGCTCACGGCCTCGCGTGCCGTGTGCGTCCGGGTGACCCGGTTGGGATAGGGTTGCACGCCGCGCTCCTGTAGCTCGCTGAGCTTGCGGGCGCGATCTTGTTCGGGGGTGTTGGTTGGCTGCCACATGGACGGCTTGCTTCCTCATTCGCGATTCGCGGGGGGCGAGGCCCAGGAATAGGTCTAAGCGCCATCTGCCCTGCCCATCAGCAGAACGCCCACGCGAGCGAAGCCGGCATGGGCGTAGAGCGGACACCGGTGCTGTCCGGGGCTATTCGATAGCCTTGATTTCGAAGGTGATGTCGCCGTCAGGTGCTTCGACGATCACCTTGTCGCCGACGCGCTTATCCATCAACGCGCGCCCCAGCGGGCTTTTGAACGAAATCTTGCCCGCGCGCGGGTTGGCTTCGGCGGCGCCGACCAGAATGTACACTTCGGTCGTGTCGGCACCGACTTCCTGCACAGTGACCGTATCCCCCAGGCCGACTGTGTCTTTGTGCAGGCTGGCCTCGATGATCTGCGCGTTGCTCAGGATCATCTCCAGGCGCATGATCTCGCCTTCGATGAAGGCCTGCTCGTTCTTGGCGTCTTCGTATTCGGCGTTCTCGACCAGCTCGCCGCCCTCTTCGAGGGCCAGGCGCAGCCGCTCTGCCACCTCTTGGCGGCGGACATTGCGCAAATAATTGAGACGTTCCTCGTATTCCTTCAAGCCTTCTGGCGTCAGGTAGTGAACATCCTCTACCATCGAGTCCTCCATCTGTGTAAGCAGATTAATCCTGACGGCTTGCCAAGCAGGATGCTTGGACAGCAGCCGCCAGGAATGCACTTGCGCCGGCTTCCCTCAGAGCGTGTCTGGTAAGCCGATTTTGTTCCTCTCATCCCCCGACCCTTTCTCCCACCAGGGGGAGAAGGGGAGCAAGGCGCGAAGTTTCCCCTCGCCCCGTTGAGGGAGAGGGGTGCAGGGGTGAGAGGTTTCCATACACGCTCTCAGGAGGGCGCGTTCACGCTTGATCGGTTTCGTGCCAAAACACTCAGGTCTGCCAAAACCAGTTCAAGAAAGTTGGCTGGCGCGGGCAAGGCGTGGTGCACAAAGACACAGCCTACGCTGTGTCTGGTCAGGGTTGTCGCTCGGCCAACCAAAGGACTCTAGAACAACGCGCAAAAACAAGAGACCGCCACGCAGGGCGATCTGGATTGCTCAACTCAAGGTGCTTCATCTTATCATAATTCTCTGTGATTGTAAAGCCAAACAGAAAGCGGGGGTCCACGAACAAGTCGTGAAGGTGTTTGTCCCCCCCATCCCCGGCCCTTCCCCCACGAGGGGGGAAGGGAGAAAAG
>DYGW01000067.1 GCA_020724485.1 Thermoflexus sp. | reverse complement strand
GGGGAAGGGCCGGGGATGGGGGGGACAAACACGTTCACGACTTGTTCGTGGCCCCGACCCGCGTTGACTTCTTGACTTTTGTCAGAACTGATCCATAATGAGAATTAGTTGGTTGGCGCAACAAACAAAGCAGATGGCCGGCTCGCGCAGGGTGGTGAGTATGTCTGGAACGCGGGCGGCGTCCCTGGTGTGGGCCTGATCGCGAGATGGATTCTTTTGTTGAGATAGTTCTTTTGAGACCATAAGTTTATGTCGAACCACACGCGCCTGCGGACAGGAGACCAGACGCTCGTCCGCGAAATCAACCTCTCCGTGATCATGAGGCGTCTGCTGGAACACGCCTCGCTCTCGCGTGCCTCGCTGGCCGAAGTCACCGGCCTCAACAAATCCACTGTCTCCAGTCTGGTTCAAGAACTGATTGATATGAGTTTCGTCCACGAGACCGGCTTAAGCTTCACCGGCGTGGGACGCCCGTCCATGATGCTGGGGCTGAACCCGCGTGCTGGCTATATTGTGAGCTGCGAGTTAGGGGTGGACTTCATCTCAGTGCTCTGCGCCAACTTCGGGGGCGAAGTGATTTGGCGCATGAAGGAGAACACGGTCGGCAGCCAGGGCCAGGAGGAGATCATGAATCGCGTCCTGGCCCTTTTGCATCAGGCGGTGGACTTTGGGGCCAGCCGCTGCGCCGACTGTGGGGGGCTGCTGGGCGTGGCCGTCGGCGTGCCGGGGCTGATCGAGCAGGCGACAGGCACCTTGCTGTTCGCACCCAACCTGCAATGGCGCGATGTCCCCATTCGGGACATCGTGAGCGGCGCTTTTGGCGGCGTGCCGGTGTTTGTGGACAACGAAGCGAACATGGCCGCCCTGGGCGAAACTCTCTTCGGCGCGGCGAAGGGCTACAACGAGGTGCTCTACATCAGCGCTGGCGTGGGCGTGGGCGGGGCTGTGGTGCGCAACGGCCAACTCGTGCGCGGCACGACCGGCTTCGCCAGCGAGTTCGGGCACATGACGATTGACCCCGACGGCGTGCTGTGCAATTGCGGCAACCAGGGCTGTTGGGAGACGCTGGTCAGCCAGTCGGCGGTGTTCCGGCTGGCGCGGCAGGCCATTGCGGGGGGGCAACCCAGTGTGTTGACGGCCCTGACCGGCGGTGACTTGGGCCGCCTGTCAATCCCGCTCATCGTCGAGGCGGCTGCCCAGGGGGACGCGGTCGCCCTGTCCGCCTTCGAGACGGCGGGGCGCAACCTGGGGATCGGCATCGCCTCTTTGATTAACGCATTCAACCCCGATCTGGTGGTCTTGGGGGGTATTCTGAGTCTGGCGGGCGAGTGGCTGCTGCCAACCGTGCGCGCCGAAGTCGCCTGGCGCGCGCTCCGCTGGAACGCCGAGGCGACGGAAATTCTGCTGGCCCAACACGGCTTTGACGCCTGTGTGATGGGCGGCGTGGCCACGCTGCTACAGGCGATTGTGTTGGAGCCGGGCCGCTATCATCCGCAGAACAACGCCTAGAAAAGCTGGCTGTTGTCAGCATTCCTGAGCGCAGAAAGGAGGGATGTTCGACGAAGACGATCAATGGGAGACAGCTACATACCTGACCGAGTTCGTTCCAACATTGGACACTATCACTCGCAGCAAGAGATTTTCAGGAGGATTTCGCAGATGATGAAGAAGACAGGCAGCTTCCTGCTGCTGGCAGTTCTGGTCCTGAGCCTGGCTTTGGGGGTTGGCGGCGCGACGGCAGCGCCCAAAGCGCAGGTCACCGAACTGAAGATCTTCTGGGCCCAGTGGCCGCCCGCCGACTACCTGCAGGAGATCGGCAACCGCTACGAAGCCGAGACCGGCATCAAGGTCACCGTCATTCAGGAGCCCTGGGGCACCTTCCTCGATCGCATGACTGCCGAGTGGGCCGCTAAGGGCGATGCCTACGACATGGTGGTGGGTGACAGCCAGTGGCTCGGCCAGGGTGCCGAACAGGGCCACTACATGGAACTGACCGATTTCATGGTCGAAAACGGCATCCATGAGACGGTGACCCCCGCCACGCTGCAGTTCTATGGCGAGTACCCTCCAGGCTCAGGCCGCTACTGGGCTTACCCGACCGAGGGTGACGCGGTGGGCTGGGCTTATCGCAAGGACCGCCTGGAAGACCCCGAAGAAATGGCTGCCTTCGAGGCCAAGTATGGCTACCCGCTGGCTGTGCCCAAAACCTGGATGGAGCTGCGTGACATCGCCGAGTTCTTCTATCGTCCAGACGAGAACGTCTACGGCGCTGCCATTTACACCCAGAAAGACTATGACGGGATGATCATGGGTTACGAGAACGTCATGTTCAGTTGGGGTGTCAACTGGCAGGACGAGAACAACCAGGTGCTCGGCATCGTCAACTCGGAGAGGGCCGTCGAGGCGCTGGAGTTCTATAAGGAGCTCTACCAGTTCGCCCCGCCCGGCACCGACAACGCATTCTTCACTGAGGTGAACTCCGCGTTCATCAACGGCCAGGCGACGCTGGTCATGAACTACTTCGCCTTCTTCCCCGACATGCTCGATGTCGGGAAGAATCCGTATGCGCAAGTGACCGACTTCTTCGCCGGGCCTGCCGGCCCCTACGGCGATCGCTATGTGGCGTTGGGCGGTCAGGGGCTGAGCGTGCTCAACTACATCAGCGACGAGCGCAAGCAGGCGTCGCTGGACTTCATCAAGTGGTTCGCCCAGGAGGATATCCAGCGGCAGTGGGCTGAAGTCGGCGGCTACACCTGCAACATCGCCGTGTTGGAGTCCGAAGCATTCCTGAACCACACGCCCTACAACCCGGCCTTCGCCGAGTCGATGACCTTCGTCAAGGACTTCTGGAACATCCCGATCTATAACGATCTGCTCGAGCCGGCCCAGCGTTACATCAACGGCTACGTGGTGGGCAACGTCGGGACGGCCAAGGAAGCCCTGGACGGCATGGCTGTCGAGCAACACGAGGTCCTGGTCGAGGCAGGAGTGATCGACGGGTAGTTTGACTCTGTCAGTTCGTGGGTGGGAAGGCGGGCGTGCGCTTGCTTTCCCACCATCCCCTTGAAGGTGCGAAGGTGCGCGCATGACTCCAGATGCTCAAGCCATATCTGCCAGCCGGGAGCGAATGACCCAGCACGGCCGCCGCCAGATGAGCGACAAGACGATCGCTCACTTCTTCATCTGGCCGACGTTGATCCTGCTGATCGTCATGAATATCTTCCCGCTGTTCTACAGCCTGTACCTCAGCTTCAATGATTATTCGGTGATCGCCAACGAGCCGCCGCAATGGGTGGCCCTGGACAACTACGAGAAGATTCTGACCACTGAGCGCAGCCGCTACTGGCACAACTTCACGGTCACGGGCCGCTATGCTGCGCTGTCAGTGGGACTTCAGATCGTCATTGGCTTTGGGCTGGCGATGCTCTTGCGCGAAAAATTCAGGGGGAGCGGTCTGATCACGACGCTGATCTTGATTCCTATGATGCTCTCTCCAGTGGTGGTGGGGTTGTTTTGGAAGCTGATCTTTGACCCGTCCAAAGGCTTCTTCAATTACCTGATTTATCTCAACCCCAGAGGGGGCGACCAGTGGCTGTCCGACGCCACGCTCGGCCTGTGGGCCATCGTCATTGTGGACGTGTGGATGTGGAGTCCCTTCGTGATGCTGCTGTGCCTGTCGGGCCTGGGTGCCATCCCCAATTATCTCTATGAGGCGGCAGCGATTGACCGGGCCAGCGCCTGGTTTCAGTTCCGGCGGATCACACTGCCCCAGGTGATGCCCCTGCTGCTCATTGCGGTGCTCTTCCGCACCATTGAAGCCTTCAAAGCGTTCGACCTAGTCATGGGCCTGACCGGCGGCGGGCCGGGTGACAGGACCGAGACGGTGGCTGTCCGGCTCTACAGCGAGGCGTTTCTCAAGACCCGCACTGGGGAGTCCAGCGCGCTGGCCTACATCGTGCTCATCATCATCATCTCCATCAGTAACCTCTACATTCGCGCGCTCAATCGGGCGAGGGAGGGCTAGGCATGTTTGGGCTTGACATTCCGCTGCCGGACTTCTGGATTGTCTACTTCTTCGCCTTCTGGGTGCTGGTGGGCACGACGACGGGGTCGGTGGTCTTTCGCCACAAAGGCTATCACCCGCTGCTCGGCATTGTGGTCGGGGCTGGTGGGGGAGTGCTCAGCGGCGTGCTGTTCATGCTGCTGCTGGTGGCCTTCAAGCCCGTCGCCGATCTTCTCGACCGCCCCCTGATCGGCACCCTCATTTCGATGGTGCTGAGCGCGGCCATTATCCTGGCGCTGTTGGCCTTTGCCCGGCGCTTGGTGCCAGAGAGCGTGCGCGAGACAGCGGTTGCCGTCGAGGCGGCGGGCGGCCCGCGCGCGCCGGTCACCTATTCGGCGCGCGTGGACAAGGTGGACCCCACTTGGCAGTCCATGCAGTCTATTCGGGCGAGCGTGGTGGTGATGCTGGCCGCGCTGACGCTCATCCCCGTGATCTGGATGGGGATGACCGCCTTCAAATCGTACCCTGACGCTGTCGCTTCGCCGCCCAAAGTAGCCTTCGATCCCACGATGGAAGGGATCCTCACCCTGCTAACCCGGCGCCGCCAGATGACCGACGCTCAGAAGGCCGAGTACGAGTTGAGAGAAGACCTGAACTGGGCGGATAGAGTGATGCTCAAAAGCGGGCAGGCGATCATTGGCCAGAGCGACTACGTCAAGCGCCTGCGCAACTCGCTGATCATCGCCAGCATTTCCACCGTGCTGTCGGTGACGCTGGGCCTGCTGTCGGCCTATGCCTTCAGCCGCTTCCGTGTGCCGGGTAAGGGCGATCTGCTGTTTTTCATTCTAAGCACACGTATGCTGCCACCGGTGGTGGTCACGATTCCGATCTTCCTGATGTACCGCGAGTTGGGGTGGTACGACACGCACGGCGGCTTGATCGCCCTGTACACGGCGTTCAACCTGTCGTTCTCGGTCTGGCTGCTCAAGGGGTTCATAGACGAAATTCCCAAAGAGTACGAGGAAGCGGCACTGGTGGACGGCTATACCCGGCTGCAAGCGTTTATCAGGATCGTGATCCCAGAGGCAGTGACGGGCATCGCGGCGACGACGGTCTTCTGCTTCATCTTCGCCTGGAATGAGTACGCCTTCGCCCTGATGCTCACCGCGGACAAGGCGCGCACCGCCCCGCCGCACATCCCGTCTATGGTCGGCTCAGGGCTGGTCGAATGGGCGGCGATTGCCGCTGGCTCGCTGTTCTTCTTGATCCCGGTCGTGATTGTGACGTTTGCGCTGCGCAAGTACCTGCTGCGCGGCGTCACCTTCGGCGCTATTCGCCAGGGGTGATCGGGGTGAGTATCGGTGAATCGGTGATCGGACCCGTAGGGTTATCCACATGACCGGATACGATTATGGCAACCATTGAACTGCAGAAAGTAGAGAAGAAATTCGGCGATCTGCACGCTGTCAAGCCGATAGACCTGACCATCCACAATGGCGAGTTCGTCGTGCTGCTCGGCCCGTCGGGCTGCGGCAAGACAACCACGCTGCGCATGATCTCCGGCCTGGAGGCGGTTACCGGCGGGCGCATCCTGCTCAACGATCGCGACGTGACCTGGGCGCACCCTAGCGAGCGCGACATTGCCTTCGTCTTTCAGTTCTTCGCGCTCTACTCGCACATGACCGTCCGCCAGAACATCGCCTTCCCGCTGCAAGCCCAGGGCGAATCCAGGGAGACGATCCGCCAGCGCGTGGCCGAGGTCGCCCGCCTGCTGGAGATCGAGCACGTGCTGGACGCCAAGCCCGGCTCTCTCAGCGGCGGCGACCGCCAGCGCGTGGCCCTGGCCCGCGCCCTGGTGCGCCGTCCGGCGGCCTTCCTGATGGACGAGCCGCTCGGCGCGTTGGATGCCGAGTTCCGCGAGACGATGCGCGCCGAGATCAAACGGCTGCACATCGAGCAGCACGCCACCACCGTCTACGTCACCCACGACCAGATCGAGGCGATGGCGATGGGCGACCGCATCGTGGTCATGTCCGACGCAGTTGTGCAGCAGGTCGGCACGCCGGCCCAGGTCTACCACGACCCGGCCAACCTGTTCGTGGCGCGTTTCATCGGCAGCCCTGGCATGAACCTGCTTAGGGGGCACTATGCCGGCGGCGCCGTCCATCTGCGCGCGGATGTGGCCTGCCAGGTGCCGGGCGACTGGGTCCCCGCGCTGAACGGGGCGTTGGGCGGCGAAGGTGATGTGATCCTCGGCTTCCGCCCCGAAGCGGCCACCGTCAACAGCGCAGGGCTGCCCGCCAGCGTCTATGCCACTGACCTGCTGGGCGGGTACACTATGCTGCACCTGGAGATCGGCGACCACGAGATCGTCCACGCCCGCGCGGGCCGCGAGACGCACTACCCGATCGGCACGCCGGTGCGCTTCGCGCTCGATCCGGCGATGGTTCGCTTCTTTGACCCCAAGACAGAGAAGGCAATCGTCCGGGAGGTGACCGCATGAGCGACGTGGCCTTGCAGCATATCACCAAGCGCTTTAGGGATGTCACCGCGCTGGACGATGTGTCGTTCTCGATCAAGGATGGCGAGTTCTTCGTGCTGCTGGGGCCGACCGGCGCGGGCAAGACGACCACGCTGCGCGTGCTGGCCGGGCTGGAGAAGCCGGATGCCGGCGCGGTGCTCTTCGACGACGTGAACATCACCAACTTCACGCCTGCCGACCGCGACGTGGCCTTCGTCTTCCAGCAGTACTCGCTCTACCCGACGCGCACTGTCTACCAGAACCTGGCCTTCCCGCTGCGCTCGCCGCTGCGCAAATGGCCGAAGGATCGCATTGACCGGCGCGTCAAAGAGGTGGCCGAGAAGCTGCGCATCACCCACCTGCTGGAACGCAAGACGGCCAACCTCTCTGGCGGGGAGATGCAGCGCGTGTCGCTGGGGCGCGCCCTGGTGCGCAGCCCGCGCGTCTTTCTGATGGACGAGCCGCTCAGCAACCTGGACGCCAAGCTGCGCGAGTCGCTGCGCATCGAGCTACAGCACCTGCAGAAGACTGAACGCAGCACGACGCTCTTCGTCACCCATGACCAGGTCGAGGCGCTGACCATGGCCGACCGCATCGCCGTGCTCAACCAGGGGCGCATCGTGCAGATCGGCACGCCCGACGACATCTACGACCGCCCGGTGACCACCTTCGTCGCCCAGCTTGTGGGCATCCCGCGCATCAACCTGCTGCCCGCCGCGCGCGAGAACGGCACGCTCCTCGTCGAAGACAGCGCCTTGCGCCTGACGCTGCCAGCAGAAGGGAACATCCCGCCACGCTTCCTGCTGGGCATCCGCCCTGAAGATGTCCGGCTAGGCGCGGGCGGCGAACAGCGCGGCGAGGTCGTGCTGACTGAGCCGCTGGGCGTCGAAACAGTCATTCACATCCAGTCCGGCAAGCAGACCGTGCTCAGCATCGTGCCGGGCCTCACCGACTTGAAGATCGGCGATGTGATCACCTTCAGCATCGTCCGCGAACGCTTGCACTTCTTCGACCTGGACGGGGCGCGCCTGTGACGCGCCACTCGTTGAAATGCTGTTATAGAGTCAGGAGGACAGTCGTATGAAGTTTGGAGTCAACGCCTGGGTATGGGTCTCGCCGCTGACCACCGATGGGGTTGCTGAGCTGGCCCCTAAGGTCAAGGCATTGGGCTTCGACTGGTTCGAAGTGCCGCTCGAACTGACGGACAGCCTGGACTACGCCCGCGCCGGAGCGATCCTGCGCGACAACGGGCTGGGCGTCAGCGTGTGCGCGGCCATGGGGCCAGACCGCGACCTGATTCACCCCGACAAGGCCATCCGCGACAACGGCATCGCCTACCTTAAGCACTGCGTGGATGCGGTGCGGGCACTGGGCGGCACCAACGTCGTCGGCCCGCTCTACTCGGCAGTCGGGCGCGTCTGGCAGATGACCGCCGACGAGCGCGCCCGCGACACTGACCTGCTGGTGACGCAACTGCGCGAGCTGGCTGAGTACGCCGGGGACAAGGGCGCGGTGCTGGGCGTCGAGCCGCTCAACCGCTTTGAGACCAGCTTCATCAACCTGGCGGCACAGGCCATCGAAGTGGTGGATCGCGTGGATCACCCTGCCTGCCGGATCATGCTGGACACGTTCCACATGAACATCGAGGAGAAATCGCTCGGCGCGGCCATCCGTGCGACGGGCAAGCGCCTGGTTCACCTGCACGCCTGCGAGAACGATCGCGGCGCGCCCGGCACGGGCAACGTCACCTGGGGCGAGGTAGCTGCCGCGCTGCGCGAGATCGGCTACGACGGCCCGGTTGTGATCGAGTCGTTCACCAGCAAGGTGCAGAGCATCGCCCGCGCCGCCGCCATCTGGCGTCCGCTGGCCGCTAGCCAGGACGCGCTGGCCGGGGACGGCGTGAAGTTCCTGAAGACGCTGCTGGCGTGAGAGGCCATTTGGATTTCGAAATGCGGATTGCGGATTGCGAATTGGAGAAGCCCTTTTCCACACGCGGAGAGGGAACTCATCGGCAAGGAGACTCCCCCTCCGTGTGCGGAGAGGGGGCCGGGGGGTGAGGTTGTGAGCGGGGGCGGGGCAGAGACCCGCCCAGGGCGCAGTAGAGCAGCGCCCCTACGATGGCGCGGCGTCGCATGACGATCTGGATGATCGGCTCCTGTCCTTGACTCATGACTCTGAACTCAAGACTCGCCACCCAAGTGTATGGCTGTGATGCTGTGATACAAGGAGTATAGACTTTATGGCCGAGAAGAAGATCAACGTCGCCATCGTCGGGCTGGGGTTTGGCGCGGAGTTCATCCCGATCTACCAGCACCACCCGCACACCCATATGTACGCCATCTGCCAGCGCACCGAGAGCCGCCTCAACGAAGTCGGCGATGCGTTCGGCGTGGAGAAGCGTTACACCGACTACTACAAGCTGCTCGAAGACCCGAACATTGACGCGGTGCACATCAACTCGCCCATCCACGAGCACGCCAAGATGAGCATCGCCGGGCTGAAGGCGGGCAAGCACGTGGCCTGCACCGTCCCCGCCGCGACGACCATTGACGAGCTGGAGCAGATCGTCGCCGCCCAGCAGGAGTCCGGCAAGAAATACATGATGATGGAGACCGTCATCTACTCGCGCGAATTCCTGTACGTCAAGGAGCTATACACGACGGGCAAGATGGGGCGCATCCAATACCTGCGCGCCACGCACCAGCAGGAAATGCTCGGCTGGCCCGGCTACTGGGAAGGGCTGCCGCCCATGCACTACGCGACGCACGTCGTCAGCCCGTGCCTGGCGCTGATCCGCAAGGACGCCGAGGCGGTGACCTGCTTCGGCTCCGGGCGCATCCAGGAGCACCTGATCCCCAAGTACAACTCGCCCTTCGCCATCGAAGCGGCCCAGATCGCACTCAAGGACTCTGACGTGGTGGCCGAGGTGATGCGCTCGCTGTTCAACACGGCGCGCCAGTACCGCGAGAGCTTCGAGGTCTACGGCAGCAAGATGTCGTTCGAGTGGCCGTTGATCGAGCACCAGCCGCCGGTCGTGCACATCGGCGAGACGCCGCACCTGGTGGACGTGCTCGACTACGCGCACCTGCTGCCAGAGCCGATCCAGCGTTTCACGACGAAGGGCGTCTATGGCAAAGACGTGCAGCACCTGTCGTTCATCCAGGGCGCAGGGCATGGCGGGTCGCACCCGCACATGACGCACGAGTTCATCATGAGCATCGTCGAGAACCGCGATCCGTTCCCGAACGCGCGCCAGTCGGCCAACTGGACGGCAGTGGGCATCCTGGCCCACGAGTCGGCCATGAAGGGCGGGGTCACGATCAAGCTACCGTCGTTCACGCTGTCGTCGTGACGCGCCCGGCGCAAAGAGGTTGACGATGCTCGGTGGAGACTGCCTGTTTCCGCCGGGCCACCAAGCAGAGACGAAAAGACCATGCGCAGAAGACTCATTCGGATTGTCACCAGATTCGCCATCGCCATCGCGATCATTCTCGCCTCAGGCGGGCTGTTTAAGCTGTACACTGACTCGCAGCTTTCTGCTGAGCAGCAGGACGAGGTGCTGATCAAGGCCATCCCCTTCGTCGCCATCTTCGTGTCAATCGTCGTGGCATTCGCCTGCGTGATCGTGGTGGTGGCGATCTGGCTGGGAGGCAGGGTGCCAGCGCGCTCGTACCGGCCCATCGAGGCGATCATCATCGCGGGCATCCTGCTGGGCGTGTTGGGGCTGTTCCAGGGCTGGAAGCTGTTCACCTATGAATACGGCTTCCTGTTGCTGCTGGCCTCGGTGCTGTCCTTCATGATCTGGAGCCACTTCGAGCCGCTGCCCGTCCGCGCCAGCAAGGCGCTGCCGCCGCTCAGCCGGCGCGCGCACCTGATCGCGCTGGCGGCGGCGCTGGTCGCGTGGATCATCGCCGCTGCGTTGCTGATCCCGCAATCGAGGCCAAGCGAACCCTATGGTTTGAGCCAGACATTGTGGGACTTCAAGAACGACGAGGAAAAGGCGCAGATTCGTGACGACGCCGAGGACGAGTTCCGCATGGCCAAAGTCCCGGTGCTGGCCCTGGTGAGCCTGTTGCCTGCCGGGTTGGTCTATTTCGCCGTGCGCGAGCTGGTGCCGGATGGCGCAGAGACAGCGCCCGCCGCGCATAACCCGAACGTGCCGCCGGAGCGACTGGGCGCTTCGCCCGGCTGATCGGCGTGCGGCCCCGGAAAACGGTGACGACCGGCGTCCGGCCATGCGCTGGGGGCCGCGCAGTTTGTGTTTGCTGGTTCTACGGATTAGGAGAAAGGACTTTCTATTATGGCTAGGCCAGTCACCCTCTTTACCGGCCAGTGGGCGGATCTGCCGCTGGAAGTTGTGGCCGAGAAAGCCGCCGGCTTCGGCTATGACGGGCTGGAGCTTGCCTGCTGGGGCGATCACTTCGAAGTGGACAAGGCGCTGTCTCAGGACGGCTACCCCCAGAGCCGTTGGGACATCCTGGAGAAGCACGGTCTGAAGTGCTTCGCCATCAGCACGCACCTGGTCGGCCAGTGCGTCGCCGACGCGCTGATTGACGAGCGCCACAAGTCCATCCTGCCGCCGCGTCTGTGGGGCGACGGCGATCCCGAAGGCGTGCGCCAGCGTTGCGCCGAGGAAGTCAAGAACACGGCCCGCGCCGCCAAGCTGTTCGGCGTCAACGTGGTCAACGGCTTCACTGGCAGCCCGGTCTGGCACCTGCTCTACTTCTTCCCGCCCACGACCGACGCCATGATTGACCGCGGCTTTGAGGAGTTCGCCGCCCGCTGGAAGCCGATCCTGGATGTGTTCGCGCGCGAGGGCGTGCGCTACGCCCTGGAGTGCCACCCGGCGGAGATCGCCTACGACATCTACACCGCCGAGCGGGCGCTCAAGGCACTGGACTACCACAAGGCATTCGGCTTCAACTTCGACCCCAGCCACTTCGTGCACCAGCTCTTCGACCCGGTCGAGTTCCTCAATGCCTTCCCGGATCGTATCTTCCACATGCACGTCAAAGACTCTAAGGTGCGGCTCTCCGGGCGCAACAGCATCCTCGGCTCGCACCTCCAGTTCGGCGATCACCGGCGCGGCTGGAACTTTGTCTCGCCCGGTCATGGCGACATTGACCTGGACAACATCATCCGCGCGCTGAACCGCATCGGCTACAGCGGCCCGCTCTCCATCGAGTGGGAAGACAGCGGCATGGATCGCGAGCACGGCGCGCGCGAGGCGTGCGAAGTGACCCGCAAGGCGGACTTCACGCCGTCAACGGTCGCCTTTGACGCGGCGTTCGCTGAAGACTAGGCACGAGGGGACGTGAGCGATGTCTGACGAGGTTGGGTTTATCAGCATGGCCGGGGCCAAAGCCGAGGGCGAGGCACCGGTGCTTGGTGTTGGGCTGCTGGGCTACGCCTTCATGGGCAAGGCACACTCCAACGCTTTCAAGACGCTGCCGTACATGATGTATCCGCCGGTCGCCATCCCGCGCCTGGTAGCTATCTGCGGGCGCAACGAGGAGGCGGTGGCCGAGGCAGCCCGCCGCTACGGGTACGAGAAGTACTACACCGACTGGCGCAAGATGCTCGAAGACCCCGATATCCAGGTCTTCGACAACGGCGGGCCGAACGACATGCACGCCGAGCCGTGCATTGCCGCCGCGCAGGCTGGCAAGCACGTCTTCTCCGAGAAGCCACTGGCTCGCACCGCCGAAGAAGCCAAGAGGATGCTCGACGCCGTCGAGAAAGCGGGCGTCAAGCACCAGGTGGCCTTCAACTACCGCTTTGTGCCGGCGATTGTCCAGGCGCGCAAGCTGATCGAGAGCGGGGCGCTGGGCCGCATTTACCACTGGCGCGCCGTCTACTTGCAGGAATGGGGCATGGACCCCAAGATGCCGACAAGCTGGCGCTTCCAGAAGCATATCGCCGGCAGCGGCGCGCTGGGCGACCTGGGCGCGCACATCATTGACCTGGCCCGCTTCCTGGTCGGCGAGCCGGCCCGCGTCATGGGCATGACCCAGAACTGGCTGAAGGAGCGTCCTTCGGGCAGCGACCCATCCAAGACGGTGCCATCGGACGTGGATGATGCGTTCGTGGCACTGTTTGAGTTTGGGGGCGGCGTGCTGGGCACGATGGAAGCCTCGCGCTTCTGCCAGGGCCGCAAGAACTACAACAGCTTCGAGATCAACGGCGAGCATGGCTCGATCTGCTTCAACCTGGAGCGGCTCAACGAGCTAGAGGTCTTCTGGGCCAAAGAGGAGCCGAAGGAGACGCGCGGCTTCCACACGGCGCTGATCAGCGAGGGCTACCACCCCTTCTGGTCCAACTGGTGGCCGCACGGGCACATGCTCGGCTGGGAGCACTCCTTCATCCACGAGTTCAACCACTTCTTCGACGCCATCGTCAGCAACAAGGACGTGGCGCCCTATGGCGCGACCTTCGTGGACGGCTACCGCAACGCCGTGATCTGCGACGCCATCGTGGAATCGGCGGCCAGCGGGCGCGCGGTGGACATCAAGTACTAGCCCATCCGCTTGACTGCGCCGGGCTGGCAATGATCCTTTTGGCGCACGGCTTTGGTAGGGGCGTATTGCAATACGCCCCTACGGGTTGCGGCAGGGCGGTGCCCTCTCAAAGCCGGCGACCCGGAGATTCGCCAGCAGCATTGGCGGTGGGAGGGGACGCACGTCCCCTCTTCTGCAACCCCTGCAAAGTAGCGCGCCTGCCGCACACGGCAGCATCCGTGACATGACGAGGAGCATCTAGCGTGGGCAACTACGATCCCAAACCGCAGCACAAATTCACGTTCGGCCTGTGGACGGTGGGCAACGCCGGGCGCGACCCGTTCGGTGTAGAGGTGCGCGCGCCGCTCTCGCCGGTGCAGATCGTGCACCTGCTGGCCGAAGTGGGCGCCTATGGCGTCAACTTCCACGACAACGACCTGGTGCCGATTGATGCCACACCCGCCGAGCGCGAGCGCATCGTCGCCGACTTCAAGCGGGCGCTGGCCGAGACTGGCCTGGTCGTGCCGATGGCCACCACTAACCTGTTCACCGACCCGGCCTTCAAAGATGGTGCCTTCACCGCCAACGACCCCGCCGTGCGCGCTTACGCGCTGCACAAGACGCTGCGCGCCATTGACCTGGGCGTGGAGCTAGGGGCGAAGGTCTACGTCTTTTGGGGCGGGCGCGAGGGCACCGAGACCGACGCCAGCAAGAACCCGCTCGACGCGGGCAAGCGCTTCCGCGAGGCGCTCAACTTCCTGTGCGAGTACGCGCTCGACCAGGGCTACGACCTCAAGTTCGCCCTGGAGGCCAAGCCCAACGAGCCGCGCAGCCACATCTACCTGCCGACGACCGGGGCCATGCTCGGCTTCATCGCCACGCTCGACCACCCGGAGATGGTCGGTGTCAACCCGGAGGTCGCCCACGAGCACATGGCCGGCCTCAACTTCACGCACGCCGTCGCCCAGGCGTGGGACGCGGGCAAGCTGTTCCACATTGACCTCAACGACCAGCTTTTCGGGCGCTACGATCAGGATTTCCGCTTCGGCGCGGAGATGCTCAAGCAGGCGTTCTTCCTGGTCAAGTTCCTGGAAGATGTCGGCTACAGTGGTTCGCGCCACTTCGACGCGCACGCCTACCGCACTGAAGGGCCGGAGGGCGTCAAAGCCTTTGCACGCGGCTGCATGCGCACCTACCTGATCCTCAAAGAGAAGGCCGCCCGCTTCAGCGCCGACGCGGAGATTCAGGGCCTGCTGGCCGAGATCAACGCCGACGACGGGACGTATGGCTGGCTGTCCGGCGGCTACAGCGCCGAGAAAGCCGTCCGGCTCAAGGGCGCGTCGTTCGACCGCGCCGCTCTGGGCCAGCGCGATCTGCGCTACGAGCAGCTTGACCAACTCACCATCGAGCTGCTGTTGGGCGTCCGCTAGGAGGGACTATGCGCACCTTACTGGGCCTCGATGTCAGCACAACCGGCTCCAAGGCGCTGCTGATTGACGAGCGTGGCGAGGTGATCGCCAGCCACACGACGCCACACCCGATCAGCCAGCCATTTCCGTTGTGGAGCGAGCAAGACCCGGCGGATTGGTGGAACGGCATGGTCGCCTCGATCCGCGCCGTGCTGGCGCAGACCGGCGCCGCCGCCACGATCCAGGCCATCGGGCTGACCGGGCAGATGCACGGCCTGGTCTGCCTGGACGAGCGCGACGAAGTGCTGCGCCCGGCCATCCTGTGGAACGACCAGCGCACCCAGGCGCAGTGCGACGAGATCACCACGACCATCGGCGCGTCGCGCCTGATCCAGCTCACCGGCAACCGTGCCCTCACCGGCTTCACCGCGCCCAAGATTCTGTGGGTGCGCGAGCACGAGCCGGAAGTCTACGCGCGCATCCGCCACATCCTGCTGCCCAAAGACTACATTCGCTTCCAGCTCACCGGCGATCACCATACCGACCTGGCCGGGGCGGCGGGCACGCTGCTCCTCGATGTCGCCAACCGCCGCTGGTCGGGAGCCGTGCTGGACGCGCTGGACATTCCCGCCGCCTGGCTGCCCAAAGTCCACGAGGGGCCGCAGGTGACTGGCGTGGTCAGCGGGGAGGCCGCCGCGCTGACCGGCCTGAAGGCGGGCACGCCCGTCGTCGGCGGGGGCGGCGACCAGGCGGCCCAGGCGACCGGCGTCGGGGCGGTGCAGCCGGGCATCGTCGCGCTGACGGTGGGCACGTCGGGCGTGGTCTTCGCCCCGCTGGCCAGCTACGCCTACGAGCCGGACGGGCGGCTGCACGCCTTCTGCCACGCTGTGCCGGGCCAGTGGCACTTCATGGGCGTCATGCTCAGCGCGGCGGGCAGCCTGCAGTGGTACCGCGACACGCTGGCGCCGGGTAAGGACTTCGGCGCGCTGACGGACGAGGCGGGAGGGGCGCCGCCCGGCTGCGAAGGGCTGCTGTTCCTGCCCTACCTGACCGGCGAGCGCACCCCGCACCCCGACCCGCTGGCACGCGGCGCGTTTGTCGGGTTGACGGCGCGGCATACGCGCGCGCACCTCACCCGCGCCGTGTTGGAGGGCGTGGCCTTCGGGCTGCGCGACAGCTTCGAGCTGATCAAAGCCAGCCCCGCCGGGCTGATCAACGAGGTGCGCGTGAGCGGTGGCGGGGCCAAAAGCCCGCTGTGGCGGCAGATCATGGCCGATGTGCTGGGCGTGCCACTGGTGGTGGCTGAGGCCATTGAGGGCGCGGCCTATGGCGCGGCGCTGTTGGCCGGAGTGGGCGGCGGCGTGTGGCCGGACGTGCAGACAGCGGCAATCGCGGCGGTCAAGACCGGCGCGCGCGTCGAGCCGGGCGCTGATGCCGGGGCCTACGAGGCAACCTACCAGCTTTACCGCGATCTCTATCCGCTGCTCAAGCCAGCCTTCGACCGGCAGGCGACGCTCTGACGGGCGGGGATGCCAGGGGCGGTAGGGGCGGCGGCTCTGCGGTGGCCCTGCTGCGCCTTGACGATCATGATCGGTAGCCGCTTGTAAGGGCGGGTTTCGAAACCCGCCCCTACAGACCCCTCGGAGGAAATGCCGCGCGCGCCATGAGCGAGGTCGCTGCTCGTGGCGCGCGTATGGTTTATGAGGAAGGGTGAATGGGGCGCTAGCCGCCGATGAGCTGCTTGGCCTTGCGCACCGCTGCCGAGGCGTCCGGCGCGTAGCCGTCGGCGCCAATCTCGTCGGCGTAGGCCTGGGTCACCGGCGCGCCGCCGATGAGGACTTTGGCCTTGTCGCGCAACCCGGCGGCCTTGAGCGCCTCGATGGTCGTCTTCATGTTGGGCATGGTTGTGGTCAGCAGAGCGGACATGGCCACGATCTGCGCGCCCTTCTGAATCTCCGCGACGAACTTCTCCGGCGCGACATCCACGCCCAGGTTGACGATCTCGAACCCGGCGCCTTCGAGCATCATCGCCACCAGCGATTTGCCGATGTCGTGCAGGTCGCCCTTGACCGTGCCGATGGCCACCGTGCCGATCGGCTCGACGCCCTTCTCAACCAGCAGCGGCTTGAGCAACTCCAGCGCCGCCGACATGGCCCGCGCGGCGATGAGCATCTCCGGCACGAAGTACTCGCCTTCTTCGAACATGCGGCCCACTTCGCCCATCGCGTCAATCAAGCCCTCGTGCAAAATCACATCCGGGTCCAGCCCTTCGGCAAGTGCCTGCTCGACCTTCGGCACGACAACTTTGGCCTGCCCGTCAATCACAGCTTGGCGAATCTCTTGAATCAACGACATTTTGCGCGTACTCCTTTTCGCCCAGGTCATCCTGCGCCTGGAAGCCTGACACTAAGCACCCGTAGGCGGCGCCGGCAAGATGAGAAGCGGCTGCTGGGGGCTGGCAGCCCTGAACCGCGAAATACCACAGCAATGATAGTCGAAATCCCCGCAGCGCACCAGTAACTATTTGGCCCCGTGCGGCATGATTTCTCTCACGCCTGTCAGAGCAGCCGGCGGCAGTCAGCCGATCGACCTCCCCCCAGCCTCGCTGTGCTCGGCTTGCCCCCTCTCCATTCGAATGGCTGAGGGGGCGGCGAGGCGCGCCAGCG
>DYGW01000066.1 GCA_020724485.1 Thermoflexus sp. | reverse complement strand
CAACCAGCCTTTCTTGTACAGACACTTCATTTGCGAACAAGGCGATGATGATATTGGTATCCAGCAGGTATTTACCATTCATCCGCATCCACTCGTTCACAATGCTGTTCGATGGCCGCTCTCATTGCTTCTACATCGTCAGGTGGCAACGTACCTGCAAAGCGAAGGAATCGTTGACCAGGCACACCACGAGGTGTAGAAAGGGCCAGCGCGCGCGCGAATTCCAGCACTCGCCACTGCGATTCCTGGGGCAAGGATTTCAGTTGTTCGATCACCCTATCCACAATGGAGACACTCACGCTGCACCTCCTACATCTGAAATGTTACTACTCCCTGCTCTTTTGGGGCGCGCTGTGGAAATCGGACGCACTAGCTGACAGGACGCTGTACTTGCGCAGCAGAGCGATGTGAGAAGCAAGCGCCAGTTGAGTGGGCTTTCGGGGCACTCATCGCCATCTCAAGAAGCGGCTTCCCCGGCGATCAGATTATACGACGAAGCGGAACCCCCCACCAGTCTCCGTCTTCTCGGCCCGCCTGCGGCTCAGAAGTTCTTGCTGCACTAGCGCGCCCTCACTGCGTCTGCCGGGCCTCCTCGTAGGCGGCGATCTCGTCTTCCAGCGCCGGGGGAAACAGCGTGCGCCGGAACAGGGCGATCACTACCAGGCCGAGCAGCACGCCCACCCACAGTTGGAAGAGCGCGATCAGAAAAGTAGCCGTGCCCGCGTCCGTCTTGGACAGGGCGAGGATGGCCGTCAGCAGGGGGCCAATGGTCAGCTCGCGCCCGCCCGCGCCGCCCGGCAGCGTGGAGATCGAGGCGACGATCACCGAGAAGCCGAGGATGAACGTCGCCTGGGCGAACAACGTCCACGACGGCTCGAGGCCCAGCCCGATCAGCAGCAGGGTGAAGCCGATGCTGTCCGTCGTGTAGGCGGCCAGCCCGATCAGCGTCATGGGGACGAGGTGGCGCAGCTTGATCAGGTCGTAGCTGGACTCGTACAGGTTGCGCAGCGCGCCGTGAATGCGCCGCACGCCCGGCCAGCGCGCGACCAGGTTCAGCGTCCAGTCGGCCAGCGTGCGGCTCTGGATCAGCACCATGCCCGCGCCCAGCGCCACCGACACGCCGGCCAGCACCGCGCGCACGGTGCCCAGCGGCACGCCCTCAACGTTCACCGCGCTCCCGGCGGCGAGCATGGCAACGGTCGTCAGCGGGATCACGGCCAGCCCGTCCACCAGCCTCTCCAAAAAGACGACCGGCGCCGCCCGCGAGAATTCCACGCCGCTCAGGTTCTTGAGCACCAGCGCCTTGAGCACCTCGGCTAGCTTGCCGGGGCTGATCGAAAGGGCTAGCCCGGCCAGCCACAGCACGGCGCTGTCCCGCTCGCGGACCGCGGGGGCGGCGGGGTTAGGCAGGGGTGGGGCAACCAGCCCGCGTAGCGTGCGCACGCCGACCACGCCCAGGAAGTAGCGCCATTCGATGTAGCGCAGCGTCCAGTTGGCACACTTCAGCAGCAGCACGGGGAGAAGCAGCCACAGCGGGAAGTCGCTGAGATTCTCGGCGAGGGCGTCTGCGCCGGTGATGGCGACGACGGCGATCAGGACGACGGTGATGAACAGCAGCCCGGCGAGTACCTGGCGGCGATAGCGGCGCATGGGGCGACCTCAGTGCAGCGCGGATTCCGGCTCGGCGGCGGCGCTTGCTGGCGGCGTGGGCAGCGGCGGCGCGATGGCTGTCTTGGCGACGATGCCCAGGGCCAGCTCAGCCGCCACCCACACGAAGCGGTGCGCCGCCGCGTAGACCAGCGCGTCGGGCGCGGCCAACAGCGGGACAAGCAGCGCGGTCATGACCGTCTCGCGCACGCCGATGCCGCCCGGCGCGAAGACGGCCACGTAGCCGATCACCCAGCTCAGGCAGAACGCGCCAATCGCCAGCGCAACAGATCGCCACCCGGACTGGCCGGGCAGGATGGCCCACAGGCTGACCCCCACCAGCGCCCAGATCGCCGCCTGGAGCGCCAGCGTGCCCAGGCTGGCCCGCCAGCTTCGCTCGCCGCCGAAGCGCAGCCGGATCAGCCACAGCAGCGCCCACCACACGGCGATCAGCCCGACGGCGGCAATTCCCGCCCGCATGCCGGACAAGTAGTACGCCAGCGCCCCGATCAGCCCGGCCAGGAACGCCGACAGCACCAGCCACAGGTTCTCGACGACCATTGCCCGCGTCACGGCGCGCAGCGGCAGCCCGTCGGCGTGGTAGAAGCCCGCCCGCCCGACGAAATGCCAGATGCCGCCCGGCAGATATTTGGCAAGCTGGCTCAGCGCGTTAATGGCGAACATGCGCCGGTAGCCGATGCGATGCCCGGCCAGGGCGACCGACCGCTGCGAGACGACGACCAGCAACAACTTGGAGGCAATCAGGCAGGCAGCGGCCAGCCCCAGCCGCGCCGGAGAGATGGCGCGCAGTTGCGGGCCGATCTCGTCCCAGTGCGCCCACAGGTAGCGGACGACCGCTCCCGCCACCAGGGCGAGCCACAGCCACTTGGCGACGCGGATCAGGCGGGCGGTCACGTGAGCAGCGCGTCCAGACTGGCGAACTGGGCCGCCGCCGACGCCTGCACCGGCTCCAGCGCCGCCGTGATCTGCGCGCGGAGCGCGGCGCGCTCGTCCAGCAGGGCGCGAACCAGGGCGGGAATATCGGCGTGCGGGTCGGCGAAATCAACGGCGAAGCGTTCGATGCCGAACTCGGCCAGTACTTCGGCGTATTTGTGGCTCCAGCCGATGACCACCGGCGGCACGCCGAGCGTCAGCGCCGAGATCATGGCGTGAAAGCGCGAGGTCAGCACGGCGTCGCACAGGGCGAACAGGCGGCGGCTGCCCGCCGTGTTGAGGTCGTAGTCCACCACATCCACCGTCACGCCGAGCGCGCCGGGCAGGTCGCGGGCCAGGCGCTCGCGCAGGGCGGCGATGGCGGGCAGGTCGTTGTTGGCGAAGGAGTCCGATCCCTGGCGGGTGGCGTTGGGCACGACGACGAAATGGACATCCGGCCCGCCCAGGTCGCGCACCAACTGGACGAAGACGCCCGGATAGTCGCCGCCCTCCTTCGCCGTCTTGGTGTGGACGAGCGAGCTAGGGACCAGCCCGATGATCGTCCGGCCCGCCGCGCGCAGCCCGGCCAGCTTGGTTGCCAGGGCGTCTACGCGCTCCTCGTTCTCGGCGGTCAGGCTGTATTCCGGCTGGTAGAGGAAGGCGATGTCGGCGGCCTGCTCCCACTTGGCGGCGGGGAGGCCCAGGTCGCGCAGGTGTTCGGCGGTGACCGCTCCGCGCGCGTAGATGCGCTGGCAGCGCGGCAGGAACAGCCGCGCGCTGAGGCGGGTCAGCGGATTTCTAAACGGGCCGAGCGCCTGGGCCAGCTTGATCACCGGCACGCCGAGCAATATGGCCGGCCAGATGAGCAGGATGTTGAAGGGCAGGTATTTCTCGCGCCCGTCGGCGAAGGAGATGCCGCTGGCGTCGAGCAGGGCGTCGCAGCGGCGCAGCGCGCGGGCGGGGTGCGGCAGCAGGCGGTCGGGCCAGCGCAGGCGCAGCAGCCCGGCCAGCCAGACCAGCACGGCGAACGGAAACGTGCGCAGTACCAGGTCTTTGGGCCGCGCGCCGATGACGGTGATCCGCGAGTCGCGCACCAGGGCGCGGTCGCGCTTGGGGAAGTAGGAGAAGATGATGATCCGCGCGTCCGGGCGGCGGGCGCGCACCTGGCCGATGGTCGTGACGAGCATGGCCTCGGCCCCGCGATTGCCCCACAGGGTCGCGCCGGTGATGGCGATAGTCCGTTCGCTGCCCATGCTACAGGCTCTCCAACCCTTTCAAGAGATAGAGGTAGAGGCGGATCACCGGGCGCGGCGCGCGCAGGATGACGGCTCGCCCGACCCGCGTGCGCGACACGCGCTCGTTGAGCAGGGCGATGAAGGCGATGGCGTAATCCACCAGTCGGACGCGGGCGTCCGTGCGGTCTTTGATGCGCACGCCGAAGAGCCGTCCCACGCGCGCCCGCGAGGTGACGTTGTAGTGGAAGGGCGCTGTGCGCGCCTGGCCGTTGGCGATCTCGTCTACCGGCTCCTCGCTGCCGATCAGCGCCCCGTCGCGCAGCGCCGCCGCGACCAGCGCGCTCCCGGCGGGGGTGCGGGCGATCAGCGCCGTGTGCTTGATCGGGTTGGCCTTCATGCGCGGCGACCAGATGTCCCCGGCGGAGATATCGCAGTGGTAGCCGAAGTGGTCGAAGCAGTGGTGGCACTTCGGCTGGGCGAAGAAGTACAGGTTGCGGTAGTCGGAGAACGTCTCGAACGGCTTGACGACCTGCGTCCCGCCGGCGAAGGTCGCTTCCAGGTTGCCGCGCCAATGGCCGGTGCGCCAGCGGTAGCCGGTCAGTGGGCCGCGCCCCCGGCCCAGCCTGTCCACGATGGCGTCGGTGAGAACTGGCTCGGAGTTGTGCCCGCAGAACAGGGTGATCACCAGGGCGATCTTGGCGTCGAGCGCCGGGTTCTTGGCCCGCGTCCGCTCCAAGATGGTCGCGTCGCAGGGCAGGGCGACGACCGCCAGCCGCCCGTCGAAGGCTTCGATCAGTGGCAGGGCGTCGTTGCTGAAATAGACCGCCGCGTACTTGCTGCCCTGCGCGGCCATGATCTCTTCGCGGGTGCGGGCAATGGTGAATTCCGGGCGCGGCTTGCCGTCGCGCAGGACGGTCTGGCAGACCAGCGCGCCATCAATCTGCCCGCTCTCCAGCAGGTAGATCAGCAGCGCCGAGACGCTCCCACCGGAGGCGGCGTTGATGCGCACGGCGGCGGCGGCGGCGTAGGTGAAGTAGCACTGCTCGAACTCGCCGACGTAGCGCCGCAACTGGTCGGGCGTGAAGTTCTTGTGCCAGATGGCCTGGCAGATGCGCTTGATCACAGTTCGTCCCCACTCCTCTCCCTCGTGGCGGCTGCGCTGGCTTTCTGGCGTCGCGGACGCTCGTCCCCCGATGGATCGGGCGCGCGCAGCACCGCCCGCGTGATGCGCAGCGGGTCTTCCTGGCGCTGCACGACCGAGACGACCAGCTCGGCCAGCAGCCCGATCGTGCCCAACTGCACGCCCATCACCATGAGCAGCACGCCCAGCGTGAGCAGCGGGCGCTGGCTGAGCGGGCGCATCCCCTGAAACCACTCAATAGACAGGTAGGCGTTGACCAGGAACCCGGCCAGCAGCAGCACCAGCCCCGCCCCGCCGAAGAGGTGCAGCGGGCGGTAGCGGAAGTTGTTCAGAAACAGCACGGTCAGCAAGTCCAGCCCGCCGCGCAGCAGGCGACCCGGCCCGTATTTGGAGCGCCCGAAGCGCCGCTTGTGGTGCACGACGGGAATCTCGGTCACGCGGAAGCCGTTGTAGTGGGCCAGGATGGGGATGTAGCGGTGCAAGTCGCCGTAGAGGTGCAGCTCGCGCACGGCCTCGGCGCGGTACGCCTTCAGCCCGCAGTTCATGTCGTGCAGGCGCAGGCCGGTCATCCAGGCGGTGACGTGGTTGGCGATCCACGACGGGACGCGCTTGGAGAGCGGGTCCTGGCGCTGGTGTTTCCAACCGCTGACCACGTCGTAGCCCTCGTCCAGCTTGGCCAGCAGGTTGGGGATCTCGTTCGGGTCGTCCTGCAGGTCGGCGTCCATGGTGATGATAATCGCGCCGCGCGCCAGGGCGAAGCCGGTATTGAGGGCCAGGCTCTTGCCCGAATTGCGCCGCTGCTCGGCCACCACGACGTGGGAGTCCGCCGCTTGCAGGGCGCGCAGCGCCGCGCGCGTGCCGTCGGTGCTGCCGTCGTCCACATAGACGACTTCCCAGGCCAGGCCGAGCGGCTCGACGGCGGCGCGAATCTGCTCGTGCAGCAGCGGCAGGCTCTCGGCTTCGTTGTAGGCGGGCACGACGATGGACAGGTCGAGCGACTTGGCGGGCGGGTGATCCATCCCGGTTCCCCCTCAGGTGCGCGTGAGTGCGAACGCGCGTGATTGTAGCAGGACGGGCAGACCGCGCCAATGTTTTAGAGCGCACAAGCACAACATGCCGGAGCGCGCGCCCCGGCATGTTGTAACTGGTGCGCTGGTTGTGAAGGTGCCTACTCCGCCGCCGCGCAGATGGCATAGCCGGTGAGGGTGAACCTCTCCGCTCCGCGTGCGCGGACGAGCCAGCTTGAGTCGTCACGTGGGGCGCTGACGTAGATATTGACCGCCGCGCTAGAGGCGCTCGCCCCGCCGCCCAGCACGCGCTTTCCTTCCGGACAGGAGAGGATGAGTACTGCCGGGCCGGTAGCTATACTCTCCCTCGTCACAATCTCGTAACCGGCCAACGGGCCGGGTTCACCCGGTTCACCCTGCGGGCCAGCAGGCCCGGCAGGGCCAACAGGTCCCGCAGGCCCGGCGGGGCCTTGCTCGCCTTGTGGCCCGGTGGGGCCAGCAGGACCCGCAGGTCCCGCGGGGCCTTGCTCACCCTGGGGGCCTTGCTCGCCTTGTGACCCGGCAGGGCCAACAGGACCGGCAGGCCCTGCGGGGCCAGGCTCACCCTGCGGGCCAGGCTCACCCTGGGGGCCGGGTTCGCCCTGCGGCCCGGCAGGGCCAACAGGACCGGCAGGCCCGGCGGGGCCAGGCTCACCCTGCGGGCCGGGTTCGCCCTGCGGCCCGGCAGGGCCAACAGGACCGGCAGGCCCGACGGGGCCAGGCTCACCCTGCGGGCCGGGCGGCCCCTGCAAGTCCTGCTCGATGTCAATCTCGCCGTCGCAGTCGGAGTCGATCTTCAGGATGGTATCTTCCAGCGTAATGGCAGGCGAACAGCCATCCTTGCCTGCTGGCCCCGGCTCCCCCTGGGGGCCGGCAGGTCCTTCTGGGCCGCGCGGGCCTGGCTCGCCCTCGTCCCCCTGGCATCCGCTCAACAGCGAGCCAACGAGTAGCAACGCGGCCATGCCGATCAGAAGTGATAGTCGTCTGCGTTTCAAAATAGTCTCTCCTCATCATATGAATAGAAAACGGTGCGAGGGCAGGGCGCGGCTTTGCGTAATAGTCGCTGGTGGAATAGCGCAGCGAGTCGGGCGATATGCGTTGGCAGCAGCCGGGCACCAAGCCGCTCTGCGCGCGACTGCCCCCCTTATTGAACACTAATGCGCACCGCCGAGTCAAATGAGTCGTGGAGTGGGGTGTATTTCACGATGGGGGCGAAATTCTTGAACCGCAGAGGCGCAGAGGACACAGTTGCTCTGCGGTGATGCTTTGCCCTGAAATCCGAATACGCCCGGTGTGCAGCGGCGTGGCGCGATCGCGCGCGGCGGGCTATGATTGCCCCGGCAGTGGAGCCGGAACGGAGCGACGAGTTGATGCGGCAGGTGCGCACCTGGGCGGTGTGGGGGGCAGTGATGGCAGCGGTGGCCCTGTCCGGCTGCGCGGAGTCCGCGTCACCGCGCCCGGCGCGCACGCCAAGCCCGCGCTTGCAGGCTGACGGCCCGCCGTGCCAGCTTGTGGACTGGGCACCCTGGCGCAATGCCAATACCACCTGCCTGGAAGTCGTGCTCGACGCGGTGACGCCGCCAGAAGCGGCCCCCGCCTTGATGGGCCTGGCCCTGGGACCGGATGGCACGCTCTACCTGGCGCGCACGGCGGAGGGGGCCATCTGGGCGATGGGTGACGCCGACGGCGACCAGTTCCTGGATGCGCCGCGTCCCGTCGCGGAAGGGCTGACCTACCCCACCAGCCTGACGGTGCACGACGGGGCGCTGTACGTGGCCTCGGTGGGCGGGCTGCTGCGCCTTGACCCGACCGCCGAGGGGTGTTTTGCCGCGCCGGTCGTCCTCGTCCCCGACCTGTTGGACGCGGAGCGCGGCTTCTGGCCGGGCAGCGTCCAGGTGGGGCCAGACGGACGGCTGTACGTCAGCCTGGGCGCGGGCTGCGCCTGGTGCGACGGTGCCGATGTCGCGCCGGGGATGCTGGTCAGCTACGCGCTCGACGGGAGCGACCGCCGCGTCGAGGCGACCGGCCTGCGCGATCCCTGGGATTTCGCCTGGCACCCCGTCACCGGCGACCTGTGGATCGTGGACAGCGGGCGCGTCGTGCCGGGGACGCTGGTGGGCGGCCCGCCCGACGAGCTAAACCGCGTCACGCCCGGCGCGGACTTCGGCTTTCCGCGCTGCGCCGGCGACCGCCAGCCAGACCCGGCGCTGCCCCCGGACGAGGCGGACGCCTGCGCGGAGACCGTGCCGCCCGCCTTCACCTTCACTCCGCAGAGCAGCCCCGGCGGGATCGTCTTCTACGATTATGACGGGTTTCCGTTCTGGCAGGGCGATCTGATCGTGGCCCTGCGCGGCTCGTCCACGCTGGCTGAGCCGGCGGGCTACGCGCTGGCTGTGGTGGGCTTCGGCGACGACGGGCAGCCCGACGGCACGACGGCGCTGATCTCCCCGGCCAGCGAGCACCGCCGCTTCCAGTTGACACTGGCGGCTTTCTCGCTCATGCGTATGGGCTTCTACCCCTATCACCCGGTGGACGTCGTGCTGAGCGAGGAAGGCTGGCTGTACGTCTCGGTGCAGGAGGGGCGCGTCTTCCGCGTCCGCCCGCGCCCGGCGGCGGGCGGGGTCGAGTCCCCGCCGCCAACGCCGATCCCGACGCCTTGACCGTGCCTTCCCACGCGAAGGAGTGAGTATGTCCGAACGCACCCCAGTTGCCGTCCCGTCCGCCTCGCCGGAGATGGCCGCCAGGCTCGCCGCCAACCGCGCCGGGCGGCTGACCGCGTCTCAGCGTCGCCTGGCGCTGATCGCCGGGCTGGGGGCGCTGATTATCTTCCTGTGCCCAGTGGCGATGCTGGTGCAGATGGGCGCGCTTCTGCTGTGGGGCGACGCACCGGTGTCAACACTGGCGGGCGTGGTCTTCACGATCCTGGGGGCGTTGTTCGTGATGATGTTTGCCGGGCTGGTGGGCGTGAATGCGCTCACCTTCCTGCCGGAAGCATTCATGCGCCAACCGGTGCGCTTTGCGCGCGGGCCGCTACAGATTCGCATCACCGAAGGGCACCGGCCTGAGCTGCCCTTCTCGTACCTCATTGGCGATTATTCATTCGCGCCGTATGTCGCGCCCGGTGACGTGCCGATGCGCGTCGGCGCGCCGTATGTGGTCTACTACGCGGCGCGTAGCCGCCTGCTGCTGAGCCTGGCCGCGCTCGACGCTCCCGACGCGACGCAGTGGGAACCGCTCGGGCAGCCGGGCGAGTGAGCGACCCATATGCACCAGGTCAAGGTCTACGCAAGCACGGGCAAAGTCCCCCTCTCTAGCTCGGCTGGAGAGGGGGATTGAGGGGGTGAGGCGTGCGGGGGCGTATGCGATACGCCCCTATGGGCGCAGCAGAGCAACACCCCTACGTGCTAGGACTTCTCCGGCGGGCGCAGTGGCAGCATCACTGTGAAGATCGAGCCTTCGCCCAGGCGACTCTCCAATCCCACCTGGCCGCCGTGCGCCTCAACCAGGTTCTTGACGATGGACAGCCCCAAACCTGTGCCTTCGATGGTTTCGGTCTCTGGCGTCCGCACGCGGAAGAATCGCTGGAAGACGTGCGCCTGATCCTCCGGGCTGATTCCCAGGCCATCGTCGCCTATCGCGATGCGCACCATGCCGTTGCGCTCTTCCGCGCACACCCGGACGCTCCCCTGGGCCGGCGTGTACTTGATCGCGTTGCTCAGCAGATTGGTCAGAATCTGGGTTAGGCGGCCCTCGTCGGCGGGAACGGGAGGCAGGTCTGGCGGGATGTCAATGGACAGCGCCATGCCCTTCTCGCGCAGCAGGGGCATGAACGGGCTGGCTACAGCCTCGATCAAACTAGCGAGATGCACCTTTGAATAGTGCAGGGTGATGCCGCTCTCGATGCGGGCCATGTCGAGCAGGTCGTCAATGAGGTGGCGCATATGTGTCACTGCCCCCTGGATGCGCCGGACGTAGTTCTGGCCCTGGGCGTTGAGCGGGTTGGTCATCTGCACCAAATCCACATAGCCCAGGATGGTGCTCAGAGGATTCTTCAGGTCGTGCGAGGTGGTCGCCAGTAGCTCGTTCTTGAGCTTGTCGGTCTCCTTGTAGGGGGTGATGTCGTGCATCACTATAGACCAGCCAACTTCTGGCAGGTGGGCGACGCTGGCGTGCATGGTCTTGCCTTCGGGCAGCACCAGCTCGCTGACTGGCCCCGACCCGCCAGTACGCGCCCGGTCGAGCAACTCGGCGAGGCCCGACTCGCCGAATATCTCGGCGAACGCCCGCCCGCTGTACTGCTTCCTGGGCGGCAGATGGAAGGAGGCCAGTGCCGCCTGGTTGACCAGCACCAGCCGCCCCTCATGATCCACCACGATCACGGCGTCGGCGGTGCTGCGCAGGATCACTTCCAGCTTCTGGCGCTCGCGCTGCATGGCGTCCAACAGGTTCGCGTTGTCAATGGCGGCAGCAGCGCGCGAGGCCAGACGCACGGCGAATTCCAGGTTCTCGGCGCTGAACGCGCCGGGCGCCCGGCTTTCGCAGCGGATCACGGCGATGACGCGGTCCTGGCGCGTGACCGGCACGGCAAGCTGTGATCGCGCGCCGGGCAGTGCCTCAACATAGTCCGGGTCTTGGGCCGTGTCCGCCACATTCTCCGGGACGCTGGTCTGCGTCACGCGCCCGGCAATTCCCCGCTTGATCGGCCACGGCTCGTGGCTGAGTTGTTCCCAGGCCTGCGGCGAATAGCCGTAGCCGGCGACGTACTGCAGAGTCTGTGTGTCCTCCTGAACCAGGGCGACCGCCGTTGCGTCACTGTTGGTAAAGCGCAGCAGCCAGTCAACGGTCAGGTTGAGTATGCGATTGACACTGAGGGTATAGTTCAACTCGCGATCAATGCGGCTGAGAATCTCCAGTTCTTTGACGCGCTCGGCAAGCTGGGCGTCGGCGTTGGCGCTGCGCGCGCGTCGCGCCTGGCACAGTGCGAACAGCCCGACCAACGCCGGGACAAGCGCGACCCACTGCACGAGCCGCCCGCCAGGGCCGACCGCGAGCACATAGGCGATCAGGATGAGCGAGGTCAGGACGCCAGCCGCGAGAGCCGCCAGGCGCGCCCTCCGGCGGGACGCGGGCGTTTGGCCAGTGTTGGGCACTGTTGCAGGAGACACGGTTCTTCCTTCTTGCGCTGCATGGCATGTCGCCCGCTCGCCGTACGCGGGCGTGGCTTCGGGGCCGCACCATGCTCTTTTCCCATTATACACAGGACTTGGCCCGGCGATAGCAGGCTTGCGCTGTGCCGGCTAACAGCACTGATAGGAGGAGATAAGAGAGGTTGCGGGCGTGCCTGTGGATAACCTGTCAACAACTGCCTGGGAGGGTGGGGTTCGGGGCGTATAGTATAGCATACGCCCCTACAGCCCAGCGGCGGCTGGCGCGGCACGCCTGCTGGCGGGCAAAGCGTCTGGCAGGCAGCCTGTCAATAACCCGATCAATAACCTGTTCAGGCGGTCAATGTCCTGTGCACAGACTGACGATGACCTGTTCATAACTTGGGCAGCACGATAGATTGCTGGCCCTGGTATTTGCCCTTCTTATCGGCGTAGGAGACTTCGCACTCCTCGTCCGCTTCGAAGAAGAGCACCTGGGCGATGCCCTCGTTGGCATAGATTTTGGCGGGCAGGGGGGTGGTGTTGCTGATCTCCAGGGTGACGAAGCCCTCCCAGCAGTTGCCTGACCAGACCGCTTTCCCGTTGCGCCGCACGAAAATCAGGTGATTAGGCACGGTGACATCATAGACCCTGCCACTGTAGGGGACGAGTTTGTGGTTTTGCGGTCGGACCTTGGGAGTCATTTGTCCGGCGGTGATGCGAATTTTGTAAACGTCGTGATTGCTGTGTACCACATGGCCGTTCAAGTTCCAGGTGCGCTTTTCCGGCGCGGCCTTGCGGACAATTGCACATTGGCCGCTTAAAGAGGCCATGACCTGGACATCGTCTGCCAGTTGCGGCGAGACGGTGGTAATGGTGTTAGTCAGCACGTTGCCGTCTGCCATGAGCAAACCTTCAAGGATCAGGCGGATCAGTTCAGGCTTCAGGCTCAGCCACTCGCGCGGTACGTGCTTATTGGGCGCTAGCTTGTAGGGTTCCAGGTAATGGTGCAGTGGCTTGCTGTAAAAGCGGAAGCCCTCCCGCATTACGCTGTAACGAACTCTCAGTTCGTCCAGAACTTCTTTGACGTACGCGCGCTTATGATTGAACGCGGCGATCTGAACGACATAGCCGCTGTTCTTTCCTTTCTTCTGCGGCACATAGGCGCTGCCGTCGCCGAGCCATAAGCCCAGGAATTTTAAGAAAGGCCGGGTAGGGTAGCTGACGCCGTTGACCGTGAGAGTTTCACCGGGATCGTAGCCGCGCCAGCGGATCTCACGGCTCATCTCAAAGTTGTGCTTGCCAAAGACGTTGCTGGCCTGGGTGGTATGCCAGCCGGTTTTCTCCGGTCCTTTGCGCGTTGGTCTCCCATTCGTCCGGCGATTAACGAACACCTTGTGATCGGGTGTCACAAGCAAATCAACCGAGCGACCGTCGAAGTGCAGCATGTCGCCCTCGTAATCACGTTCTTGCTTGGCGATCACCGGCTGATACTCGGCGAACCCATCCCGGCTCATGCCCATGACCTGGTCGCCGATTTGAATGTCCTTCAGTGGCGTCCAGCCAGCGGGGGTCAGGATTTCAGTGTCGTCCGAGAAGCAAGGTTCGAACGGAGTCACGTTGACGATCAGCCCGCAGCGCGCGTAAGACGATTTTCCCAGGCAGATGGTCAGCACCTTGCGCGGGACGCGGAAATACTCGATGGTGCGCGCCAGCACGAACGAGTTGGGCGGGATGATACACTCCTCGCCCTTGAAGTCCACCATCGAGCGCGGGTCGAAGTGCTTGGGATCAACGACCGTGTTGTAGACGTTGGTGAAAATCTTGAACTCGTCGGCGATGCGAATGTCGTAGCCGTAGGACGACACGCCGTAGCTGATCACGCCGTCGCGCACCTGGTGGTCTACGAACGGCTCGATCATGCCGTGTTCCAGCGCCATCTTGCGTATCCAGTGATCCGGTTTCAGACCCATCGGCGTTGTTTCTCCCCTTAACTGTGGCAGGTGAACAGCCATCAGCGAAAACTGTGCTATTGACACGTTTCTTCGCTGATGGCTGAGCGCTGAGTGCTGACAGCCCTACATCACTTCTGGCGCGGACATGCCCAGCAGGGTCAGCAGGCGCTTGAAGACGACGCGCGCCGCCCCATAGAGCCGCAGCCGCGCCCGCGCCAGGTCTGCGGGCACGTCGCCGTGCAACACGCGCACCTCGTCGTACATCGGGTGGAACAGGCGCGCCAGATCGAGCGCGTAAAAAGCCAGCTTGTGCGGGGCCAATTCCTCGTAGCACTGCACCAGCACTTCGGGCATTTCCAGCATCTTGCGCACGAAGGCCCGCTCGCGCTCGCCGAGCAGCGTCAGGTCGGCACCGTCGTCAGTCAGGCCGCGCTCCGCCGCCTGGCGGAAGATGCCCGCACAGCGCACGTGCGCGTTCTGGATGTAGTAGACCGGGTTCTCGTTGGCGTGCTTGCGGGCCAGGTCGAGGTCGAATTCCAGGTGACTGTTGGGACTGCGCGCCAGGATGAAGTAACGCACTACATCGGCCCCCACGTCCGCCACCAGATCGTCCTGGGTGACGAATTCGCCGCGCCGCGTGCTCATCTTGCGCTGCTCGCCGCCCTCGATCAGCGTCACGAACTGGTAGATCACGACGTGCACCGGCTCCGGGTCATAGCCGAGGGCGGACAGGCCGCGCGCGACCGTCTGCGCCTCGACGATGTGGTCCGCGCCCAGGACGTTGATCAGGTAGTCGAAGCCGCGCTCCAGCTTGTTGACATGGTAGGCGATGTCCGGCAGGACGTAGGTCGGCTCGCCGGTGGACTTGACCAGCACGCGGTCTTCCTCGTCGCCGAAGGTCGTGGCGCGGAACCAGATTGCTTCTTTGGCGTCCGGTGGCAGCTTGGCCCGCTCCTCCTCGCCAGCGCCCTCGCGTACCAGCGCCCGGTAGACGTGACCGCGCGCTTCGAGGGCCTCCAGTGTGCGCCACACGCTGCCGTCTTCGTACAAGCTGTTCTCGTTGAAGAAGGTGTCGAAGCGGATGTTGATCAGGGCCAGGCTGCGCTCGATCCAGGCGAACATGGCCCGCTCGGCCTCCAGCTTGAAGCGCTCCCACGGCTCGTCGCGCAGCGCAGCGCCGTGTGCCTCGACCAACTGGCGCGCCACGTTGACCAGGTACTCACCCTGGTAGCCTTCGGCGGGCAACTCGGCGGGCAGGCCGAGCGCCTGCCAATAGCGCGCTCGCAGGCTCTGGCCCAGGATACGCATCTGGCGGCCCGCGTTGTTGAAGTAGTACTCCATCTCCACGGCGTAGCCGAGCGCGGCCAGGATATTGGCCATCGTGCTGCCGATCACGCCGTTGCGCGTGTGACCGACGGTGAGCGGGCCGGTCGGGTTGGCGCTGACGCACTCGACCTGCGCGCGCTTGCCGCGCCCAATGTCCAGCGCGAAGGCGTCATCGCCCGCCGCGATGATCGCGTCAATCTGCGCCAGCAGCCAGCTTTCGTCCAGACGGATGTTGAGGAAGCCCGGTGGGGCGACCTCGGCGGCGGCGACGAAGGGCGCCGACGGCATGTGGCGGGCAATGCTCGCGGCGACTTCGAGCGGCCTGCGCCGGGCGAGCCTGGCGAGCTGCAGGGCGACCGGGCTGGCGTAGTCGCCCAGTTCCGGCTTGCTGCTGGGCTGGACGGGGATCGCCGCCGGGAGGTCGAACGGCGGCAGGTCGCCCGCCGCCTGCGCCGCTATCACGGCGGCGCGGATCAGGGATGCGAGTTGGGGTGGGAGCAGGTGCACGGTCAACACTCCTTGACCGAAGTGAGCGGGTCGGGTGCAAAGTCCGCGCCATTGTAGCACATTTCGCGGCGGGGGTGAGGGGCGAGTCTGGCAGTGCGCGCGTTCAGACTTCCGAAGTTTCCGAAACTTCGGAAGTCTTGTCGCTTACTGTGCCGCGTCCCCGCCGCACGCCCACCGCCTCGATTACCCCGTCCGCGCCGCGCGGAACGAGCGTCTCGCAGGTCAGGCAGCGCCAGCCACCGGTCACCGGCACCAGGTCAACGGCGGCGCAGGCAGGGCATTGCCACACTTCCTCCAGCGGGCGCGCGCCGCAGGGCGCGGCGTTCCCCGGCTTGCGCGCGTGGACGATGCGGTAATCGAACTGCCAGGGCAGCACTTCCACCTGGCTCAGGCCCAGGTCGTCGCGCAGCAGCCGTTCTAACGCTTCGTGGGCGAAGGTGCGACCGGGCATCAGCCGCGCGTCTAACCCCTGGCGGTTGGTCAGCACCAGCAGCCCGCCTGGTCGCAGGACGCGCACCAGTTCGCCGAGCACGGCCCGCGCGTCCATCAGGAATTCCAGCGTCTCCAGGCAGGTGACCAGGTCGAAGGCCCCGTTGGGGAAGGGCAGCGCCTCGGCGGGGTGGTGCAGCAGAGCGATGCGGTCGCCGAACGGGGCGAGCTTGGCGGCGGCGCGGGCGAGCATCCGCCGGCTGAGATCGAGGGCGATGATCCGCCCTTGGAACCCCGGTTGTTCCAGCAAGGCCAGCGGCAGCCGCCCGGTGCCGGTCGCCACGTCGAGCACCAGCGGCGCGCGGGCGAAGTCCAGGCGCTCCAGAATGGGCTGGGCCAGGTATACGTCCTCGTTGACCGGATCGTACTGCTTGATGCCGTCGTAGCGCCCGGCGTAGAGGTCGTAGAGCCAGATCACCGCGCTCCGGCCCAGGTAGACGCCCTCGGTCTTGATCAGCAGGTACCACAGCGCGGCAGCGATGGCCGTTGCCAGCGCGACGAAGATCAGCCAGGTCATGCGCTCACGCTCGCGCGGGACATCACTGGGCAATCACCCCGGCAGCTTCGCTGGTGATCACCTGGCCGTTAGGCATGGTCGCCCGTCCCTGCACCTGTCCGGTCGTCCCGGCGGGCACCGTCCAGGTGATCGTCGTCCCGTCGAGCGGGTTGGCGTCGCTGCCGATGATATGGGCCGTGCCGCCGGTCGGCGTCAGGGTGAAGTCCACGCGCGTGGCCCCGCCCGGCGCGTCCGGCCAGGTGATGGTGACGGCGGTCCCAGCGCGCAGCGTCGTCCAGCCGCCGGATGTGCTCACGGTTGGCGCGAAGGCCAGCGTGTTGTACTGGTGCGTGCCGGGCGGCACGAAGTTCGGGTCGTAGCGCACGGTGAAAGCCCCGCTGTTGACGCGGGCGAATTCGTTCTCGGCGGCGGCCTGGAACGTGTAGGTCCCTGGCGCGGGGAAGGTGTAGTCCACAAACGCGCCATCCCAGGGGTCGCGGTCCTGGCCGATGTAGGCCGCCGCGCCGCCCGTCGCGCCGGTGACGAAGAAGCTGACACTGTCGGCGTTGGTCACTTCGCCGACGGTCACGCGCACCGTCTGGTAGTAGGTGACGGCTTGGCCCGCGCTGTCGCGCCAGTGCTGGCTGGCGGTGATCGCCTGCCCGAAGACGGGCGCGTTGGGCGCGCTGGTGAACGTCGCGGTGGGGCCGGGCGTGCGCGTGGCGGGAATCTGCGGCACGTAAAGCTGCTGGCCCACGTAGATCAGGTTGGTGTCGGCCAGGCAGTTGGCGGCGGCGAGCTGCTGGATGGTCGTCCCGGCGCGCTGGGCGATGTTGCCGAGCGTGTCACCGGCGATGACGGTGTATTGCGGCCAGGCGGTGTAGCGCGAGCAGGCAGTCGCCGGCGGCACGGCGGTCGTCGGGATGAGCGTGGGAGGGAATGTGGCCGTCGGCCAGGCGAACGGCGTCGGGAAGGCGGTGAAAACGGGAGTCTGCACGGGCGGCGCGTTGTCGCCGGTCTCGTCGCCCATGCTCAGGCTGCAGGCCAGGGTCGCCAGCAGCAGGAAGACCAGCGGTAACGCGGCCCGGCGACCACGTGCGAATGGCGTGTGCATAGCCCACCCTCCTCGGCGACGGGCTGGAAGCGGGTATCCGCTGTGGCTGATGGTTGGCGGCGCGCGAGAATGGCTGGCGGCCCCACCTTTCCGCCTTGTCGCCCATGCCGATTATAGCACCGGCCCCCCGCGCGAGAAATGGCGCGAGATTGCCTGAACCGCAGAGGCACAGAGAAAGCAGAGGAAAGTCAAGTAAGAACATCCTTAGGTTC
>DYGW01000065.1 GCA_020724485.1 Thermoflexus sp. | reverse complement strand
AGTGGCCTTGTGGTTCAACCTTCGTTCATTTGTTCAAGTGTCCGGTAGCTAGATAACCATTATATTGCTCTTGGCCGCTCCAAGATAGTAATATTCGGGTTGAACACCTCTGGGCGCTGGAACTGGTGCAGGGCGAGAGCTGTATTGTCAGCACTGGTGAGGCTCTAGCTGGAATCCCGTGCCCACAGGGGCTATCCACCCAGGGGCAGGTTAGGGCGATACGCTCTGCTCCCTCTCTCTTGCCTGACTCGCCCACACGGTACATGCGGCCTAGGACCGGGCATGGAGCGCCGATGGACATCGCTGAACTGACCCAACACATGCACGAATTCGTGCGCGCCAAAGGGTGGTACGACCCCACGACGCCGCACCCGCAAACCCCGCGCAACCTCGCTATCTCGCTGAGCATCGAAACGGCGGAGATTCTGGAACACTTCCAGTGGAATGGCGACCTGGCCGATGCTGAGTCGCTGGGTGGAGAGCTGGCGGACGTCCTGCTCTACCTGCTGCAACTGGCCAGCGTCACCGGCATAGACCTGGAACAGGCCGTGCTGGACAAGCTGCGGGTGAACTACGGGCGCACGTGGGAAGGACAGTGATCAAGTCGGGGGCACGGACGCGCTCTTCTTCTGAAAACTGATCACTCCTCATTAGAAAGGATACGCCAAGATGCTTGACACCACCTGGCTCCAGCGCGCGCAGATCGAGCAGCACAGCCTCGACATGCGCCAGTTCGTGGACTTCCGGCAGAGCACGCTGGCCAACGGCCTGCGCCTGGTCGAGGCGTACAATGCCAGCGGCCTGTCGTATACTGTCCTACCCGATCGCGGGCTGGACATCTGGACGGCGCACTATCGCGGCGTGCCGCTAACCTGGATCAGCCAGGGGTCGCCGCACGCGCCGGAACTGGGCGGCTCGTGGCTGCGCCTGTTCAACGGCGGGCTGCTAACGACCTGCGGCCTCACCCATGCCGGCCCCCCGCAGGCAGAGCCGATCACCGAGGGCGGGCGCGACATTCACGGGCTGTACACGCGCCTGCGCGCGGGCGACGTGGCAGTGAGCGGCGGCTGGGACGGCGAGCGGTACGCCCTGACGCTGCGCGGCGCGGTCAGCGAGAACCGCCTGTTCGGCGAGCAGCTTCGCCTGGAACGAACCTATCACCTGACGTTGGGCGAGCCGGTCATCGCCTGGTCGGATCGGGTGGTGAACCTGGGCGACGCGCCCGCCCCGCTGATGGTGCTCTACCACATCAACCCCGGCTACCCGCTGATCCGCGCCGGGACGACGTTGCATACGCCGGATCACGCCGTCTACCCGCGCGACGCCGAGGCGCGCAAGGGCATCGCCACCTGGGCGCACTATGACGCCGCCCAGCCCGGCTACGCGGAGCAGGTCTTCTGGCATCACCTGAAAGCGGACGGGGAGGGGCGAACGGCGGTGGCCCTGCTGCAGGAGTCGTTCGGGCTGCTGTTCGAGTGGGACACGGCGAGCCTGCCCTACCTGACACAGTGGAAGAACACGCGCCAGGGCATCTACGTCTGCGGGGTGGAGCCGGGCAACTGCCTGCCAGAGGGTCAGGTTGTCGCGCGCGAGAAGGGGCGGCTGGTCTGGCTGGCGCCGGGCGAGGCGCAGACGTTCGCCTGCGCGCTGACTGTGCTGGACGGGGCCGAGGCAGTGGCCGGGGCGCGCGAGCGCATCGCGGCGCTGGGCCGGGGCGGGACTCCGGTGGCCGGCTGCCACTTGGCAAACTACGCGGAGTAAATGCGCGGGCGCGATCCGCTTCAGGTCGAACTGGACGCGACAAAGAAGATATTCATGTGCAGCGTGCCGAGGATCAGATGGTCGCCGTCGGCGAGCGGAGCCTCGCGGTGTGGCGGCAGCAAACGCCCGTTGAGATAGGTGCCGTTGGTGCTGCCCAGGTCGGTCAGCAGCAGGCGGTTGTGGGCGCGGGTCAGGCGGCAGTGCAGGCGCGAGACGCCGTGCCGGTGCGCGTTGAAGTCGGTGAGGTCTAGCAGGTTGTCCGCTGCGGAGCCAGCGGCACGGCCCAATGTCAGCGGCGTGTCCATCGCGAACCAGCCGCACGTGCCGGACGGGAGAAACTGCAGGAGGACGACCATGTTCTCGCCGAAAATCTGGTTACCACGCTGTCCGTTGGGCGGGTGAACCGGTTGGTGGTTGAGCAGGCCGGTGCCGATGGGCTTGGTTGCTTGCGACCGCCCGCAGTGCGGGCAGTACTCGCCGTCAACCAGGTAGTGGTTGTACGCGCAGTACCAACATCCTGCCGGCTGCGTGCCCGCTAAGGGTGTGATATCCATGATGCCTACCATGTCAGACCCCCGTCCGCCGATGTCCACCGATACTCACCCATTCACCCAACGTCCGCGATGTATTAAGCGTATGCAGTCTCGTGCAACGGTTCGCTTACAGTCTTGCCCGCCATCAGGCTGCGGCTTGCTGTGCCAGGTGCTGGCTGAATGGTAAGCGCGCTGTTGAGTACCTTCAGCGCCGCGCGAGTCTCTCTGCCGCGAACCACACGAACCTAGCTTAACCTTATCCGCTTACGTGCAACGGCTCGCTTACAGGGTTTGGGGACGATCCGGGCGTTGGCGGGGCGAGGCGTGCTGCACATCTGGTAAGCACTATGTTGATAGCGGGTGCGCGGGGGAGGTATCGCGGCGCTGACAAGGAGACAAGGGTATTGGGCGAGCGCGGGGGCCTTGCGCCCGGCGCGATGGCGAATCAGGCGGAGCGTTATGTGGAGGCGGGGGGTTCCTGGATTGCGTTCTGGCTGGCTCTGGCCGTTGTTCTGCGCTCCACCCACGCCACAAAATCAGCAAAAGATGACTCACCCGTCGCCAGGCTGAGGGCCATGCTGATCACCTCGTGGTCAATGCGCATGTCGAATCCATTGAGGTCTAAAAAGAGGCGGCAGGCTTCCATGCCGGTACGCTTATTGCCGTCGTGGAATACGTGTCCCACGATGATGCGCCAGCCGATAGCGGCGGCCTTTTCGGTGAGAGTTGGATAGAGTTCCCTTCCAAAGAGCGAACCCTGGATCGCTGCGAGCACATGCTCAAGTGAGCCAGGGTTCGCCAGGTTGTCATTGCCTGCGAAGAAACCGCCGAATTCCTCGATCATGCGGCGGTTGATCTCCGCAATCTGGGCTACTGTCAGTGTTTGCTCAGCTCTTGCCATACGTCTCGGTTCTCGTCCAGGCTGCGTTCCAGGCTGGCGTAAAACGCGCTGTGAATCTTCCCCGTGTTGCCCTGAACGATCACCTCTGCGCCCTGTTTCTGGGCGATGCGAGTGGCAATGCGAATCGCTTCTTCCTGGGTATCCGTAATGCGCGTGAGCCGGCGGTTTCCCTCTCCGCGCACGCCCCACTTGTCTCCGTGCCGGATAACCCACTGGTTCTTCTTCGGGCTGCGTTTCTTGTCGCGGTGCGCTTTCATCGTATCTGCATTTCCTGCTGATCCTTGTCGTCAGGATTGTAGCATAAAGGATGGGAAGCCGACAGACGTTTGCTCGCTGCGCGCGGGGGGCACAGTAGAGACTTCCGACGTCTTCGAAGACTTCGGAAGTCTGGTTGAAGTCCCGCGCCGTGATTTTGCTGCGTTCGCTCTGCCTCAAATGCGGTACAATCAGCGGGCCGCCGGTCAAGCACTGGCGTGCACCGCCGATCAACACCCCTACTGACGAAGGAGCAAGTGACTGTGGCACAGCAGGGCGTCACGCCGCAATCTGAAGATTTTTCCCGGTGGTACACTGATGTCGTCCAGAAGGCCGACCTGGCCGATTACTCGCCCGTGCGCGGCTGCATGATTATCAAGCCGTATGGATACGAGCTGTGGGAAGGCGTCAAGGGCGGGCTGGATCGGCGCTTCAAGGCGACCGGTCACCAGAACGCTTACTTCCCGCTGTTCATCCCAGAGAGCTTCCTCAAAAAGGAGGCGGAGCACGTCGAGGGCTTCTCGCCAGAACTGGCCGTGGTGACCATCGGCGGCGGCAAGGTGCTGGAGGAGCCGCTGATTGTGCGCCCCACGTCGGAGACGATCATCGGCTGGGCGTTCCAGAAGTGGATTCAGTCCTACCGCGACCTGCCCCTGCTGATCAACCAGTGGGCCAACGTCGTGCGCTGGGAGCTACGCACGCGCCTGTTCCTGCGCACGATGGAGTTTCTGTGGCAGGAGGGGCATACGGCCCATGCTACGCACGAGGACGCGCTGGCCGAGACGATGCGCATGTTAGGGGTTTACGCCGACTTCGCCATCAACGATGCGGCGATCCCGGTCATCCAGGGGCGCAAGAGCAGCCAGGAACGCTTCGCCGGCGCGTTGTCCAGCTTCAGCATCGAGGCGATGATGCGCGATGGCAAGGCGCTGCAAGCGGGCACCAGCCACGACCTGGGTCAGAACTTCGCCAAAGCGTTCGAGATTCAGTTCACCGACGAGAGCAACGGGCTACAGCACTGCTGGACCACGTCCTGGGGCCTCAGCACGCGCATGGTCGGCGCCATCGTCATGACGCACGGCGATGACCAGGGCCTGCGCCTGCCGCCCAAGCTGGCCCCCTTCCAGGTGGTGATCGTGCCCATCTTCCGCGACGAGGCCACGCGCGCCGCTGTGATGGCGACCGTTGAGCGCATCGCGGCCCTGCTCGTCGAGGGCGGCATCCGCGTCAAGGTGGACGACCGCGACAACCTCTCGCCCGGCTTCAAGTACAACGACTGGGAGATGCGTGGCGTCCCGCTGCGCATGGAGATTGGCCCGAAGGACGTGGCCAATCACGGCGTGGCGCTGGCCCGCCGCGACATCCCCGGCAAAGAGGGCAAACGCTTCGTCAGCCAGGACGGGCTGGTTAGTGCCGTGCGCGAGACGCTCGACGCCATCCAGGCGAATCTGCTGGCTCAGGCGACCCAGTTCCGCGACAGCCGTCTCCACAAAGTCACCAGCGGCTATGCTGACTTCATTGATGTGATCCAGCGCGGCGAGTGGGCGCTGGCCTGGTTCTGCGGGGGCAAGGCCTGCGAGGAGCGCGTCAAAGACGACGCGCAGGCCGTCAGCCGCAATTTCCCGCTGGATCAGCCGCACCCCGGCGAGCACGGCCCGTGCGTCATCTGCGGCACTGAGGCGCAGGAGATGGCTTACTTCGCCAAAGCGTACTGATGGGAAAGCTCATGCCCTATCGCCCCGGTCGCCAGGGGGTGAGGCGTGGAGATGAGTCGTGAGTCGTCAGTCATCGGGGATCGGTGATGAGTCCGGGGTTTGGGGGCGACTGGCAATTGCCGACTCAGGACTCTGATTGTGCATTGTGCGGATTTGAAGCGATCTCCCCAAAGTCATCGTGAGGGAGCATTTGTGCCTGGCTCACCACTACTGCTGACCGCCGCGCTGATCGTGGCCTATGGCGGGATCATCGCCTGGATGGGTGTCATGCGCCGCCGGCCCCGCCGTGTAGCCCGGCGGCGTTGGCTGCTGCTGGCGCTGGTCGCGGCGTGGGCCGCGAACTGGGTCGCGCTGCTGCCCCGTGACGCCCACACGCGCGCGCCCTACGACGCGCTGCAGCCGGGCGTGCTGACCGCGCCCGCTCTGGCTATCCTGGCCGCCAACGCTGCGCTCGTCTTCTTCGGCGCGTTGCTGTTGAGTTACCTGCGCTCGCGGGCGGTCGCGGCGTGGCTGGTCGCTGGCGGCGCGTGGTGGCTGGCCCAGGTCGCGGCCAGCGTTGCCTCGTCCGGTTCTACGCTCGGCCAGGCGGGGTGGTATGGCGACCTGGCCTCCGCTGCCCACTGGTCTGCCTGGCTGGTCGTCGGCGGGTGGCTGCTGGGAGGCGTCCTGCTCATGCTGAGCGCGCTGACCGCCTTCTACCGCGCGGCGCTGCCGGAGCTGGCTAATCAGGCGTTGTTCGGCGCGGTGAACGTGCCGCCGGTCGTGGTCGGTGTGGCGTTGGCGGCCAGCGGCGAGCGCGCTGTCACCGAGATCGGTCTGCTGTTGCAGTTTGCCGGGTTCGCCGGCGCGACGTACAGCGCGACCGCTTACCGCGTCTTCGACATTCGCCGCACCGTGCGCCAGACGACCGCCGCTGGCCTGCTGACGCTGGTGACCGCGCTGGCGGCGTTCGGCGTGGCGCTGCTTGCCGCCGGCGTTGACGCGACGACGCCGGGACGCCTGGCTTTGCTGGCGGCGCTGGCCCTGGTCGCCGCTGCGCTCGCCACGCCTGTCCACGCCCTGATCCAGCGCGCTCTGGGCGGGCTGCTGGGCGAGCCGCGCGCGGTCGCGTCGCGCCAACTGCGCCAGTTCTCCGCCGACATGGGCCGCGTGGTCGAATTGGACGAACTGGTTGATGTCACCCTGCGCACCCTGCGCGATCTGCTGCGCGTCCGGCGCGGTGGATTCCTGCTGGTGACGCACGACGGCGAGAGCGACCTGGAGATCGAGGCGGTGCCGCGCCTGGACGAAATCCCGGAGATACGGGGCTGGATTGCGGCAAGCGGCCCCCTCGGCGAGCGGTTCCTGCGCGCCCGCGCGCCCCTGCTCCAATATGATCTCGACTTCAGCCCGGACTTCGCCGCCGTGCCCCTGGCCGAGCGCCAGCTTTTCGCCCAGACGCGCATGAGCGCCTACGCGCCGGTGATCGTGCACGACCGGTTGATCGGCGTTGTCTGCTGCGGCCCCAAAGTCAGCGACGACCCGTTCAGCGCCCACGATCTCGAACTGCTGATGACCATCGCCAACCAGACTGGCGCCGCCCTGCGCAGCGCCCGCCTGATCGCCGACCTGCGCCGCCGTGAAGCTGAGCAAATGGCGCTCAACCGCGCTCTGTCGGCCACCACTCAGCAACTCGCCAAGCTGGACAGCGTCAAGACGGACTTCATCACCATCGCCAGCCACGAACTGCGCACGCCGCTCGCCCAGATTCGCGGCTATGCCGAGATCATGGAGTCCATGAACGACGAGGGGCTGCTCGACCAAGACCAGATCGCGGGCATGACGGCCAGCATCCGCCGCGCCTCTGACCGCCTGGAGGAATTGATCGCGGCTATGCTCGATGTCAGCCAGCTTGACGTGGACGCGCTGAGCCTGCACTTCACCCCGCTGCGCCTCGAGGCCGTTGTGCGTGGCGCGCTGGAGCCACTGACCGATGCCGTGCGCCAGCGCAAATTGATGGTCGCGGCGCGCGGCCTGCGCGACCTGCCCGCCATCTCCGGCGACGAGCCGCGCCTGGTGCAGGCGTTCCGCAACGTGATCCTCAACGCGATCAAGTACACGCCCGACGGCGGGCGCATTGACATCACGGGGCGCGTCGAGGGCGACGAGGCCATCGTCACCATCCGCGATAGCGGCATCGGCATTGACCCGGCGCTGCTCGCCCTCGTCTTTGAGAAGTTCTTCCGCGCCCAAGACCTCAATTACCACTCGACGGGCACGACCAAGTTCATGGGCGCGGGGCCGGGCCTGGGCCTGACCATCGCGCGCGGCGTCGTGCAGGCGCACGGCGGGCGCATCTGGGCGGAGAGCGCGGGCTACGACCCGGAACGCTACCCCGGCAGCACCTTCACCATCGCCCTGCCGCTCACCCCGCCAGACCTGGCGCAGCGCCTGGACGAGCTAGAGCTAACCGTCCGGCTGGGCGGGCAGCCCGATCGCAGCGCCACCCGCCCGCGCCGGTAACATAATCTGCTAGAGCGTGTGATGCACTTTTCAACCCCTATCCCCCGGCCCCTTTCCCCGCTAGCAAGGAAAGGGGAGCAGCCTGTCCCTCCCCGCTGGCGGGGAGGGACCACAAGGTGGGGTCAGTGCGCTGCACGCTACGCCTTGCGTGCGGAGTTCATAACACGCTCTATGCGTCTGGCGGCTCGGCAACGCGCCAGTACAGCCTGCCGCCGCCCTCGCGCGCGCTGTACGCGCTTTACGAGCGCGTCATGCCGCGCGTGCTGGGGGTGATGAGGCGGGGCGGCTCCTAGACTTCGGAAGCCTTCGAAGACTTCCGAAGTCTGGTGATCCAGGAGAGAAATGGAGGTCTAGAAATGTTATCTGATTGGCAACTGCTAAGTCAGGTCTTCACCGCAGAGACCATCATGACGCCGTGGGAAGAAGTCTTGTGTTGGGATCAAGACACGGCTAAGGAGCCGGTCCTGGAGAAGGCACGTCATCAGTTCTTCGACTTGCTTCCGGTGATTTCTGCCGGGCGTGTCAGCGGTATCATTGAGGTCCGAGAAGAGCGCTACTCCGAACTCACACTGGACTGGCTGGTATCACGGGACACCCCGATCCCAGACCTGATTGACTTGTTCGCTGAGAGTTCGCACAAGGGTCTCTTGGTTCTCTCCCGCCAGGAGGTAGTTGGGGTGGTCACTATTGCGGACATCAACAAGATGCCCGCACGGACCTACCTGTATAACCTAATCGCGGAACTGGAGGTCAAGTTGGCCGCTGCCATCCATCACCATTACGATGGTGACGACGTTGCAGTACTCGACCTCCTGGGGAAGACCGAGACCACACAGACCATTAGAGCCATGAGCCCAAGCATGCGCACCACGGGGGTTGACATCGGCGCTTTGCAGCTTCTTACCCTCTCTGACCTTGTGAATGTGCTAGCGAAGACGCGCGCGCTTTTCGAAGAGATGGATTTCAGATCGAGGAGTCACGTTGAAGATCAGCTTAACGGAATCGCGAGCTATCGCAACAACGTGATGCACTCCGTCCGCCCACTTCTGACCACGAGCCATGAAGTGAAGAAACTGAGAGACCGCATACGCCGAGCACAGGAAGCCGTAAGCACGATTGACAAGTATCTCAATAAGCGGAAGTTGGGGAGTGTACCCGCCGCTGTGCTGCCGCCGGACAAAGATGACAGCCACGAGCCAGCCGGATGACACGGGCTATGCCGCGCGTGTTGGAGGTAAGGAGGCAGGGTGACCCTAGACTTCGGAAGTCTTCGAAGACTTCCGAAGTCTGGTCAGTCTGCTGGCCAGTCCGAATCTTGTCAGTCCGTTATCTCGCGCAAGAACGACTGAACCGCTTCCGGCAGAGAGTGAGTGCGCAAATAGTCTGCTACCAACGCGCGATAGGCCTCTGCTGGCCTCTCAGCATCAGGGAACAAGTCCTGGATAAAAGCGCGATCAACGAGAGTGCCCTGTCTCTCCCCAATCCATTCGGGATAATTACTGTACGGCCAGTCGGCGGGGTCGGCAACCAGACCGTCTTTAGTGGGGTTGGCGTGAATATACCGGCATAGGTGCAGTAGGTAAGCCTCAGAAGTGACAGGTTTGGCGCGAAAGGTACCTTGAAACAGCGCCCCGACACGTTTAAAACGTTTGTTGACGGCTTTGGTATAGGAAATGAGCAGCTTTTGCATGGCGCGCGAAACCCGGGCTGAGACTTCCGCAGTCTGCCAGACTTCGGAAGTCTTTCTGCTCTCCGCCTCGCCCTTCACGCGCACCAGCAAATGGTAATGCGTAGGCATCAGACAGTAGGCGATGATGCTCAGCACAGGCGTCAGATAGTGTTTCATGCCACGCAAGAAAAACAGGTAGTTGTCATCTTCAAGGAAGACCGGTTGCCGGTTGTTTCCGCGGTTGTAGAAGTGATAGTACTGGTCGGAGATGAAAAGTACCTGGCGGCGAGGCATCGAGGCCCCCCTTTCCGAGGCTTCGGACTCAGACTTCGGAAGTCTTCGAAGACTTCCGAAGTCTCATCAGCAGCGCGCCGCGCCAACGCGCGCCCCTTATCATCCCTATCCCTCCCCTCCCTTCACCACCCTTGACCCCCGCCCGCGCGCTCATCCCTGCTCGCCCAGGCGATCCCCGTCCCAGGCCGCCGCGCGCACGCCGGCCAGCGCCGCGAATTCCGCGCCGAGCAGCGTCCTCAGCACGGTGCGAAAAGCGTCCGGCTGGCCCGTCGTGTAACAGGTCACGGAGCCGGGCGTGTCCGCCGGGTTGAGCGCGGCGCGGTCGCGCAGCACGCGCCCGGCTTGCCGGGCGACCGCCGGGCTGGGGTCCACGATGGTCACGCCCGGCCCGGCCTCGGCCTGGATCGCCTCGCTGAGGAAGGGAAAGTGCGTGCAGCCGAGCACAAGCTGGTCAATGCCCGTGGCCAGCAGCGGAGCCAGGCAGCGGCGCACGGCCAGGCGCGCGCGCGGCGATGTGATCTCGCCCGCCTCGGCCAGCCGCACGAACTCCGGGCAGGCCCGCGTCTCGACGCGCACGCCCTGGGCGAAGCGCCCAACGACGCTGGCGAATAGCTCGCCCTGGAAGGTCGCTTCGGTGGCGATCACGCCGATCACGCCGCTGCGCGTGGCGGACGCGGCGGGCTTGACCGCCGGCTCCATGCCCACAAACGGCATGGCCGGGAACTGCGCGCGCAGGGGGCGCAGCGCAGCGGCGCTGGCCGTGTTGCAGGCGACGACGATCAGCTTGACGCCCTGGGCGATCAGGAAGCGAGCGATGCCCTCAGTGAAGGCGCGCACCTGCTCGATGCTGCGCGAGCCATAGGGCACGTGCGCCTGGTCGGCCAGGTAGATGAGGTGCTCGGCGGGCAGTTGGGCGCGCACCTCGCGCAGGATGGACAGCCCGCCCACCCCCGAATCGAGCAGTCCGATGGGCCGCCCGCTGAGCGCCGGACCGGTCATCTGTGCCCTCTGTGCCCCGTTTGCTAGAGGTTGCGTACCTCGAAGCCGCGCGCCGCGATCAGGCCCGCGACCGGGCTGCCGGGCAGCCAGCTCGTCTGGTCGCCCAGGCCGCCAGCGCCCGTCGCCACCAGCAGCGCTGCCACGCTGAGCGTGTCGCCGTCGTCGAACAGCAAGTCGAGCAGGACGTAGCGATCGGTCAGGCGCAGCCGCTCCACGCCGTGCCAGGTCACGACGGCGGCTTCGTCATGGAGCGGGTGGCCGTCCGCGTCGCGCGGCAGCACGGCGAGGCGCGTCTCGCCGAAACCCAGGTAGTACTGCCCGATCTCCCCGCGCCAGGTGCGGAAAAGTTGCACGGCCAGGAATATCCACGCCAGCCAGCCGAGCACGCTGAGCAGCCCGGCGTTGAGCATCCCGCCGAGGATGTTCAGGGCCAGCCCTCCGGCTGCAAGCTGCTTCCACATGCGCCACCGCGTGGTGCCGCGCACGTCAATCACACCGGCCAGCGACTCGCCGGGGGGCAGCGTGCGCTGCATCGCGCGCAGGGCGGGGGCGTCCGTCGGGACGCTGCTGCTGGCCGGGTTGTCTGGCGCGCCTGGCAGCGGCGGCGCGGCTTCCGCCGCCTTCTCGACCACTGCCTCCAGCGAATGATCTACCGCCTCCATCGCCTGGCGCAACGCCCCCGAAGCCCCTCTCCGTTCCGCCAGACTACGCTTGCGCGCCGCCCTCGACGAGGCACCTCCCGCATCCAGCGGCTCGTCATATGGGCTGCGCTTGGCTTTGCGCCCCGGCGCACCCGGCGGCAGCGGCAGCGGGGGTGGCGGCGGCACGATCTGCGCGGGGCGGGGCACGATCTCGTCTGGCAGGGCGGGCGGCGGCTCTGATTCTGACGGAGATGCCTCGACAGCGGCGGGCGCTTCCGGCTCGGCTTCCGGCTGTGGAGTCAGGATCGGCGTCTGCGGCCCGGCGACTGCCGCCTCAGGGGAAGCGGCCTGATCGTCCGGCTTGCGGGCGCGCTGAGGCAGCGACCCGGCCACGCGCACCACTTCGTTGAACGCGCGGGCCATGTCGCCCGCCGACTGGTAGCGATCATCCGGGTTCTTGGCCAGCGCCTTGAGGATGACCGCTTCCACCTGCTCCGGCAGATCGGGCAGGGCGTCGCGCAGGGGCGGGGGTGCGTCGTTGATGTGCTTGTACATCAGCGTGAAGGGCGTGTCGGACTCGAACGGCGTGCGCCCGGCCACCATCTCGTAGAGGATGATGCCCAGCGCATAGACATCGGTGCGGGCGTCCACCGGCTCGCCGCGCCACTGCTCCGGGGCCATGTAGGCCGGCGTGCCGAGCACCGTCCCGGACTGGGTCAGGCTTTGCGCGGAGGCCATCATCTTGGCCAGCCCGAAATCCATCAGGTAGAGATTGTCCCACTGGTCAATGAGGATGTTATTCGGCTTCAGGTCGCGGTGGATCACGCCCTCGGCGTGCGCGTAGTCGAGCGCCTCGCCGATCTGCCCGACGAGGCGCGCCGCCGTCTTGAGCGGCAACGGCCCGCGCTTCAGCCGGTAATAGAGCGATTCGCCCTCGATCAGGCGCATCACCAGGTAGAACAGCTCGCCCTCATGACCGAAGTCGTGCACGGGCAGGATGCGCGGGTGTTCCAGCCGGGCGATGACGTGCGCCTCGCGCTCGAAGCGGGCCACAAATTCCGGGTCGGCAGCCAGGTCTGCGCTCATCACTTTGATCGCCACGTCGCGCTGCATGGTCACCTGGCGCGCGCGGTAGACGGTGGCCATGCCGCCCTTGCCGAGCTTGCTGACGATCTCGTAATTACCGAGGGTCTGCGAGATCAACGGATCGCTCATTAAGAATGTCCTCTGCCGAGCGCTTGTGCTGCTGTGGCCCAGTGCTCTCTAAGCTGCGCGCGGGATGTGGATGGGCGGGTGCGGAGTCGGCGAGATCGTGGGGCGCGCTCCCCCCTGTTAGATCATACGCACAACCGCGCCGCCCGGCGCGTCCACGCCGGGCAGACCTGGGCCGTCAGTCCCGCGCTCAGACTGTACCATGAGCCGCCCGGAAGGTCTAGAAGCTAGGGTGGGGTATCTAGCGTTAGTGCGGTTGGCGAGATGGCTGCGGGGCGTATGCCATACGCTCCCCTACGGGCTGGGGCCAGCAGAGTGGCACCCCTGCTGACCGCTGATGGCTGAAGGTGGTTTACGCCTGCGGCTCAGCGGGCGGATCGCCGGCGATCATGCACACGGTGTGGTGCGTGCGGAACAAGCTGTACAGATCGGCCTGGCCCGGCACAGCCTTGAGCACGTTCTCCGACTGCATGATCGAGAGCCACAGGTCCAGGTCGCGGTCGCTCAGGTCGGTGTAGTCGCGGATCGTGTCGTGGCTGAGGGGCAAGCGCCGCTCGTAGAGGTCGAGCAGGGCGCGCACGAAGGCGTTGCGCTCGGCCAGCACGCGCTGCACGACGGGCGATTGCTCGACCAGCGAAATGCCCTTTGTGGTGAAGTCGCTTTGCGGGTTTTCGTACTCGTTGATTTCCACCGCGCCGCGTTCCAGCAGTTCTTCGACCGCCTGCTGGAAGGTCGTGCTGGGGTCGAAGGGGCGCAGCCGGCGGTGCAGGCTACCCAGCGGGCACCAGGCGAAGCCGCGAAACGACGTGAACTGCTCCACGCTGACGATGACGCGCCGGATCATCTGCTCGACATCTTCGTGCGTGACGCCCGGCAATTGCAGCACTCCGGCGGGCTTTTCGGTGTCAACCAGCTTGATCACCGGCACCAGGTCTTCGGGGTTGTGGCGGTGTGGCACCAGCTCGCGGCTGAGGATGCCTTCGCGCACCAGCGTGTCCACCCACTCCGAGCGCCAGGCGTCGGTCGTATTCAGGCCCGGCCCGACCAGCCCGTGATCCATGCCGATCCCCTTGAGCAGGAAGCCGTAGTTCACGTACTCCCAGCCGCGCACGTGCAAGGTGTTGGCGACGCGGTGAACGATGCGGTCGCGGATCAGGCGCGTTGTCTCGACGATGGCGTTTGAGGAATTGGGCATGACCGTGCCCTGCTCGGCATCCACAACCAGGATGCCCTGGTTGGTCGCCTGGAAGATCAGGTCTTGGGCGCGGTCTTCGTTGGGCACGGCGCGCTCGTCCACCAGGCGCTTGATCAGCGTGTTGAGGCTTACCCGGTCGGCGCTGCGCTCGCCCAGCAACAGGTCAAGCTGCAGGACGACGCTCGACCACTGCGACGGGCGGAACTCCACCACCGGGGCGCTGACTTCGGACGGCTCGGCGTGGGCGGCCATCGCGTCGGCCACGCGGCGCAGCTTGCAGAAGTCCTCGATGTATTCGACGCTGAGCGCAGGGTTGGATTCGAGCAGGCGGCTGGTGCTGCCGCGCACGCCCCAGACGATGACCTGCTTGTTGCGCGTGCGCACGGCGCTGAAGACTTCGGCGAAATCGCGGTCACCGCTGGCGATGATGAACACATCGGCGCTGTTGGGCCGGGCGCTGTCGTCCAGTACTTCTTTGGCGATGCGCATGTCGGCGCTGTTCTTGCCCGGCAGGCTGAAGACAGGGTCAATGTTGGCGCGGGCCAGGCGGCTGGGCACTTCGTCGGAGACCTCGCGGCCCGTGCGGTCAATCATGGGGGCCAGACTGCCGCGCTGCCCCCAGGGCGCGTAGGCCGCCATATGCATTACCTGGCCGTGCGTCTGCGCCTGGCGAATCATGCCTTCGAGCAGGTCGTCAATGTTGATGATGTAGCCCTGCTCGCTCAGGCTGATCGAGATGTTCTCGAAGTCAATGTACAGCGCCACCGTCTTGCTGGGGATGCCCAGGATCACTTCGAGCGGCTGGAAGATGACCCCGGTCAGGCCGGGCGGCGGCTCGTCGCCCCAGATGCGCATCCGCGCCCGCCCCGACGCCGGGACGCGGTGCACCAGGCCGGCGATGTCCATGCGCGTCGAGGCGATGATCAGCTCGTCAATGACCTGCTCTTCGAAGGAAAAATAGTGCGTCAGCAGGGCGTCGGTCACCACTCGCCGGTCGGGCACGTTGAACAGGTCGTAGCCTTCGTTGGCGAAGACTTGCTGCACGCTCACTCCGGCGCTGACGCTGGGGCGGCGGTAGCGGTTCCAGTCGGCGACAGCGATAGCCATCAAGTCTTCGGGGCTGCCCAGACCAGCCGCCAGCGACGCTGAGTTGAGCAGCGCCGTGGCAACGGTCTGGATGTCCATGACCACACCGCGCGATTCCAGGCGCTGCAAAAGGTCGTCAACGTCAACTATCAGGTACGCTGTCATGAGTCGCTCTCTACGACCGAGAATTCCCTGGCACGGCTGGACAACCGGCAAGGGGGCACGCCGAACAGGGTAGCGGGATAAGTGCGGAGCTGGGGCGAGGCGCGAACAAACGGACTTGTCTAGCCGCCAAGAACGGACGGCTGGCGGTTGCTACACGGCAAATAAACCTATTGCGAGGAGTGCTGGTTCTTGCATAAGTCTTTAGCCATGTGCCTAAAAACCAGACTGCCGCAGCTCTCTATCCGTCTACCCTCTGCTATTGTCCCTCTCCATTGTAGCAGGGCGGCGGCGGATAGCCAATAGGCATTCAGAAGTTTTTCATGTCTGAGGGGGCGATTGGGCGTTTTTGCACAAAGTATCTGCCGGATGCGGCTCAGACGCCGAACACATTGCGTGCGCCAAGCAGCCCCAGCAGCAAGTAAAGGCCCGCGACGAGCGCGCGCACCCTGGCCTCGCCCAGCACATTGATCAGCGTCTGCATACGCTGCGCGTCCATGAAGAAACGCCAGTGGAGCAGCGTCCCCACAAAGCCCAGCAGTCCCCCCACGAACAGCGCCCAGTCCATCAGCGTGATCAGGTCCATCGGTAAGCTCCTGGTGAGAAGTGATAGGAGTGATCAGTTTTCCGTTGGCAGTCGTCGGTTGCCAGCGTCAGTTGCCAGTGGGCGGCGTCTCGTCCCGCGTGCAGATCAGGGCGCTGTGCCGCCCGGCGACCTGGGTCAGCACGACAACGGCTTCCTCGCCGTCACCGTCGAGCTTGAGCAGGCGGATGGCGTCTTCCGGCGATAGCGGGCTGCCGCGCTTCTTGACGGTGACGCGGCCAATGCCCCGCTCGCGCAGCGCGGCGCGCAGCCGCTTGAGTTGGAACGGCATCCAGGCCAGCACTGTCCACGTCCGCGCCCAGCCCGAACGCGGCGGGGCGTCGCCGGTGAGGTAGGCGATGGACTCGTCCAGGCGGTATAGGGCGACACCCAGGTGCGCGGCCAATTCGCCGAGCAGCCCGGCGCGGATGATCGCCGGGTCCGGCTCGACCAGGTAGGCGCGCGGGGCCGACAGGGGCGGCGGCGGAGCACCCAGCGGCCACAGCGTCTCTCCGGCGTCCGCGCGCGAGGCGCAACGCCCGGCGAAGCCCAGTTCGCCGCTCCACAGCACGGCCTCTTTCAACTCGCCGCCCACGCTGACGAACTCAGCGCCCGCCCCGGCGCGGGTGTAGGACACTAATTCCTCCAGGGCCACGCCCGGCGCTAGCTTGACTGCCAGCGCGTCGAAGCGCCAGCGCCGGATCACGTCCAGCGGCGGGACATAGTCGCGCACGGAGAACAGCCGCCGCCCGTCCGCGCGCCGGGCCGGATCGAAGAACGCCGCGCGCACCCCGCTCAGCGGGGGCGGATCGGTCAGGTCGGCGCGCACCCAGTCCGCCGCGCGCCCGTAAGCGGCAAGATTGGCGCGGGCCAGGGCCAGGCGCAGCGGGTCGCAGTCCAGCCCGGCGACGCGCACGCCCGGCAGTGCGGCCAGGGCCAGCGCGTCTCCGCCGATCCCGCAGGCGAGGTCAGCCAGCCGCACGTAGCCGCCCTCGGCGAAGCGCCGCGCCCGCCACGCGCTAACGGTCTCGCCGCTGGCCTGTTCGAGCGCGTCCGCCGTGAAGAACATGGCCTCCGCCCGGCTGAACTTGGCGGCGGCGCGAACGCGCAAGCGGGCCAGGGTCAAGGCGGCAGCGGCCAGGTCGGCGGGCAGGTCGCGGCGCAGGCGTGCCAGCAGGGGCAGCGTCTGCGCGTCGCCCAGGTCGAGCGTCGCCAGGCGGGCCAGAGTCGCGCGGCCCTGCGGCCCGGCCAGAAAGCGGAAGGTCTGCGCGGTCAGCATGGGGTGAGCGGGGGCAGATGCGGCCGGCCAGCTTCCCTAACGAAAGGGGCAGGTCATGTAGTGCCCGCCCCTGGCGTCACGCTTAGAGCGCCGCGAGAAGCTGGACGAACTCGTCCCACTCGTCGCGGGCAAAATACAGCGACCCCCAGTCCAGCTCGACTTCGACATCGTCACGGCTGTCCGCTTCTTCGTCCTCGATAGCCTCGCGGATCATTTCGAGGAACTCGGCCCATTCTTCGGTGAAGAAGTGCGCCGTCACCGGGCCTAGCTCGATGTGGAAGGTCTTCTCGCCGTCTGGCTCCACCGCGCTCCAGATGGTGTAATTCTCGGTCTCGGCCAGGGTGTCGATCGGGATTTCGGTCATATCGCCGTTATTCGTCATGGTTGAGAGATGCTCCTTTTCTCCGGTCAAAGTGACCCCCATTGTCGCCGCAGCGCCGCGAATTGTCCAGGGTGCATCCGGATTTGGGGGCGCGATTCTCTGAACCGCAGAGATGCAGAGGACACAGAGGAGAACTATGAAGATTCTTCGCTTTTCTCCGCGCTCTCCGAGTCTCTGCGGTGATGCTTTGCCCCAAAATCCGAATACGCCCATTGTCCAGGGCAG
>DYGW01000064.1 GCA_020724485.1 Thermoflexus sp. | reverse complement strand
CCCCTACCCCCCGGCCCCTTTCCCCGCTTGCAGGGAAAGGGGAGAAGCCTGTCCCTCCCCGCTGGCAGGGAGGGACTACAGGGTAGGGTCAGGGTGCTACACGCGCCCGCGTGCTGCACGCTACGCCGAGCGTGGGGAGTTCATAACGCGCTCTAGAGGCCGATATGCCAACTATGCCCGATCCTGTTCTCACCGCCCACGACCTGACCATCGGCTACGCCGCGCCGCGCCGCGCGCCCACCGTCGTCGCCGAGCGCCTGGCGGCGACGCTCTACCCCGGCGAGCTAGTCTGCCTGGCCGGGCCAAACGGCGCGGGCAAGTCCACGCTGCTGCGCACGTTGGCCGGGATGCAGCCCGCGTTGGCCGGGGATGTCCGGCTGGGTGGCGACGAAGTCGCCGCGCTGGAGCCGCGCGAGCGCGCCCGGCGGATGAGCGTCGTGCTGACCGACCGCGTGGAGGACGGGCACCTGACCGCCTACGCGCTGGCGGCGCTGGGCCGCCATCCCTACACCGACTGGACCGGGCGGTTGACCGCCCGCGATGAGGCCGTCGTCCGCTGGGCGATGGAGGCGGTGGGGGCCAAGCCACTCGCCGCGCGCCCGATCGGCGAATTGAGCGACGGCGAGCGCCAGAAGATCATGATCGCCCGCGCGCTGGCCCAGGAGCCGCTGGTCATGCTGCTCGACGAGCCGACGGCTTTCCTCGACCTGCCCAACCGCGTTGAGATCATGCGCGTGCTGCGCGCCCTGACCCGCCAGACCGGGCGGGCCATCCTCCTTTCGACCCACGACCTCGACCTGGCCCTGCGCAGCGCCGACCGCCTGTGGCTGCTGCCGCACGGGGGGCCGCTGCACGATGGCGCGCCGGAAGACCTGGTGCTGAGCGGGGCGCTGGAAGCGACGTTCCGCAGCGAGGGGATCGCCTTCGACCGGCAGACGGGGACGTTCGCCATCGTCGCCGTGCGCACGGGAGGCGTGGCGCTGGCCGGGGAGGGCATGATCGCGCTGTGGACGCGCCGCGCGCTTGAGCGCGAGGGCTACCGCGTGGCGGACGATGGCGCCGAGGCGTTCGCCCGCGTCGAGGTGCTGGATCGTGAGGGGAATCCGCGCTGGCGCTGCACGGCGAGCGGCGTCGCGGGCGAATATGGCTCGCTTCACGCGCTGATCGCGGCGCTGCGCGCGACGCAAGGCTGAGCCAACCGTGAAAGAACAAGACTCCACCGCAGAGGCGCAGAAAGAACAAGACTTCCGAAGTCTTCGGAGACTTCGGAAGTCTGCCTCTCTTCTCTCTGGTTTTTCTCCGCGTCCTCTGCGTCTCGGCGGTGAATCTCTGTTCTTGCCGCTACCCAACCGCCAGCAGCCCCGCGCCCGGCGCCGCCTCGACCGCGTAGACCGCGCTCTCGATTCCGGTCGCGGCCTGGTAGGCAGCGCGCACGTGCTCGCCGAACGCCGGCACGCACTCCCGCTCGACGAAAGCCACCATGCACCCGCCGAAGCCCGCCCCTGCCTGCCGTGCGCCCAGCACGCCGGGCGCGCAGCGCATGGCGGCGATCATCGCCTCCATCTGCGGCACGACGATCTCGTACAGGTCGCGCGCGCCGGCGAAGGACTCCGCCGTCAGCGCGGCGATGCAGGGCACATCTTTGGCCGAGAGCGCCCCGGCCAGGTCGAGCACGCGCTGATTTTCCTGGATGATGAAGCGCGCCCGCCGGTACACTGCCTCATCGAACAGCGACCGTGCCGCATCAAGCTGTTCCAGGCTCACGTCGCGCAGCGTCCGCACGCCGGGCGTGATCGCCGCCAGCGCCGCCGCCCCCGCCTCGCACTGGGCGCGCCGCTGCGGGTACTCGGAGCCGGTCAGGGCGCGCTTGTAGCGCGTGTCGCAGATGACGATGCGGATGTCCGGGTGAATGGGCGCAACGGTGTGCGTCAGGTGGCGGCAGTCGAGCAGCAGGACGTGCCCGGCGCGGCCCGCCGCCGAGGTGTATTGGTCGAGGATGCCGCAGTTGACGCCGACGAAGGTGTTCTCCGCCCGCTGGCAGAGCACGGCCAACCGCACTGGATCGAGGTCTAGCCCGCACAGTGCATTGAACAGCGTCGCCGCCGCCACTTCCAGCGCCGCTGACGAACTCAGCCCGCTGCTGAAGGGCACCGTGCTGTGCACCAGCCCGTCGAAGCCGCACAGAGCATAGCCCTCGTCCTGCAGCACCTTCGCCACGCCGCGCACGTAGTTCGTCCAGGGGACTGCTGCGCTGCGCTGAATGCCGCCGTCCAGGCTGAAGGCCTCGCCGCTCTCCAGGTTGAGCGAGTGTATCCTCACCTGGCGGTCGTCGCGCGGGCGGGCGGCGATCCACGTGGTGCGGTCAATGGGCATGGTCAGCACGTAGCCTTCGTTGTAATCGGTGTGGCTACCCATCAGGTCTACGCGGCCCGGAGCCTGCACCCACAGCGCCGGGTCGCCGCCATAGAGCGCCGCGAACGCCGCCCGGACGCCCGCGACGCGCTCGCTCATTGCCTCCACGAGTTCCCCTCCAACTCCGCGAAAGCGTCCAATAGCGCCTCGACATTCGCCAGCGGGATGTCCTGCATCATGCGGTGCGAGGGCGCAATGACCAGCCCCGTGCCGTCAGGAGCCAGGGCGCGCGCCGCCGCGAAGACCGCCGCACGCACCTCCTCCGGCGAGCCGTGCGGCAGCACCGTCTGCGTCGAAACGCCGCCGTAGAAGGCCAGCCGTCCGCCGAAGGTTGCCCGCAGCCAGCCATGATCGATCACTTCCGGCTGCACCGGATTGAGCGCCGTCAGCCCGATCTCGACCAGATCGGGCAGGATGGGGGCGATGTCGCCGTCCGAGTGCAGGATCACCGGCAGCCCTGCTTCACAAACCGGCGCGAACAGCCGCGCCAGGCGCGGTTTGATCAGAGTCCGCCACATGCGCGGCGAGAACAGCGTGGACTTCTGCGCGCCGTAATCGTCGCCGAAGTACACGCCGTCCACACCCAGGGCCAGGAAGCGGCGGATCAGCGCCTCCTGGATGGCGGTGATGCGATCTAACAGTTCTCCGGCGAACTCCGGGTCGAGGGCCATGTCCGCCAAAAACGTGTCAAAGCCGCGCAGCGTGTAAGCCCGCTCGAACAGGGCGAAGCCGAAGTTGGGCGCGACGAAGTGCTGGCCCGCGTCCTGGGCGATAGCCCGTTCAGTATCGCGCAGCAGGTCGGGGGCGTGCGGGTCGGGCCAGGCGAAGGCGTCAAGGTCTTTGCTCTCGGCCAGTGGGCTGTGGCGGATGAAGTAGCCCTCTTCCTCCGTGTCGAAGCCTGCGCCCCACCAGTCATAGGCAACCTGGCCATCGTCGCTCAGGCGCGGGGTGTGGCTGATGTCCACGCGCAACAGGTGATTGCCCAGGCGATGGGGCAGGTCGGCGCGCGTCACGCCGAAGTGCGCGGCCAGCCGCTCGCCCAGCGCGCCGGTGTAGTTGATCTGCGTGGGCAGGCGGTCTACGGGTTCGTAGCGCAACGCCCGTCGCATCCGCTCTTTGTGGGTGAGAGTCATGGAGTGTGTCCTTCAGGGTGTCTTCGCCTTTGATGGAGTCCCGTAGGGGCGTATCGCGATGCGTCCCCGCCTCACCCCCTAAATCCCCCTCTCCAGCCGAGCTAGAGAGGGGGACTTGACGGCCCGGCGTGGCACTTTCCCCCTCCCTGGCTTTGCCGGGGAGGGGGCCAGGGGGAGGGGCGTTCCGCCCGATCCGCGCCCCGCTTTCCGGCACAGTGCCCCCGCTCACAGGTCGCGGTAGGCCGTCTCGTGGATGGTGTTGACCATCGCCCAGAAGTTCTCCAGCGGCGTGTCGAGTTGCACGTGATGCGTAGGCCCGATGATCAAGCCGCCGCCGCGTCCCACCGTGCGCAGGCGCAACAGCACCTCCTGGCGCACGTCTTCCGGCGTGCCGTAAGGCAGCGTATGTTGCTCGTCAATCGTACCCCAGAAGCACAGCCGGTCGCCGAACTGGCGCTTGATCTCGGCGGGGTCCATGCACGCCGGTTGGATCGGGTTGAGGATGTCCACGCCGATCTCGATCAGTTCGGGGATGATGGGCAGGATGTTGCCGTCGGAATGGTAGGCGACCTTGATCGCCGGGTTGAGCGCCTTGAGTTCCGCAATGAAATTGGCCATGCGCGGCTTGAGGAAGCGCCGCCAGTGACGCGGCGAGATGAGCATGGCGTTCTGCGCGCCCACGTCGTCGCCGATCCAGATCATGTCCACGCCCAGTTCCACCAGTTTCTTAGCCGCCGTCAGGTGATAGCGGTAGGGGATTTCCAGGATGGCGTCGGCCAGGTCGGGGTTGGCGACGAAGTCTATCAGCATCTGTTGCAGCCCGCGCAAAGCCCAGCCTGCTTCGAAGATCGTCGTCACCGTCACGCCGACGATCCAGTACTCATCCTTGAACTCGCGCACCACGCGCGCCGCTTCGGTGTAAAGCTCCGGGCGGTTGGGGTCGGGCGGGGTGTAGGAGAGGATCGCGTCATCGTCGGCCAGGGGATGAGAGACGATCTCGGTGTAGTAACCGGTGCCGAAGGGCGTTTCATAGGGCTGTGCGTCCCACCCTACGCCCCACTCGTCCACATAGGGGCCTTGCTGCTGGTAGTAGGAATTGGCCCAGCCCACCGAGGTGAGCAGCATGTCTTCGCCCAGTGCCCGCTCCAGCTCATAGGTGTTGCCGCCGCCGTGCGGGTTGTGCACCCGTTGCCCTTTCATCTGCAGGTCGGCACGCAGGCGCTCGGCAAATTCCGGCGTGAAGCTGATCTGCATGGGGCAACGATCCGGCTCTTCGCGGTTCAGCGCGGCCAGGATACGCTCGCGTGGTTTCATGGCTTTTCCTTCCAGTCTGGAGTATTCAGTGATCAGTTTTCAAGCAGATACCCGCCCGTAGAGCCAGACAGCAGGTAGCACCACTGATCACTTCAAAATACGCGCCTGCCGCCCCAGCGCGCCACACGCCGCAGCAGGTCTTGTTGTTCTTCTTGGCTGTCGGCGGCCACCCACAAGAAGATGCCTTCTGGCTCGACAGCGGCCATGAAATCGTTTAGCTCGCGCTGGTTGAGGTCTACGATGACCGGCGCGCGGGCCTGAATGCGCTTGATCAGCGGCACCCATTGCATGATCGGCTGATCGTCGCCCACGCCCTGCACCCATTGAATGGCGTGCACGCCGGGCACGCTGAGGATCATGTCCAGGTGCCGGGCGACGCCCTTGCCATCCACGTGGAATACGTTGTGCGTCATCGTCTGCACTTCGCGTTGCAGCACCGGCAGGCAGAACCGCTCGAAGAGACGGGGCGAGATCAGCGCGGAGAAGTCACAACTGGGGATGTGCATTCGTCCGAAGGAGGGGATGCCCATCCAGCTTCCTGAAGGCTGCCCAGCGGCTTTGAGCATGGCGTCGAAGTGATCGTAGATGCGCTCGAAGTCGTCAATGGCGATGTGGATCAGTTGGCGCGCCTGTTCGGGACTTTCGATCAGGTCAATGCACAACTGTTGCGGGTCGCGCCAGGCGGCGGCGCAGTCTACGCCGGGGTGCAGGTCCGTGTAGCCGACCAGCGCCTTGCCGCGCAGCCGCTCGATGGCCAGGCGCGTCATTTCTTCCAGCGTGGTGAAATACTCGTTGCCCATGTCGAGCTTCAGGCGGGCCATGTCGTCCCACGTCCGCACGAAGGGCACCGACCACGAGGTGACCTCGCCGTATTCGAGCGTCGCCCCGTAGAATGCCGCGTAGACTTCCGGCCCCAGATTCGGCCAGAAGACGGGGAAGGTCTCGCCGTGAAAGCGCTGGCCCGCGATGGACTTGAGGAAGGTCTCGACCTGGAATTCCGCGTCGAACCAGCGATCTTTGAGGTTGCCGGAGGGGTAGGCCTGGTTCGCCTGCTCGATGAAGGCGTTGTGGGCCACGAAGCGGATCGGCGGGCGGTCGAGCACCGCCCCCTCGAACCAGGCGTAGACTCGCTTCATGGCCGCTTCGAAATCGGGCATGCCTTCCAGTTCAACCGTCCACCAGGCTTGCTGTGTCGCTGCCATCACCCCGTCCTCGTCAGGGTTGGCACGCTCCCAACCGGCGGGCAGCGTGGAGCGGCTCCCGCTGGCAGGTGCGCGCTGCTGGTTAGCTGATGCGCTTGCGCAGTATGGTGTGCATGGCGACCGACACGGTGATGATCAGGCCGTAGATCAATTTGGTCCAGTAGCCGGTGAGACCAATGGCGATAATGCCTGGCTGGATGGCGCCGATGATGAAGCAGCCGGCGAACGTGCCCAGGATGGTGCCCGTGCCGCCGAAGACGGACGTGCCGCCCAGGAATACAGCGGCCAGCGTGTTCATCAGGTAGCCTTCGCCCAGGTTCGGCCAGAAGTACCACACATCCAGGCTCTGCAGGACCCCACCAAAGGCGGCGGCCAGCCCCACCAGCGCGAAGAGCAACATGCGCGTCCGGCCCACATTGACGCCCATTAGCCGGGCGCTGTTCTCGTTGTCGCCGATCAGGTAGACGTGTGCGCCGAATTTGTGGCGATTGAGCAGCATCCAGACGGCGATGCCGATCAGCACCATCCAGATCGCCTGGGCGGGGAAATAGCCGTTGATCTTGCCCACCAGGCTGTCGCGCAGAATCGTGCCTTTGGTCAGCACCAGCGACTCGCCCTGCCCGCCGCGAATGACCTCAACGACGCCGCGCCAGAAGAACTGCGTGCCAATGGTGGCAATCAGCGAGGGGATGCCCAGCCCAACGATGATGACGCCGTTGAGCAGCCCAACCAGGAAGCCCACTGTCAGGCAGCCAGCGAAGGCCACGCCCAGGCTGCCGGTGATGTCGTAGACTTCCCAGAAGGCGACCATGCCCACCGCCATGATCGAGATGAACGACAGGTCAATGTCACCGGCGATGATAACCATCGTCAGGGGCAGGGCGATGACGCCCCAGTAGGGCACCGAAGTCATCAGGGCGCGATAAATGTCGGCCTTGAGGAAGGTGTCCGGTGCGCCGACAATGAACAGGAGCCACAGCCCAAACAGGACGCCGATAATGCCCAGTTGCAGCCCATTCTTGCGAATGTGCTGGGTCACGCGCGCCGTCCATAGACGGCCCTGGCTTGGAGTTTCTACGCGTGCGGTCATGCAGAATCCTTCCTTAACAGGTGCCTAGAGGATGTATCTTCGCCAACGGCTCAGTCCAGGCTGCCGGTCTGCGCCACCCGGTACATTTTTTCCATCAGATCGTCGAGCGTAATATCTTTGGTCAGGAACTCACCGGCCACGCGCCCGCGATCCAGCACCACCACGCGGTCGGCCACCGAGTACACGTGGAAGACATTGTGATCAATGAAGATGGCTGATTTGCCGGCGCTCTTGATGCTGCGCACGAAGTCAATCAGCTTGCGCGTTTCCTGCAGCGAGAGGCCCATCGTCGGCTCGTCGAGGATGACCAGCTCGGCGTGGAAATAGAGCGCCCGCGTGATGGCTACGCCCTGCTTCTCGCCGCCGGAGAAGGTCTTGATCACCGCGTCGGGGTTCACCGCCGAGGAGGTGTACTCCATCGCTTCGACCATCAGACGGTGTGTCTCGCGCCTCATGGTGCCGATGTCGAGGAAGCCCAGGCGATTGGACAGTTCGCGGCCCAGGAAGATATTGCGCCACAGCGTCTGCAGGTCGGCCAGGGCCCGCTCCTGGTAGACGGTCTCCACGCCCAGCGCGCGGGCCTTGGGCACGGTCAGGTTCTCCACCTGCTGGCCGTGGAAGTAAATCTCGCCGCCATCGGGACGGTAAAAGCCGGTGATAATCTTGATCAGCGTGGACTTGCCCGCGCCGTTGTCGCCCAGCAAACCGACGATCTCGTTTTCGCCGACGCGGAAATCCACATCCGTCAGCGACTGCACTTCGCCAAACGACTTGCAGATGCCACGCATTTCGAGGATGTTGCCCATCAAGCGTTCCCTTTCAAGCCAGAGGAGCAAACGGCTAAGGGTGTGGCCCACACCCACCGCCAGGCATCGCTGCGCTGACTGCGGCGTGCGGTCTCACATCGGAAAGAGCCGTTTGCTCCTCAGAGATTCCGCGTCTTGCCCGGGGTGGCGGGGCACAGGCCGCGCCACCCCCCCCAAACAGCCAGACTCCTAGCGGATCACATCCTCGACCAGCGCAGCCAGCAGTTCGATGTTGTCGGCGCTGGCGAAGCCGCCGCCGGTGTCAATGTGCAGGCCGGCGAAGGCGAACTGCTTGCTCAGGCAGATCTGCAGGATGGGCAGATAGCCCTGCAGCCACTGCTGCTGGTCAATGACCAGGTCGGTGTAGCCGCTGCGGATGGCCTCTACCGTCGCCGGCGAGAGGTCGAAGCCCGCGCCGTAGATGTCATCCGGCCCCTTGCCCGCCGCTTCCAGATAGGCCTGCAGCGTCGCCGTCAGGCCACCGTGATCGGTCACCACAACCTTGACATCCGGGTTGGACGAGACATAGGCCACGAAGGTGGGGATGCCCGCGGGCGGATCGGCGTTGGTGGCCGAATCGATCTCCAGGTAGTCCACCGTCAGGCCAGCTTCCTCGAAGGCATCAATGACGCCCTGGGTGCGCAGGCCGCGGGTCGGCTGCGAGAGCAGGCCCCAGACCATCGCCCGGTCGCCCGCCTGCAGGCCGGCGCGGCGGATGGTCTCATTGCCCAGGTTGTAGCCAGTCTGATACAGCTCCTGGCCGACATAGCCGAAACCTAAACCAGCGTACTTGGCCTCGATGCGCGGCAGGGTGGTGTTCTGGCTGGTGACGATGATGCCCTTGGCCACGGCCTCGTCCACCAGCGGCTCGAAGGCATCTTCACCGGGGTGACCCATGATGGCGATGCCGTCCGGGTTCATGGCCATCGCTTCGGCGAACTGCTGGACCATCTTCTGCGGGTCCCAATCCGACCAGACGTAGTCTACGTTCGCGCCCAGGTCGCTGGCCGCCTGGCGCGCGCCGTTGTAGACGTTCACGGCAAAGACGCCGCCCGCCGGTCCGCCGGGGAAGAAGACGATCTTGACATCACTGCACCATTTTTCCTTGGGGCCCCCGGCGCCCTGGCCGTAGGCCACGGTGGGCAGCACCAGGGCCAGCACGAGGACAAGAGCCACAACAAGTCCCGCTTTTCTCAACATCTTTTTGGTCCTCCTTAGTGTAGGTAAACACTGCGGGCGAGTTTTGCTGGAAGCGCCCCCAACGGAGGGGCTTCCTGCCAAAGACGCAGCTCAACGGGAGCGCCATCTCCCGCCAGTCCCTGCGTCCTCCTGCACACCTTAAGCTTATGCTCGCTGGCGGAGCTTGTCAATTACTGCCCAACCAGCCCTCAACGGCGGGGCCGCACCCCCGAAGCAGAGGCGCGATCCTCCCCGCGCAATCTCGACAGTGCGCCGTACGGCGCTGTTAGCGCAAACACACTTCCAGTATATGATACTCTGCTCTGCCGAGTCAAGCGGTTGTGTAGGGGAGGGTCCACGAACAAGTCGTGAACGTGTTTGTCCCTCCCCATCCCCGGCCCTTCCCCCACAAGGGGGGAAGGGAGAATAAGCGGCGGGCCTGCTCCCCTTCCCTCCGCGCAGCGTGGGGGAAGGGGTTGGGGAATGGGGAGCAATCCCAGCGCCCAAGTGCCCAGCCCTAACAGGTTGTTCGTGGACCCTGTAGGGGACAGGCTTCGCAACCCGCCCCCTACAACGACTCGTCGCGCCCCGAATCTGGCATACGCCCCGACGCGGCTTGGTAGCCCGCAGCGAGAGACTTCCGCAGTCTTTCGAGACTGCGGAAGTCTAGATCACGTCCCAGACGAGGTGCGCGCGCTGCCGCCTTGCTTGACCTGCGCCTTCGTCCCGTGATATGATGTTAGCGCTAGCAGAATGATGCCGGATGCTGAGGGTGCTATGGCGGGAATCGACTCGAAGCGCGTGACCCTGGACGATGTCGCTCACCTGGCGGGAGTATCGTCACAGACGGTGTCGCGCGTCGTCAACGACCATCCCTACGTCTCCGACGACACGCGCCGTCGCGTCCAGGACGCAATCCGCAAGCTGGGCTACCGCCCCAATCGGGCTGCGCGCAGCCTAGCTACCCAGCGCACGTGCATGTTGGGCATCGTCACCTTCGGCATTGATCACTACGGCCCGGCGCAGATGGTGACTCACGTCGAGCAGACGGCCAGGGCGCGCGGCTATGGCGTCACGCTCTCGACCGTCCGGGTGCTGACTCCGCACGAAATCCGCGCCGCAATTGACGCGCTGGGCGGCAGCGTGGTGGACGGCCTGGTGCTGATCACGCCGGTGACCGGGCTGAGCGGCGCGGACATGGTCGCGCTGTGCGCGAATATTCCCTTTGTGCAGATTGACACCGAGCTAGGCGCTAAGGTGCCGTCGGTGGTCATTGACCAGCGGTTCGGCAGCCGCCTGGTCACCCAATACCTGATTGACCAGGGCCACCGCGCCCTGTGCGAGATCAGCGGGCCGCTCAACTGGTACGGCGCGCAGGCGCGCCACGAAAGCTGGATCAAGACGCTGCACCAGGCCGGGCTGGCTCCCGGCCCGTCCGTCGAAGGGGACTGGACGGCAGCGGGCGGTTTTCGGGCCGCCAACAGCCTGTTGGACCAGGGCGCTTTGTTCACGGGGCTGGTCGTCGCCAACGACCAGATGGCGCTGGGCGCCATTCGCGCGCTGCGCGGGCGCGGGCTGCGCGTGCCGGAGGATGTGTCGGTGGTGGGGTTTGACGACATCCCCGAAGCCGCGTACTTCGAGCCGCCGCTGACCACTGTCTGCCAGAATTTCGCGGCGCTGGGCGAGCAGAGCGTCGAGTATCTGGTGGCGCTCATTGACAACCCGCATACACCGGTTCACCAGCGCGTGCTTCACCCGCAGTTGGTCGAGCGGCAGAGCGCCTGCCCGCCGCGCTAAGGCGCGTTTCATCTCTGGGGCAAGGTATCACCGCAGAGGCACAGAGAGCGCAGAGAAGAGATAGATTAATGAACACTCTGAAGTTCTTCTCCGTGTCCTCTGCATCTCTGCGGTTCAAGACTCTCGCCCCCATCGTGAAATACGCCCCCGCGCCAGATGTGCGTGCGGCAGCGGCCAAACACGTATAATGGAAATGAGGTTGGCGTGTGCCTTTTGAGCGCACAGGCGAAGGGTCTTTTTCGGCAAAGGTTTTTGGTCATGAGGTCTTCTTTCCGGCGAACGACCGCACCGGACTATTCTCTTTTCCCCGCCCTCATCGCCCACCAGGACGGTGCGCGATGAGTCTGCTGGGCATTGACATCGGGACGACCGGTTGCAAGCTGCTCGTCCTGGCCACCGACGGACAGATCATCGCCACCGCCGCCCGCGAATACGACACCTTGCGCCCGCAGCCTGATTGGGCCGAACTGGACAGCGCCCGTGTCTGGTCGCTGATCCGTGACGCCATCTGCGAGGTGGCCGCGCAGACGGCCCGCGACCCCATCACCGCCGTGTGCGCCGCCTCGATGGGCGAGGCCATGACCCCCGTCTCGGCGCAACGCGAGATTCTGGGCAACTGCGTGCTGGGCTTCGACACGCGCGGCGCTGAGACGCTGGCCCAACTGGCCGCGCTCGATCCGCTGGCTTTCTTCGCGCGCAGCGGCAACGCTCCCGCCGTCGTTTACGGCGGCCCCAAGCTGATCTGGCTGCGCGATCACCGCCCGGAGCTATTCGAGAAAACGTATAAGTTCCTGTCCTGGGCGGACCTGGCGGCATACCTGCTGGGCGGCGAGCCGGTCACCGATTTCGGGCTGGCTAACCGCTCGCTGTTCCTGGACATTCAGGCGGAGACGTGGTCGGACGAGACGCTCGCCTTGGTGGGCATGCCCGCCGACAAGCTGCCCGGCCTGGCCCGCCCCGGCACGCCGGTTGGGACGGTGGCGCGATCGGTGGCCGCTGACCTGGGCCTGCCGCCCGGCGTGACCATCGTCGTCGGCACGCACGACCAGTGCGCCAGCGCCCTGGGCGCAGGCGTCACCCGCCCCGGCATGGCCGCCTACGGGCTGGGCACCTACGTCTGCATCGCGCCCGTCTACGACACCATCCCGCCCGCCGCGCCGATGGTCGCCGTCGGGCTGAACGTCGAGCATCACGCCGTGCCGGGCCTGTACGTCAGCTTCTACTACAACCTGACCGGCGGGGCGCTGCTCAAGTGGTTCCGCGACACGTTCGCCCCGCTGGAGCACGCGGCGGCGCGGGCGCGTGGCGAGGACGTTTACGACCTGCTGCTGGCCGAGATGCCCGCCGGGCCGACCGGCCTGCTGGTGCTGCCCCACTTCGCGCCGACCGGCCCGCCCGCCCACGACCCGCATCCCTACGGGCTGATCGCCGGGCTGACGCTGGCTACGTCGCGCGGCGAGTTCATCAAGGGACTGCTGGAGGGCGTGACGTACTACTTCCGCGAGGGGCTGGATCACATGGCGGCGGCGGGCATCGCCATCGAGGAGTACCGCGTCACCGGCGGCGGGGCGCGCTCGAACGCCTGGCTGCAGATCAAAGCGGACATTCTGGGCAGACCGTTGGCCCGCCCGCGCATCACCGAGGCGGGCGCGCTGGGCGCGGCGATCCTGGCCGGGCTGGGCGCGGGCGTCTTTGCCAGCACGGAAGAGGCGGTTAGCGTCCTGGTGCAGGTCGAGCGCGTCTTCACGCCGGATGCCGGGCGTCACCGCCGCTACGAGGAGCAGTTCGCCCTCTACGGGCAACTGTACCCATTCAGCCGGGCGCTGCGGGACGCGGCCCCGGCATCTGTGCCGTGAGTGGTGAGCAGCGCGTCCGATTTCTGAGGAACTCATAGGTGGGTTGGCCGTCTTGTCCCCCCCATTCCCCAACCCCTTCCCCCACGCTGTGTGGGGGGAAGGGGAGCCCACCCAGTGCATTTCTCCCTTCCACCCTTGAGGGAGAAGGGCCGGGGATGGGGGGACGAACCGCGGCAGGCGCAATCTCGCTAGAGGCTGGCAGTCCTAGACAACGAAGGAGTGGAACCATCTATGGCAAACGAGAAATACGCGGTTGGCGTGGACTTTGGGACGGAGTCCGGGCGCGCGGTGATCGTGCGCGTCCGCGACGGGGCCGAGCTGGGCAGCGCCGTCTACCAGTACCCGGACGGCGTCATTGACGAGCGGCTGCCTTCCAGCGGCGAGCGGCTGCCCCCAGAATGGGCGCTGCAAAACCCAGACGACTACATCGGCGTGTTCAAGCACGCAGTGCCAGCGGCGCTCAAAGCCAGCGGCGTGGCCCCGGCGGACGTGATCGGCGTCGGCATTGACTTCACCGCCTGCACGATGATGCCCACCCTGGCCGATGGCACGCCGCTGTGCCGGGTGCCGCAATGGCGCAACAACCCACACGCCTGGGTCAAGCTGTGGAAGCACCACGCCGCCCAGCCCGAAGCCGACAAGATCAACGAGACGGCGCGGCAGATGGGCGAAAGTTGGCTGGCCCGCTACGGCGGCAAGATCTCGTCGGAGTGGTTCTTCAGCAAAGTCCTGCAAATCCTCGATGAAGCGCCAGATATCTATCGCGCCGCCGACCGGCTGATCGAGGCGGCAGACTGGGTGATCTGGCAGCTTTGCGGCGTCGAGACGCGCAATACGTGCACGGCGGGCTACAAGGCCATCTACCAGGACGGCAAGTACCCGGACAAGAAGTACCTGGCCGCGCTGCACCCCGAGCTGGTCGATGTCGTCGAGACGAAGATGGCCGCGCCGCTGGCTCCGCTGGGCGGGCGCGCGGGCGGCCTGACCGAGGAAGCCGCCGCCTGGATGGGCCTCAAGCCGGGCATCGCTGTCGCTGTGGCTAACGTAGACGCGCACGTGACTGTGCCCGCCGCCCAGGTGACCGAGCCGGGGCGCATGGTCATGATCATGGGCACCAGCATCTGCCACATGGTGCTCGGCGAAACGCTGCAAGAAGTGCCCGGCATGTGCGGCGTGGTGGACGGGGGCATCATCCCCGGCATGTATGGCTACGAGGCCGGGCAGAGCGGCGTGGGCGACATCTTCGCCTGGTTCGTGGACAACGCCGTGCCACCCGAATATCATGAAGCGGCCAGGGTGCAGGGCATGGACCTGCACGCCTACCTGGAAGCCGAAGCCGCCAAACAGAAGCCCGGCGAGCACGGCCTGCTGGCGCTCGACTGGTGGAACGGCAACCGCTCGGTGCTGGTGGATGTTGACTTGAGCGGCCTGCTGATCGGGGCCACGCTGGGCACGCGCGCCCCGGACATCTACCGCGCGCTGATCGAAGCGACGGCCTTCGGCACGCGGGTGATCATCGAGTCGTTCGAGAACAGCGGCGTGCCGATCAAGGAGTTGGTGGCGGCGGGCGGCCTGCCGGAGAAGAACAAGCTGCTGATGCAAATCTACTCCGACGTGACGGGCCGCGAGTTCCGCATCATTGACAGCGCGCAGGGGCCGGCGCTGGGCAGCGCCATGCACGCGGCGGTCGCGGCGGGGGCTTATCCCGACATCCAGGCGGCGGCCAAGGCGATGGGCAAGCTCAAGGACGAGGTCTTCAAGCCCATCGCCGAGCACCAGGCGGTCTATGATAGACTGTTCGCCGAGTACGTCACGCTGCATGACTACTTCGGGCGTGGCCAGAACGACGTGATGAAGCGCCTGCGCAAGATTCGCAACCAGGCGAGGGGACTCGACTAATGCTCGAACAACTGCGCAAAGTCGTCGCCGACCTGCACGCCGAATTGCCGCGCAACAACCTGGTCACCTGGACGAGCGGCAACGTCAGCGGACGCGACCCGGCGACGGGCTACGTGGTCATCAAGCCCAGCGGCCTCACCTTCGACGACCTGGGGCCGCACAATATGGTCGTGGTGGACGCCGACGCGCGCGTGATCGAAGGCGACTACAAGCCCTCGTCGGACACGGCCACGCACTGCACCATCTACCGGGCCATGCCCCAGGTGGGCGGCATCGTCCACACGCACAGCCCCTACGCGACGGCCTGGGCCGCGCTGGGGCGCGACATCCCGTGCGTGCTGACGGCGATGGCCGACGAGTTCGGCGGGGCGATTCCCTGCGGTGGCTTCGCCCTGATCGGCGGCGAGGAGATCGGGCGCGAGGTCGTGCGCGTGCTGCGCGAAGGGCCGAACCCGCACTCACCAGCGGTGATCATGCAGAATCACGGCGTGTTCACCGTCGGGCCGACGCCCAAAGCGGCGGTCAAGGCGGCGGTGATGTGCGAAGACGTGGCGCGTACTGTCTTCCTGGCCTGCCAACTGGGCGAACCGATCCCGATCGCGCCGCAGGACATCGCCAAGCTGCACGAGCGGTACACGACGGTCTATGGGCAGTAGAGCCTACCTCACCCCCGTTTCGCTGCGCTCAACTTCCCCCTCTCCGTTGACGGAGAGGGGGCAAGCCGAGCGTAGCGAGGCTGGGGGTGAGGTAAAGCGGCGCAGGCTCGGAGATCAGACTTCCGAAGTCTCGAAGACTTCGGAAGTCTAGAGGCGGGGGCGCTGCTTGCCGCGTCCCTACGCGCCGGGTGCGGTATCCGTGTTAGTTCGTTAATCTGCATGAGGCGGGGGTCTCCTGCGCCGATTTCTATGAGAGTGAGCCTATCTATCACGAGGGAGAATCATGAAGAAAGAAGTCACTTTAGGGGTAATTGTCGGCAACCGGGGATTCTTCCCCAGCCATCTGTGCGAGTCCGGGCGCGAGACGGTGCTGAAGGTGCTCGCCGAAGAGGGCATCAAGGTCGTCGCGCTCGGCCCGCAGGACACCGAATACGGCAGCGTGGAGAGTCTGAGCGACGCGCATAAGTGCGCCGAGCTATTCCGCGCGCACCGCGACGAGATTGACGGCGTGCTGGTCACGCTGCCCAACTTCGGCGACGAGCGCGGCGTCGCCAACACGTTGCGCTTCGCCGACTTGGGCGTACCGGTGCTTGTCCAGGCGTTCCCGGATGATCCGGCCAAGATGGACCTCCAGTGGCGGCGCGACAGCTTCTGCGGCAAGATGTCGCTGTGCAACAACCTGCGCCAGTACGGCATCCCCTTCAGCCTGACGGCGCTGCACACCGTTGACCCCGAATCCGAGAGCTTCCGCGCCGACCTGCGCCGCTTCGCCGCGGTGTGCCGCGTGGCGCGCGGGATGCGCCGCGCCCGCTTCGGGATGCTCGGCGCGCGCCCGGTGGCCTTCAACACGGTGCGCTTCAGCGAGAAGCTGTTCGAGCGCGCCGGCATCACCGTCGAGACGCTCGATCTATCGGAAGCCTACGGGCGCATCGCCCGCCTGGCCGACGATGACGCGCGCGTGACGGCCAAGCGCGACGCGATCAAAGCCTACGCCAGCGTGGCCAAGATACCTCCGGCGGCGCTGACCAAGATCGCCAGGCTGGGTGTGGTGATGGACGAGTGGATCGCCGCCAATGAGTATGACGCCACGGCCATCCAGTGCTGGACGAGCCTGCAGGAGTTCTTCGGCGTGGTGCCCTGCACGCTGATGAGTATGCTCAGCGAGGGGCTGATGCCCTCCGCCTGCGAGACAGACATCGCCGGGACCGCGGCCATGTACGCGATGGCCCTCGCCTCCGGCAGGCCGAGCGCGCTGGTGGACTGGAACAACAACTACGGCGACGACCCGGACAAGGGCGTGGTCTTCCACTGCTCCAACTATCCCAAGAGCGTCTTCGTGGACGACATCCAGGTCATTGACTACCAGGACATCATCGCCGGGACAGTGGGCATGGACAATACCTGGGGGACGCTGCAAGGGCGCGTCAAGGCGGCGCCGTTCACCTACCTGCGCATCAGCACCGACGACTTGAACGGCAAGATCGTTGCCTACGTGGGCGAGGGCGAGTTCACCACCGACCCGATCAGCACCTTCGGCGGGCACGGCGTGGTGCGCGTGCCGAACTTCCAGAAGCTGCTAGCCTACATCTGCGACAACGGCTACGAGCATCACGTCGCCGTCAACCAGACGCTGGTCGCCGACGCCGTCTACGAGGCGCTGACCAAGTACCTCGGCTGGGACGTTTACTACCACAAGGGGTAGGGGCGCGGGCGCGCCGACACTAGACTTCTGAAGTCTGCGCAGACTTCGGAAGTCTGGGTTCGACGGGAGAAGCACGGCGTCCGCCAGGAATGACGGGCGCCGTCTGTTTTTGCACTTCATGAGCCGGGCGGTGGGCAAAAGGTGGCTGTGCCCGGCGTCATGTTCCTCCATGTGTGCTATGATCTTGACGTTGCGCTGTGGCCAGAATTTATGTCTTTTTTATATTTCGTCACGTTTCGACCTTATGCGACCGATCAATCCGGGCTATACTGGGGATACTCTGATTGCTAGTTCGTTGCTTCCGCTCGCAACCTCACCCCCTGACCCCCTCTCCGCCAGCGGAGAGGGGGAAGTTGAGCGC
>DYGW01000063.1 GCA_020724485.1 Thermoflexus sp. | reverse complement strand
CACCGAAAAATGCCCATAGATGCGATTGTTGAGATGTGCAAAGTCAAGCTCAGGGTGTCTCCGCGCGCACCTCCTGGGCCAGCCACCCCTGCCACGACTCGCCCGCCCCCAGGTGCAGCGACCAGATATGCAGGTAGATACTCCCCTGGTAGCCACGCTCGTAACCGGCCTCGCTCATCGTCACCGTCTCCAGCGGGAACGTCCACAGCGTGCACGGGTGCTCGACTTCGGTTGTCAGCACCAGGCCGCGCAGCCGGCTGGCAGTCGTATGCGCCATGACGCCCGCGTGCTCCAGCCAGTCGGCCAGCCGCGCCGGATGGTCGTTCCCGTTCACAGTCAGCGAAGCATAGCGCGGGTCTTGCCCGCCGTCGAAGCCAGAGACCAGCTCCACCGCGAAGCGCACGTCAACCGGCGCGTCGGACAGATTGGTGACGGTATACGCGCAGGTGTAGCGATCCTGCCCGTGCCGGAAGGTGAACGCCTTCTCGACGCGCAGCGGGCGATGGTGATCGCCCACCCAGACGTGCCCATCGCGGCGCAGCGTCACCGTCACCTCGCCGTTGCTTTGGCGCACGTCTGCCGCGTAGGGCTGGGTGACGAAATCGCCCTGCTCGCCGTAGAACGCGCGGGCGAAGGCGGGCAGGTCTACGTCCTCGCGCAGGAAGTGATCCACAAACGCGCCACGCCGGTGCCAGTCGTAGATCAGGTGGCGCTCGATGCCGTCTTCTTTGGCGTGCACGGCGTCGCGGCCCGCGAAGGTGACGCCGTGCGCCTCCATCTCCGGCGTGACCAGCGTCCCATTTGCCGCCGCCCGGCGAATCTCCTCGTGGTAGCCCTCCTCGCGCCGGGTCATGATGTTGAGCAGGTTGTAGCGCCCTGGCCGGGTGTCTAGCTCCAGCATCGTCCCGCCCGCGTCCGGCTTCCAGAGGGCGTTGAACGGCGCGCCGCTCAGGACGATCTCCTCGGCGCCGTCCTTGTCGAAGTCGAACTGGCGGACGGTCAGCGGGGCGTCTTCGCCTTCGGCCAGCGCCTCCGCTTCGATCAGGTTGGCGTAGTTGGCCACGCGGAAGTTGAACAGGTACACGCCGCCGAACAGCCCGTGCCAGTAGGCGTCGTTGGCCTGGGCGCGCCACAGCAGGTCGAGCGCGCGGGTCTTGTCCGGCCCTTCGGGCATGGCGTGAACCTTCTCGGCCACGACCAACATGCGCTTGTGCATGTGGTTGACCTCGTCGTACTTGACCATGAAGTTGCGCCACACGCTGCCGCGCAGGTAGCGCAGCACGTCCTGGCGGCCCGCCGCCTCCATCTCCGCCTTGATCCCCTTCAATTCGCGGAAGCGGGCCGGGGGCAGCGCCCACTGGCCCATCTCGAAGTAGCTGGCTGTGGGCAGGTAGACGCGGCCCAGCGCGGGGAACTGCGCGATGTAGTCCATCGGGCGGATCGTGTGCAGCCAGGCCGCGTGTTGTTCCAGCGCGGCGAAGAGTGTCGCCATGTACTGCCCGCCGCCCCAGTTGTGCTCGTAGGTGCCCGGCCACACACCGAACTTCTCGCCGTCGTCGCCCATCAGGGCCAGCTTGGGCGCAGAGCCGGTCGCCGGGACGTCCGCCTGGTGGCGCAGCCAATCAAGCAGGTTGGGCACCGTGTCCCAGGGGATGGCGTAGCGCAGGTACGATAGCGTGGGGAAGACGCGCACCGTGTAGCCCTGCTCCTCGCTGACAAAGTAGCCGAATAGCTCGCGCTCGCGGTCATAGCCGACCGCCTCGAAGTGTGTGTCGTCAATGATCACGTAGTCAATGCCTGCCTCGGCGATGGAGCGCACCAAATGCGGCTCCCACACGCGCTCGGCCAGCCACATCCCGCGCGGGCGCATCCCGAACACCTCCTCGACCGCCGCGCCCAGCTTGTGAATCTGCCCGATCTTGTCGGCGTCGGGCAGCGTGGTTAGCAACGGCTCGTAGTAACCGCCGGAGAGCACCTCGAGCTGCCCGCGCGCCACAAGCGCGCGCACGCGCGCCAACAGCGGGCGCTGCTGGGCCACCAGGTAATCGAGCAGGCTGCCGGTGAAGTGAATGGCGCAGGCGACCGACGGGTGCCGCTCCAACAGGTCCACCAGCGGCTCGTAGGCCACGCGCACCGCGTGCTCGTTGACGAAGTCGAACTGGCCGACCGGCTGGTGATTGTGCATTACCAGCGCCAGATAGATAGGCGAGGTCATGGTGCCTCCTTTGGAGAAAGTGAGCGGTGATCCGTGCTCAGCGGACAGCCGTCAGCGCGCCATTGTAGCACGAATCGGCGCGCGCGTCGGAAGGCGCGCCCTGGCCGTCTGGCGGCACCTTGGGGACTAAATTCACACAAGATTCATGGCAAAACGGGGCGCGGGCAAGGCACAAACGCGCTGCCTATGCTACACTGTCAGCAAGTGAGGGCATACCGCCAGCGAGCCAGCCAAGGGGTGACTCATGCTGTACAATGTGTTGATCGTCGAAGATGATCGCCAGATGGCGCAAAGCCTGGCGGCGCAGGTCGGGGTGCTGGGGCATACGGTCGTCATCGCTTACGGCCCGCGCATGGCCATTCAGCAACTCAACCAGGTCATCCCCGACGTGATCTTCATGGATCTCAACATGCCTGGCCTCAATGGGCTGGAGGTGCTGCGCTTCTTGCGCCGCGACCCGACCACCGCCACTGTCCCGGTGGTGATCGTCTCGGCCAGCGACAACCAGGAGACCATCACCGCCGCGCTCGAAGCCGGCGCGAACGATTACATCGTCAAGCCGCCCACCATTGACGCCATCGAGCAAGCTCTCGCCCGCGTGGTCAAGCTGCCGCCGGAACTGGGCGGGCCAGTGCAGCAGAGGGCTGCGTCTACGAGCGGCCACGCGCGCTAGTAGAAGCCCCCCTCTCCGCAGCGGAGGGACGGACAAATAAGATTGCGTTGACGGTTAATGATAGGTTACGGAAGATCAATTCAAGGGAAGAAACGAACGATGAAGGCGAATTCAGTGAACCGGTCGTAGGGGCGGGTTTGCAAACCCGCCCCTACAGACCCTACCAGGCATTCGAGCTTCTCGCTCAAGCCGCCCGCTTCTTCCGTCGATTGTGATCGCTTGTCATTACGCTATATCAACACTGTCTAATATGTCCGGCCCTCCGCAGCGGAGAAGGGGAAGTGAGGCGCGTTAGCGCCGAGCGAGGGCGAGGTCAACCGGCTGGCGTGCGGCAGATTCTCCGGCAATTGCCCTCGGATGAAGGTATCTATCCGAATGCGGCCCTGAGGCCCTTGACGACCCGGCTCATGCCAGACAACACCAGCATGGCAGTAGCGATCCCCAATGACACCGCGATCAGCAGCGTGAACTCTTCCAGCCAGTCACGAACAGCGGGGGGCGCTTCAGTCGTCGCCCGCAAGCCCAAAACCGACAGCAGAAAGAGCGGCAGCCCTCCCAGAAACACGATCAATCCGGGCCAGAACAGCTTGCCGAACCCGCGACTCAAAACCGCCAGCAACAGCATCACCAGCGCCGCTGCCGGGGCCGCCACCACGAACACCGAATTGGTGGACTGGTGACCCTTCCGGCTGAACAGATCGAAGGCGGCTCCCAACAGGCCCAGCCCTTCTTCTTCTCCCTCCGGGTCTTCCAGCAGATCGACCACGCCCTGCGCCCCGCCCTCGTAGGCTTCTTCCATGACCTTGCGCAGAATCTGGAAACGGACTTCGTGAGCGGATGGCTCTGCCCCCAGCTCATCCCGGCACAGGGTGATATTCACGTCTTCCAGGGGCTGGCCGCAACCAGTTGGGTTGGCTGCTAACCGCTGCACGATCTGCCTGATGCTGTCGTCATCAAGCCCCGATTCGCGGATCATGTCGGGCGTTTCTTCCAACAGGCGGGTCACCAGCCATGCCTCCAGGTCTACTGCCGGAGGATCGTCCGTGACCTGCTGCAATAGGAGGGTCAGCGAGACCAGGAATGGCACGATCAGCGCCAGCATCAGGCAGCCACAATGAAGCCGCGTTCTGACCGTCCGGACGCCAAGCAGGCGTTCAACCTCGTCGCGATCCAGCGTTTCGCGCGACATGCATCATCCTCGAACCTCCTGCGTCCTGCTTGCCCTGTGGGACAGGGCTGGCTCAGCCGCCGGCGACGATCCGCCAGGCCCCATACCCGGAGCCGACCACCTCACCGCCCGGCAGGGTGATATAGAACGCGAACTGCGGGCGCGGCACCCGCGTCGGCGCGACGCGCTGCGCAGTGGCCATGTAGCCCTGCTCGTCGTCGAGCGCCCAGCCTAGCTTGTCGCGCACGCCCGGCGCGTTGGCCCACACCTTGCCAAAGCCGCTGTCCGGTGCCTGGCGGTTGAGCGGCGGCGCTTCTTCGATCACGGCATCGGGCAGGTTGGCGTAGTCCTGCTCTAGGAAGATGGACGCCGTGCCGTCGCTGAAGTGCACGTAGATTTCGTTGGTGTCGGACCGCCAGATCATGTGCCCGCCCTCAAACGCCCGGTACGACGCGCCCACCTGCTGTGGCCGGCTCGTCGGGCAGCCGTCGCCCTGCCCGAAGAAGAACGAGTACGGGCAGCTTACCTGCACGATGGCCGTCGCCGCCGCTGATCCATCGAGCGTGCGCAGCGTGTAGGTGACGTTGTACGCGGCATAGCCTGGCACATTCACCACAGCCGAGCCGGTCGCTGCCTGCGCGTCTACCACCGTCTGCACTGCCGTCATCTGGGGGACTGCCGCCTCGATGCGCACGCCGCGCGCCCCGCTCACATCCCAGGTGAGCGTCACCGGCTGGCCCGGCGCGACCGTGTTCGGCGTGGCCGTGAAGATGTTCACCCCGCCCGTCGGCGAAGCCGGCTCCGGCTGCGGCTGCGGCTCGGCAGGTTGAGTTCTGCCCGGCTCGGCGCCGCCCGCCACCGGCTCGCTGATCGGCAGTTCCAGCATCTGTTCAGCGTAGACTGTGCCCGCCACCACGTCCACCACGCGCAGGCGCAGCGTCACCGTCTCCTCGCCCTCGCGGTAGACCGGGGCCACTGGCCCCTCGCCCGTCGAGGGAATCCACAGGTACAGGCGCGGCAGCTCAACGGAGGTCGTCGTGCCGTCGGCGAAGACCTGGTCGAAAACGAGGTTGGCCGATGGCACGCGATCGGTCACTTCCCAGGCGACCATCACCCGCGCCTCGCCGGAAGCCAGCGTCGCGCCGTCCACCGCCCCGGCTTGGGCGGCGAAGCTGGTCACTGCGGGCGGCTCGGTGAGGGAAGCCGTGTCGTAGGGGATGGTCACGATGCGCTGGTCAACGACCTTGTTGGTGCCCACGCGGATGATCGAGAGCAGGAAGGTGGGCGGGCCGAAGTTCAGCGGGTGGCGGATGGTGACGACGCGCGCGCCGCTCGCTTCCAGTGGGGCGGTGTCGGCGGGGAAGACAAGCTGCCAGTCGTCCAGCACGTAGGTGTGCAGCGCCAACCGGTATTCTTCGGTCAGGCCGACGGTGTGCCAGGTGAGCGTAGTCGTGGCCTCACCCGCCTCTGCTTCGGCCAGCGCGATCATCTCCAGCGACGAATCGAAGGTGATGATCGTGGGCCGGGTCGTCGCCGCGCTGGCGCTAGCTCCAACGCTCAGCAGCGCGATCACGAGCAGTATCACAAGCATCTTGGTTTTCATCAGCTATCTCTCATCAAGCTCTGCGGCCAATGCCGCCGGGACTCCGGGTCTTTGGCCGGTCACCGTTCGATCTAATTCACATACCGTGCCCCTAGCTTACAGGTATGTGGGGCCAGGGGCAAGTCCGCAGCGCAGCACATCTCGTTTCGGGGGAGAACTCGCCAGACCGCAAGAACAAGACTTCCGAAGTCCGCGCGGACTTCGGAAGTCTCATGGCAATCCCGCCGCGTCCTGGGACTCGGGGGCGCTGCACTGCTGCACCCCTGCCGGGCGGGAAAAGCGCCTCAGCGCGCGACGATGCCCAGCGCCGCGACCATCGCCGCGTAGCCGGGCCAGCCATCGCGCAGCCGGCCAAAGGTCAGCACGTCGTGCCAGCGGCCATCAGCGACAGTGCCCTCGCGCTGGCGCGTCTCCAGCGCAAAGCCGACCTTCTCCATCTGGCGCACCACGCGGGCGTTGAGGCTCATCGTGCCCAGCCACACCTTGCGCATATCGAGCCAGTTGAAGGCATAATCCACGACGAGCAGCAGCGCGTCCGTGCCGTAGCCGCCGCCCCAGTAGGCGCGCTCGCCGATCACCGCGCCCAGGTCGGTCACGCGATGATGCGCCGACAGCCAGTTGATGCCGATGCCGCCGATGGGCGTGCCATCTTTGGTCAGGATGCCGAACCCCACGCCGGTCTCGGTATGCTGGGTCTGATCCCACTCCTCGTACTCGCGCTCGACTGCGGCCCGCGAGACGAACATGTGCTCGCCCATGCTGCCCCAGTAGCGCGACTCATTGTTCCACCAGTCGTGGTCGTGCGCTTTGAACCGCTCGCCGTAGGGCACCAGGTCAACCAGCGTCCCGTAGAGCATCGCTCACCCTTTCGCCTGCAAGCCCAGCCGCTCAACCATGGCCTCGCGGCCCGGCCACTCCTCGCGCAGCAGGCCGTAGAACAGCAGATCGTGCCACTGGCCATCGGCCAGCGTTGCCCGGCGTTGGCGTGCTTCCAGCGCGAAGCCGACTTTCTGCATCTGGCGCATCACGCGCGCGTTGAGGCTCATCGTCACCAGCCACAGCCGGTGCAAATCCAGCCAGTCGAAGGCGTAGTCCACGACGAGCAGCAGCGCGTCCGTGCCATAGCCGCCGCCCCAGTACTCCGGCTCGCCAATCTGCGCGCCCAGGATAGCCAAGCGCAGGTGCGGCTTGATGTCGCCGACGAAGAAGGCACCAATCGGCGCGCCGTCTTTGGTCTGGATGCCGAAGGCACTCTGGAGGTGCTGCCCTTCGCGCGCGGCGCGCTCTTCCTGGCGGCGCTTGACCGTCGCCTGCGACAGAAGTTGGCGGTCGCCCACGTCGCCCCAGAAAGCCGCCTCGCCGTTCTCCCAACGGTGCTCCAGCGCCCCGAACCGCTCGCCGAGCGGCACCAGGTCTACGAGCAATCCCTCAAGCTTCATCGCCGCCTCATTTCGCGCCGGACCCCAGCGCCGCCGCGCGCTCGCGCAGGCCCAATTGCTCGACCAGCGTCGCGCGGCCTGCCCACTCGTCGCGCAGCAGCCCGTAGGCCAGCCAGTCGTACCACACGCCGTCGGCCAGCGCGCTCTGGCGCTGGCGCACTTCCAGCCGGAAACCGACCTTCTCCATCTGGCGCATGACGCGGGCGTTCATGCTGGTCGTCATCAGCCACGCCTTGCGCACGTCGAGCCAGTCGAAGGTGTAGTCCAGGAGCAGCAGCAGCGCATCGGTGCCGTAACCGCCGCCCCAGTATTCCGGCTCGCCGATCTTAGCGCCGAGCATAGCCAGACGATGGGCAGGCGCCAGCCAGTTGATGCCGAAGTAGCCGAGCGGCTTGCCGTCCTTCGTCTGCACGCCAAAGCCCACCCCGCTCCCGCCGCCAGTGCGCTCGCGCTCCTCAGCCCATTGGGCATGGCGCGCAGCGACCATCGCCTCCGACATGAAATGGCGCTCGCCGCCGCTCGACCAGAAGCTCGCCTCGCTGTTCATCCAGCGGTGATCCAGGTCCTGGAACGCCTTGCCATAGGGCACCAGGTCCACCAACAGCCCTTCGAGCATATCTGCCACCTTTCCAGGGCGGCGCGCACAGTCGCCCTGTCGCGCCGCCATCCCCGTGCTATCCAGTGCCGTCTTTCTTTTCGTCCTTCTTCTCCGGCTTGGGCTTCGGCTCCAGGCCGCTCGGCTGCAAACCCAGCTCGGCGACCTTCGCCGCGTAGCCCGGCCACTCGCTCTCCAGCAGGCCAAACATCTCCATATCCACGTAATCGCCGTCCCAGCGAATGTGCCGGCGCAGCGTCCCTTCGTGAACAAAGCCAGCGCGGCGCAGGTGATCGAGCTTGGCCTCGTCGAAGGGCAGAGCGACGGCGTCCAGGCGGTGCAGGTTGCGCGTCTCGAAACAGTAGCGCACCAACATCAGCAGCGCGTCGAGCACTTCGTCGCAGCCTTCATAGCGGCTGTCACCGGCGAAGAAGCGCGCTTCGGCCTTGCGCACGCGCGGCCACTCGTGGTCGAAGATCAGCGCGCCGATAGGATCGCCGCTCTTGGCCTGGAAGCCGATCAGCGCCCCGCGCTCGTCCTTCTCCATGCGCTCGATGAATTTCTTGACATCGTGCTCGGTGTGCGGCTCGCGGCGCTCCCACAGGTGCGCGCGGAACCACGCTTCTTCGTTCATCCACGTTTCCAGGTACGTGGCGAAATCGTCCTCAAACGGGACGAGGTCAACCAGAGTTCCCTCGATCATGGTGCTGTCGCTGCTCCTTTTCGGTGTATCCACGATATAGGAACGGGGGTGCAGAGGCGGTTCTCTGGCCCGCGCGTAGGGGCGTATCGCCATACGCCCCTTCCGGCGTTACCCACCACACGGTGACGCCCGACCCTATCCGGCGTAATTATCAGCAGTCACGGGGGCAAGTGTTGACGAGACCCGCGCGTTTGTCAAGAGCGGGGAAGGGAGAAAAGCGGCGCCCTTCCCTCCGCGCAGCGTAGGGGAAGGGGTTGGGGAATGGGGGGCAATCCCAGCGCCCAAGTGCCCAGCCCTAACAGCTTGTTCGTGGACCCGGGCAGGCGTCGAGCGCCGTGTGGTACAGATGATTCTACGAGGAAAACCCACCCAACGGTGCGGCCAAACAATCACCCCAGCTTCTGGGCCACCAGCACGGAAGGCACGGCGGACTCGCGCCCGGCCAGGCGGTCGCGCAACCCCAACGCCCGCCCACGCCAACCAGAGTGGCGCGAGTCGCCCTCCACCACCAGCCCCGCTGCGCGCAAAAGGGCCTGCACCGCCGCCACGTTCTCCGCCAGCGACGGGAGCGCCCCCATGACTGCCACCCGGCCACCGGGCCGCAGCGCGTCCAATGCCGCGCCCAGGGCGCGCTGCTGCGCGGCCTGGGCGCCGAAGCGGGCCAGCCCGCTCTGCAGGATCACCCAGTCGAATGCGGCGCGCGCCAACGGCAGCGCGTTCAGGTCGGCCTGCACGCGCAGGTAGCGGGCGATGGGATACACGCCCAGGCCGTAGCCTGGCCCGGCGTGCGCGTCAAGGGCCAGCGTGGTATAGCCCGCCACATCCAGCCCGTAGGCCAACCAGCCCATCCCCGCCCCGACGACCGCCGCCTCGCCCATCGGCCCGATCGGAGGCTCGCCCTTGTGCAGCCGAATCTCTTCCAGAACGCGCCATAGATGGGCCGCCGCTGCCGCCTGCCCTGGCCAGTATTCCAGCGGATAGCCGGGCAAGCCTGTCTGCGGCAGCGCCTTGAACTGCGCTTCGTCCGGCACGGCCCAGCCCGCGCGCGCGCAGCGTTCCTCGTGCGCTCCCGACTCCGCGTCGAGCGCGGGCCGCCGGTCGGCGGGCACCAGCCGCAGAATGCCGTCCTCGAAGGGGTAGACGTGCGCCGCGTCAGCGGTGCAGCGCACGGCCCCCTCCTCCAGGCGCAGCCGCCCACCGTCCAGCGGGCAGGCCAGCAACGCCAGGTAATCGCGCCCCCGGCCTTTGAATGCCCCGTTGATCGGGCGCATGTCGCGTTGGTAGTGGATGTCGGGCATGAGGTTAGCAGCCTGGGATCAGTAGCGGTCGTTGAGGGTTGGCGCCTGGCGATTGGTTCCGGGCTGCTACATCTGGTGGCGTAGCACCATCAGGAAGTGATCGCCCCAGGCGCGCAAGCCGGGCCAGGTGCGCGTCCGCCGCTCGAACGCCAACCAGCGCCGTTGAGCGCCGTCGTCGCGATAGAGCGTGTGGAGATGAACGGGCGGCAGCCACAGCGGGAAAGCCATCACCCGCTCGACGGCGAAATGCTCGGCGAAAGGCTCGGCGAATTCGCGCGGCGTGTAGAACCTGACCGGCGCGATCACGTCGCTCGCCCCGGCCCTGGACTCCGCCCACGCGCCAGAGCGGTTGAGCCGTGTTCCACGCGCGCCGGGGCGCAGACCGCGCAGCGTCTCGAACAGGCAGCGGCGACTCATCACCGTCGCCACGAACGGCGCACCCGGCGCGAGCAGGTCGTGCAGGCCGCGCGCCACGCCCGCCAGGTCCGGCTCGGTGTTGAGCGCGCCCAGGCTGGCGTAAGCGCCATCGAAGGGGCCGCGCTCGTCCAGCGCCGCCAGCCGCCCGGCGGGCCGCACGCGAAACAGCGCGCCGCGCCCCAGCCCGTACCCGGCCAGTTTGGCCTGCGCCTGCCAGACCATGCCCGGACTCACGTCAATGCCCAGCACGCTGTAGCCGTCCTGGGCCAGGCGCAGCGCTTCTTCGCCCGTCCCGCAGCCGATGTCCAGCAGCGCCGCGCCGGGCGACACCAGGCTTCGCACCACGTCCAGGTGCTCGGCGCGCAGCCAGCACAGCAGCGCGTTGCCGGGCCGGCTGCCCGACGGCGCGCCGAAGCGGGCGTCGTAGGTCTTGGCCGCCTGGTCGAAGCGCGCTTCCAGTGTCTTGTACTGCTCGGTCAGGTCAGCCGCCGACAGTACGTCCTGACCGGTTCCCGTGCTTTCAGCCATCCCTCACCCCACGATCAGTCCCGTCACCCGATCCCCTGGCAGCGGGCGGCACCAGGGCCGGACGCCGCACCGCCCACCACAGGGCGATCAGCGCCGTCCCCACCACCGGGCCAATGCCCATCGCGCACAGGGCGCGCCCCGTCCCGACCCAGCCCAACACGCCCAGCAGCGCGTAGCTGGCCCCCGTCGCCACGACAAAGACGGCCAACCATACCAGGCCCAGCAGGCTTCCCCGCCGCCAGACGTAGCCTCCCAGAGGGTCAGTTGGATCGCTCATCGCACCATCCCACAGTGCCGCCAGCCATCAGCTATCAGACTTCCGAAGTTTTGAAAACTTCGGAAGTCTTCTCGTTGACCTCACCCCCGCTCGGCGCTAACGCGCCTCGCCGCCCCCTCTCCATGCCAGTGAAGAGAGGGCAAGCCGAGCGCAGCGAGGCTGGGAATGAGGCTGTTCGGCAAGACGCCCCTTACCCCTGCAGCGGCCAGACCCACATCTCCGACCACAGGCAGTCGGTGCGCACGTCCTCGTAATTGAGCAGCGCCACGCCCACGCGCCCCGCGCCGGGCAGCGCCATCTCCTGGGCGACCAGCGCGCCGTTGACATACAGCGCCACGCGCTCGCCCTGAGCGATGATCAGCAGCTTGGTCCCCCTCGGCGCGACCACCGGGCTGAGGTCGTAGACATTGGTCGTAAGCTGCGCGTCGCGCGCCTGAACCACGCCGAACCCGCCGCCGCTGTCCACGTAGGCCAGCGCTAGATTGCGCTCGTCCTGCCAGCGGAAGAACAGGCCGCAGCCCACGCTCTCGCCTGCCGTGCTGATCGCCACCCGCCCACCGAGCACGAAATCGCCGTACTGCGCCATCTCAGTGCCGATCGGCTCGAAGCGCGCCGTGCGGCCCGTGACCGCCAGCGACCTCTCCAGCACATACAGATCGCGCTCCGCAACCGGGGCAATATGCCCCCCGCCCGCAAGCTCAGCAATGATTGTCGCCGGGTCAGGCGCGTCCCAGGTGGTCAGCGCCAGCGGCAGGCCGCGGTAGGTGGAGCCGAGCCGGGTGGTGACGGCCACGCGGTCGAAGAACACGGTTGCCCCCTCGCCCGCGTCCTCGCCGCTGGCGACAAAGACACCCACCGTGCCCGGCGTGGACAGCCGCTCGTCGGTCACCGTGCCCAGCAGCGCGCCGTTGGCGAAGAAGTCGAAGCGGCTCCCGCGCGCCATCACCGCCAGTGTCCAGGGGTCAGCGCTACTGGCGAGCGCGCCGGCGGCAGTCCACGAGCGCAGCGCGTAAACGCCCGTCGCGTCCTCGTAAAGCACGCGCCATTGCCCCTCCGTGTTGACGGCAAGCCGGTAGAGGCGGGCCAGCCCCGGCCCCTGAGCGCGGAAAACCAGCCCGAATTCGGCATAGGGGGGCGCGCCGGACACGCGCGCTTCGGCTTCCATGTACAGGTCTGCCACCAGCAGATCGTCGGGCGGCACGGCCAGCAGCGCCTCGCCGGGCGCAGTGACGCGCAGCCGCAGGCGCTCCTGGGCCAGCACCACCGGCTCGCCCGCCGGAGTCACCCAGGAGACATCGCCCTGGTCGAAATTGCTGCGTAGCGCCACGCCCGCGAATCCCGGCGTGAGGGCCAGCTCATAGGTGCCGGAGGTCGCGCCCGCCGCGCCCTGGTAGCGCCGCACGCGGGCGGTGTACGTCCCGTCGGCGGACAAAGTCAGCGCTTCCAGCCCGGCATCGCGCATCAGCGAGTCCAGGTCGTCGTTCTCGGCGACGACTTCACCATCGGGGCCGGCGACCTGGATCACCGGGTCGAGATCGCCCTCGACCGTCCGCGCGATCAGCGAGACAATTTCGCCCGCGCGTCCCTCAAACGTCCATTCGGCGGACAGCCGGCCGTCGCTCAGGACGCCGCGCAGCGGCCCCGGCTCCTGGGCATGAGTCGCTGGGCGCAGGCCGCCCACCAGGGCCAGCAGCAGCGCCAGCGTCACCGCCCCCCACCAGCCGGGACTCTTGCGCCACCGGCCCGCCTGCCATCGTCTCACCGTCACAGACACTTGCTTTCGTCACCGGGCGCGCCATCTTGCGCCCGCCCCAGGTCTCCCCTGTATATCACCGAGGAGCAGCGGGAGCCGCTAAAACTCCCACAGCCAGATGTCGTTAAGCTGGCAGTACGTCTGGGCTGTCGCGCCCGCATCGTCAGCCGGGACATACATCTCCAGGGCAAGCTCGCCCGCCTTCGGCACAAACACCGTGTCGGCGAACAGCACGCCGTTGACGTACATCAGCGTCACATCTTCCAGCGCGATGACCAGCACGCGGTTGGTGACGCCCTGGCCGGGCACCACTGCATCAAACGCATCCAGCACGCTGCTGTCGAGCATCTGCCCGTCGGCGTCGAACTCGCCGAGCAGCGCCCAGCCGTCCTCGAAGACGAGCGCCGAATCGCTGCCGGTTTCCAAAGCGCGGAAGTACATCCCACAGCCGGCCCCCACGCCAGAGTAGATCAGGCGCGCGTCGAAGCCGAGGACGAAGTTGCGGAACGTCCTGCCCCGTCCCAGGGGGTACGAGTTGAAGCCTTCGGACGCTGTGTCGCCATAGCTGCTTGGCACCGTCAGCGTGACCTCGCCACCAGCAGGCACCACACCCAGCGTGCGCAACTCGTCCATAATCTCGGCGAACGACGCGCTCGCCCAGCGTTCGAGCCGCGCCGGATACGCCGACTGCGCAACCGGCGTCTCTGTCGGGAGGGCCAGCGGCAGCGTAGGCGTCGGCGGCGCCGGGGTCTTGATCGTGCCGAGCGAACCCAGCAGCCCTGGCTTGGTCGGCGTCGGCTGCGCCGCAATCTGCCCGCCAAAGGGTACAGTCCCCGTCCCTGGGCTGTAGGGGCGCGTCACAACCACGTTGTCCACGAACACCGTCAGCGTGTCGAATTGGTCCACAGTCGTGGCAGCAATCAGCCCGCTCAGCCCCTCGCTGGCATAGTTCACGGGATCGGGCACTTCAGCCACCAAGCGCCCGTTGAAATAGAGCTTGAACAGGTTGCCCTGCATCAGCACGCCAACGCGCGGCTGGGTGTCGCTGGCATCAATGACCGGGCTGACCGTCCACCCCTGGACAGGCTGCCACTCCCCGTCAAAGTAGTACACCGAGTAGTCGTTGTCGCTGCTGAAGGTCACCGAATAGAAGTGGTCGCCTGGGCCGTCCGAGCGCAGCACAAACCCGTACTCAAAGTAGCTCGGCGATCCGGAGATGGTGAAATCCGCCTGGATGTAGGAGTCGCCCCAGACCAGATCATCGCCGGTTGGTAGGGCGTAGGCCACCAGGTTATCCTTCATGACCTCGATGCGCAACTGCCCACTGAAGGTCGTCACGGTCATGTTGGCCGAGGCGTAGGGTTCCCACTCCATGTGCAGGGAATCCGTGCTGGGGCCGAATGTGTCCCACTTGGTCAGGCCGGCGTAACCGGGCAGCAGGCGCACGTCATACGTCCCGGCGGAGTTGCCCTGGCGGGCGAGGGTGACGGTGCAAGGCCCGTCGGCGGGCATGCTAAACCCCTCACTGACCGTGACGCTCGCCGTCCCTGGCACGACTGTGCCGTAGGCGAAGGGGTAGCCCTGCGCATCCTGTACAGTAGCGTCTACGACCAGATCGCCGGAGGTCGTCTGCACGACCAACGAGCCGATGCCGGTGGCGGCACACTCGAAGGAATACTCCGCCTGGGGCGTCGCCGCGTCGAGCCGTCCAGAGAGCGGCGCAGCATCATCGAACGAAAGCGAGAGTTGCGCGGAAGGCGCAGCCTGGACAGCGCGCGGCGCCAGCGCCATCCCACCGATCACTAGCACCAGCAGCCCGATGCCGGTGACTACACGCCCGCTGTGTCTGACATCCATGCTTTCCTCCTTGTTCAGAGCGGCCTGTAGCGCGTACTTTACCTGCGAACAGAAGCTCTGCGCAACACCGCGCGCAGAGAAGAGTCGTGCGGCGTGAGTCATCAGTCGTCAGTTATCAGTCGTGAGGCGATCCTATAGCCTGCCTGCCGATTATTCACCTCACCCCCGCTTCGCTTCGCTCAACTTCCTCCTCTCCGCCGGCGGAGAGGGGGCCAGGGGGTGAGGTTGTGTGCGGGAACGAACCAGCGATCAGGGTTAGCCCCTGAGCCACACTCCCGACTCACGACTCTTGCTTCGCGGATTTCCCCTCAGCCCCACCCTGGCACGAAATGGCGTACCAGGGCCAGCACCGCCCGAAAATCGTCCGCGCTGATCTCGGCGCCATCTTCCCAGCGCCGATCTTCCAGCAACAAGAGGCGGCGCTGCTCGGCTGCCGCGTTCAGGTCGGTGTTGGACAGCGTCTCTTTGCGCGGGCGCAGGCGGGTGAAGCTGCCGTAGCCGGGCACCTGTTCGGCTTCCTGCGGCGGCATGAACGTGTAGAGAATCACGTCGTCATCGTCTTGCAGCAGTTGCAGGGCCATGCAGTACCAGCCTTTAGGGATGCGCGTGCGGCGGCGCACCACGAAACGCCACGACTTGACATTCACGGTGCGCTCCCAGTCAATACGTGTGACGCACGCCGGTGAGCGCCGCCGGTCGTTGACGATCAGCGCCTGCTCGGTCAGCGTCGCCGAGCGGCGGCGGGGGGCGTGGCGCTTGAGCAGCCGTTCGAGGGCGAAGCTGCCCCCCACGAAAGCCAGCACGTCCAGTGGCAGCACCAGGCACAGCGGGCTGGTGTCCTCCAGCAATTGCCCTACCAGCGCCGCCGCGACGAAGTGAACCACCACCGCGAAGATCAGCGCCAGCACTGGCACCCAGAAACGCACTGCAAAATGCTCGGCGTCAATGGCGATCTGGCGTTCCGTCGCGCCAGAAGGATCGGGATGAGTCATCAACTCACTCTTGCTCCGTCAAGAGAGAGCACAACTTGCGCCGGGTCGGGCAGGCGCGGCGGCTCATCGCCACAACGAGATGCCGCCCAACATGCGCTCGATCTCGCGGCGCAGGGTCAGCGTGTCGAAGGGCTTGGTGACGTACAGATCGCGGGCGTTGTCGGTGAAACGGTGCCACCGCTCGGCCTGTTCGGGCACGACCGTCAGGATGATGATCGGCGTCTTGCCAAGCGCCGGGTCGGCGCGCACCGCGTCGTACACCTCCCAACCGCTCATGCCTGGCATCATCACGTCGAGCATGATCAGGTCGGGCTGAACCTGGCGGATCAGCCGCAGCCCCTCGAAGCCATCTTCTGCTACATGCAGGTCTAAGGCCGGGTGCCGCAGCACAATGCCCAATAATTGTGAGATTTCGCGATGATCGTCCACCATCACAACACTATACACGTCTCTCCTCCATCCGCGCCGTGCGCCTGTGGCGTACCCGCGCTTTTGCTCCATCTAGATTATCACGAATCGGCAAATCGTGAGACACATTCGGACACATTTCGGGCGCATCTCTGGTTGATGCTGTTGGCAAAATGACTTCGTCATTGCACCCGGCCCGGTGCTGAGTATAGTTATAGCCGCACGCACACCGGCGGCGACCAGCAGCGGAGAAACAACCATGCCAACCGCACCGCTCACCCTCGGCGTCGAAGAAGAATACCAGATCATTGACCCCGCCACCCGCGAGCTGACCTCCTACGTCCAGGAGATGATGGGACTGGGGCGCGTCGTGCTGGGCAGCCAGCTCAAACAGGAGTTCATGCAGTCGCAGATCGAGGTCGGCAGCCATATTTGCCGCAACGTCAAAGAGGCGCGCCAGGAGTTGATCCGCCTGCGCCGCACCGTCACCCAGGTGGCTGAGGAGCACGGGCGCAAGATCGCCGCCGCCTCGACGCACCCCTTCTCGCGCTGGCAGGATCAGAACCTCAGCGAGGGCGCGCGCTACGACGACCTGGCCAATGAGATGAAAGACGCCGCCCGCCGCCTGCTCATCTTTGGGATGCACGTGCACCTCGGCTTCGGCAAGACGCCCGAAGCGTTCGAGCTGATGATTGACATCCTCAACCAACTGCGCTACTTCCTGCCGCACATCCTGGCCCTGACCACGTCCTCACCGTTCTGGCACGGGCGCGACACCGGCCTGAAGAGTTACCGCAGCCTGGTCTTCGAGAACATGCCCCGCTCCGGCATCCCGCCCCATTTCTCCGGCTACGCCGAGTACGAGCACTACATCACGCTGATGGGCAAGGTCGGCTCGCTGGGCCGCCACGCCGATACGCTCAAGCCGACCGGCGGCGCGAGCGAGATCGGCGACCCGACCAAAATCTGGTGGGACGCGCGCCCACACCCCGACCTGGGTACGCTCGAAGTGCGCATCTGCGACATGTGCACGCAGGTGGACGACGCGGTCGCCATCGCCGCGCTGATCCAGGCTTTGGTCGCCAAGCTGATCCAACTGCGCAACCAGAACCAGTCGTGGCGCATCTACCGGGGCATCTTTATCGAGGAGAACAAGTGGCGCGCCGTGCGCTACGGCCTTGAAGGCAAGCTGATTGACTTTGGCATCGCGGCGGAAGTGCCCATGCGCTTCCTGGCCCAGGAGATTCTGGCGCTGGTGGACGACGTGGTGGACGACCTGAATTCGCGAGCCGAGATCGCCCACGTCCACACTATTCTTGAGCGCGGCACCAGCGCCGACCGCCAGCTTCAGGTCTATCTCCACGCCCTGCACGAAGGGGCCACCGCCCGCGAAGCCCTGCACGCGGTTGTGGATCACCTGATCGCCGAGACTTCGGCGGGCTGGACGCGGCACTGAGCCGCGCCGGAGCGCAGCGCGTGAACCGGCTGGCGCTGATGCGGGCGCTCTTCGCCACCGCCGCCCAACACGACGGGGATATTGCGGCGGCCTTTGCCCCGCTGCACGCCGATTTCGCCGCCTACGCCGCGCCGCGCCCCACCGACCGCGCGCTCGACTTGGGCAGCGGGAGCGGAGGCGTTGCCCGGCTGATCGCGCCCCGTGTCCGGCTCCTGGTCGCCCTGGACTTCGCGCCGGACGCGCTGACCCTGGCCCGGCAAGTCGTGCCCGGCAGCGCCGCCTTCGTCTGCGGGGACATCGAGCGGCTTCCGTTCGTCGCGGGCGCGTTCACCCTGCTGACCGCTTCCTTCGCCCTGCACGCCACCCTGCCCGCGCGCAGCCTGCCCGCGCTGCGCCGCGCCCTGGCCCCAGGCGGGCGGCTCGTCATCCAGGAATGGGGGCCGGCGGACGCGCTGCACCTAGCCGTTGATGACCTGCTGGCCGGCTACGCGAGCGACTCGCCGCCGGCGGCGCTGGCCGCACTGCGCGCCGCCCTGGGCAGCCTGCCGCTGCTGTGGAGCAATATGCTGCAAGATGTCGAGGATTACCGGGAATGGCTCGCCGAGTATGGGTTTGGCGTGGAGCACGCCGAGGAGGGCGCGCCGGCCACGGTGCGCATCCC
>DYGW01000062.1 GCA_020724485.1 Thermoflexus sp. | reverse complement strand
GGGGGGGGGGGGGGGGGGGGGGGGCGCGCCGACGCCGAGCGGGGGTGAGGTCAACTGGCTGATGAATAACTCAGGGTGGGGAGGTGCCTGGCCTAGAAGGCGAGGAGCAGCACGACCACGATGGCAAAGAGCACCAGGAAAGCCGTCAGGCCGATGAAACCGTACCTCAGCACCAGGGTGTTGCTGGACTCGCGTCTGCGGCGCATACGCTCTAGCTCGTCGCGGGCGACGCTGTTGTTGGGGTTGATGCGCAGCACCGTCTTAAGGAAGCGGATGCGCTCTTCGTGCGTCTCAGCGACGGAAGCCATCCACAACCAGGCGCGTTCGTTGTGCTTGTCAGCGTCGAGAACTTGCTGGAAGAACAGCCGGGCATTGGGCCGGTTGCCCTGACGCGCCGCCTGCATCCCCATCTGCATCAGGTCTTCGAGCGTCGGCTCGGTTCCGCTTGGATTGTCGAGGCCCAAAGTCATCCGTGTTCGCTCCCCTCGAATGTCGTGGAACCCCCACAGTTCCTGACAATTCTCTGACATGTTTATAGTCGCTTCGCGCGTGGTTGGCAAGTGATGGCGGAGTGGTTGTTGGTGACTGGTTATTGGTTGTTGGTTTTTCTCACCCTTCAGACCCGCTTCTCTTTTGTGGAGTCTGGGCCAAGTGGGGAGAGCACTCATGTCGTTGGCCAGGCTGGGCGATCAGCGCCCGGTGAGGGTGGCGATCAGCGCGTGGTCGCCCAGGGAAAGGCCGGCGCTGCTCGTGACTGGCAGGCGCTCGCCGGGCGTCTGCCACCAATACACGACGGCCCACAGCGCGTATTCGCCAGGCGGCAGGCCGGCGGGAAGCTCCAGGCCGTGATTGTCGCGGATCAGTGCCCCCGGCGACCAGCCGGACATCGGCGCGAACCCGTTGACCGGCAGCGAATCGCGCTGGGCGACCAACTCGCCTTGGGCTGACATTAGCAGCAGGGCCACCGTGTAGTCTCGCTTGATGGGGGCCAGGGCTTCCCACAGCAGCGACACGGCCAGCGTCTCCCCGGCGCACGCCTCACCGCCTGCGGGCAAGTCCGCGCCGACCAGACGCAGCGCGTCACCGAACGTTGCGCCGACCGGCGTATCCGGCCAGACGGGTGCGGTGGGCAGTGGAGCAGGCGTCAGGTCGAACAGCACGGCGCGGGCCAGGTCGTGCGGCGCGATCTCGCGGATCGGAAAATAGTGTCGCGCCAGGTAGTGCTCGACCGGGCGCACCGACCAGGGCACAAAACGGCTGCTGTCCAGTACCAACCACAGCCGGTCGTGTCGCTGCGCCAGGTCGCCGACGACCAGCGCCGACGAGAGATGGATCAGCTCGTCGGGATTGGCCGAGACCAGGTCGGGCGGCTGTTCCGGGCTGTAGCGTTCGCCGGGCGCATGGGGCAGGGTGTAGATGACTGGCCCCGCGCGCTTGTAGTAGTTCATGAAGAACTCGGTGTAGGTGCTGTTGTTCAGGACGATCACATCGTCGGAGCGAACCTGCGCATCCAGCGCGGCCAGCAGATCGCGTGCTGGGGCGAAATCGCCGTAGTAGCGCGGATCATGGCGGATGGCGGCCAGACCTCCACCGAGCGCGAGCGCCGCGCACAGCCCCAGCGAAACTACAGTCAGCCCCAGGCGGCGACGCGATCCGGCTGGGTGGCGCAGCCAGTGCCATGCCCAGGCCAACGCCACACCCGCCAGCGCCGCGCTGAGCGCGGGCAGCAGCGGGGCGGCGGCGTGCTTCCAGGCTACGTCGAGTGTCACGTCGTCGAGCAGCGTCGCCGCTACATAGACTGGCGACCAGTGAAACGACCACGCCCCTTCCTCCCAGGGGATGACCGGTGGCTCCTGCGCGGCAAGTGTTTTGTAGTAGGCGTCAATGGGCACCAAACTGCCGAGCAGTTGCACGCCGATCCCTGCCAGGAAAGTAAGTGCCGCGCCAAGCCGCACCCAGCGCGTCGCGCGCGGCGTCAGCACGTGGGCGAAAACCGGCAGCAGCCACAGCGCCAGAAACGGCGTCAGCGGGACCATGTAGCGCGGCCCCCAACCGCGCCCGCCGTACCATTGGTCGGCGCCGCGCACCGCTGCGTACCCCACCACAAAGGCGACCAGCGCCGCCAGCGGCACGGCAACCTGCCGCCAGCGCCGCGCGCGGATTAGCATCACCGCGCCGGCCAGGCCGAGAACCAGCGCCGGGGAGAACAGCCACAAGCTGCGTGCCGGGCTGAAGAGGTAGCCGCGCACGCCCTCAGAGACCTCCGCCAGGTTGTCGCGCGCCTGTTGCGCCCGCGCCACGAAGGCGTAGCGGTTGGACAGGCCGAACAGCGTATCGGCGTTGAGCGCGACGACGGCCAGCAGCCCGGTGACCAGGGCAATCACGGCCAGCGCCCCGGCCCAGCGCCGGGTCACTTTCGACCGGCCCAGACGCGCGGGCAGCGCCTCGACGAGCACCGCCGGCAGTAGCAGCAATGCCGCTTCTTTGGCCAGCAGCGTCGCCCCGATGACCAGGGCGCTGAGCGCGGCTACTCCCAGCGCCGGGCGACCAGCGGCGAGCCGTTGGCGCGCGCGCAGCACCAGATACGCGCTCAACAGGCCGAGCAGGGTGAAGAGCGGCTCGCGGAAGAAGGTGCGGCTGTACGGCCAGGCGATGGTTCCCAGGCCGAAGGCGAGGGCAGTCAGCGCCGCCGCGCGCGTCCGGTAGCCGAGGGCCAGACCGTAGGCGTACAGGATACCCGCCGTCAGCGCCGTGACCAGCACGTTGAACAGCCAGACCGTGTGCGCCAGGCCGATTCCGGGCAGCGCCTGCGCGACGAGAAACAGCGGCGCGGCCAGCGCCGGTTGCAGCGGCTCGGCGTCCACTGGCGGAGGCTGCGCGTCGGCCAGCACTAGCGGGGGATAGGCGTCGAACTGGTAGTTCTGGGCCAGGGTGCCGCGCCGGGCCAGGCTCTCGGTCGCGTCGAACAGGAACCACTCGTCGCGGCTGATGGCATACCCGCTGTATGTGACGAAGTACACGGCGATCAGCAGGACAACCAGGCTGATCCCCAACGCGATCTGGCGCTGCCGTTCGTCCCCGTTTGTTGCCATCACCGTGCCGGTCTCCCGCGCTTCTCCGCCAGCAGCGCCCGGTACAGCGCGCCGAGGGTGGCAGCCAACCGCTCGATGCCATACGCTTCGGCGATGGCGCGGCGGACTTCCTGACGATCGCTGCGGGGCGCGCTGAGACTCGCAATCATGGCCGCGGCCAGCGCCTCCGCGTCGCCGGGCGGGACGAGCGCGCCATAACGCCCGCCTTGCAGCAAGTCTGGCACGCCGCCGACCGCCGTCGAGACGACCGGGACGCCCGCCGCCAGCGCCTCGATGATCGAGACCGGCGTGCCCTCGTTGTCGGACGAGATCACCAGCAGGTCAAGGTCGCTGTAGGCGGGCCGCAGATCGCGCAGGAAGTCGGTAAACGTCACCGCGCCGGCCAGGCCGGGCGCGCTCGCCTGCGCTTCCAGCGCCGCGCGCAACTCGCCGTCGCCGATGATGGCGAAGCGCGCGCCGGGCATCTGCTCGCGGACTCGACGAGTCGCTTCCAGAAAGAGCGCGTGATTCTTAATCGGCACCAGCCGCCCGACGATGCCCACCAGCGGCGCATCCGGCGGGATGTCCCACCCCGCGCGGAAGGCTCCCGTGTGGCGCGGCGTGCCCGTATAGGGTTCCAGGTCGAGGCCGAGCGGGACGACGGCGAACTTGGCGGCGGGGGCGATGTGGTAGGTTTGCGCCAGTTCGTCGCGCAGGGCGGGGCTGATCGTGATCAGCCGGTCGGTCAGGCGGGCGGTCAGCCGCTCCAGCCACCGGAAGAGCGCCGTCTTGCGCGGCCCGAAATAGCCGTGCAGGACGTGCCCGTGAAAGGTGTGCACCCGCACCGGAACGCGCGCCAGCCACGCCGCCCAGCGCCCGACGAACCCGGCTTTGGCCGTGTGCGTGTGAACCACGTCCGGGCGCATCCGCCGCATCAACCGCCACAGCTTGAGCAGCGTCACCGCGTCGCGCAGCGGCGACAACTCGCGGCCAAGCTCCGCCACGTACACCGGCGTGACGCCGTGCGCCTCGGCCAGGTAAGCCATGTCGCCTTCGCGCGGGCCGATCTGCCCACAGACGAGCGTGCTCTCGAACTCCGGCGGGCGCAGATGCGCCGCCAGCAGCGTGACGTGAATGGCCGGGCCGCCCACGTTCAGCCGGGCGATGATGCGCATGACGCGGATGGGGTGCTGTTCGCTCATGGTGCGTGCGGCTCCGGCGGGTCTATGAACAAGCGGTGCCACCACTCGAAGGTGAGCAGCGTCCACAGGCGCGCCCCGTGATTGCGCCGCCCGCTGATGTGCTCGCCGAGCAGAGCGCGCACGGCGGATTCCCGGAAATAGCCGCGCGAGAGAGTCTGCGGATCGAGCAGGATGTCGCGGGCGTACTCGCGCAGGTCTTCGCGGAACCAGCGTCCGACCGGCACGCCGAAGCCATGCTTGGGGCGGTTGATGATCTCCGGCGGCAGGAGTCCGGTGGCAAGCTGCTTGAGGATGCGCTTGGTCACGCCGCCGTGCAGCTTGAGGTTGGCCGGGATGCGCGCCGCTAGCGCGAGCAACTCTTGATCCAGGAACGGCGAGCGCGCTTCCAGCGAGGCAGCCATGCTGGAGCGGTCGGCCTTGACCAGCAGATCGTCGGGCAGGTAGGTGCGCAAGTTCACGTCGAGCAGTTGGGCGGTGAAGTCGCGCGGGTCGTCCGCGCGGAAGTGCGCCGCGAAGTGCGCGGTCGGGCTGGCGGCGGGCGGGTCAGTGAGCAGCGCGGCGATCTGCCCGTCGTCGAAGACACGCACCCAGTCAAAGTAGGCGGCGTGCGGTTCCTGCTCTGCCCCCTGCACGAAGCGCCGCGCTCGCTGGGCGAAGCCCCGGTACGAGGTTGCTTCTGGCAGGGCGCGAATCCCCCGGCCAATCGCCACCTGCGCGACGGCGGGCAGCCGCCGGTAGCGCGCCGCCAACTGCGCCGCGTGGAAACGCTCGTAGCCGGCGAATAGCTCGTCGCCGCCGTCGCCAGTCAGGGCGACAGTGACATGAGCGCGGGTGTGCTGGCTGACCAGGTAGGTGGGGATGGCCGACGAATCGGCGAAGGGCTGGTCGTGATGCCAGACCAGAAACGGCAGCAGGCTGATGGCGTCCGGCTCGACGATGAATTCGTGATGATCGGTGCCCAGTAGCTCAGCGACCCGGCGGGCGTGCGGCGTCTCGTCGAAAGACGGCTCTCCGGCGAAGCCGATAGCGAAAGTCTTGACCCGCTCCGTCATGTGGCGAGCCATCAGCGCGACGATCAGGCTGCTGTCCAGGCCGCCGCTGAGGAATGCGCCCAGCGGCACATCGCTGAGCAAGCGCAGACGCACCGACTCATCGAGCGTTGCCCGCAGAGCCTCCAGGTAATCGTCGGCGCGGGCATGAGGATCGGCGGGAGCCGCTTCCGGCGGCGTCCAGTAGGCGCGCGTTGTGATCCGCCCATCCTGACAGATGAGCAGATGGCTGGGCGGCAAGACGGCGATGCCCTCGAAGAAGGTCTGCGGCGCGGGCACGTAGCCGTAGGCCAACAGCAGCGCGGTCAGGTCGCGGGCCGGGCGGCGCGGCACGTCCGGGCAGCGCAGCAGCGCCTTGATCTCCGAGGCGAAGACGAGCCGCCCGCTGTCCTGGTAGTAGAACAGCGGCTTCTTGCCCAGCCGGTCGCGGGCCAGCACGAGCTGCCGGCGCGGCGCGTCCCACAGCGCCAGGGCGAACATGCCGCGCAGGTGCTCCACGAAGCCCAGCCCGTGCCGCTGGTAGAGGGCGATCACCGCTTCGGCGTCCGAATGGGTACGGAGACTGACCCCCGCCGATTCCAGCGTCCGGCGCAGGTCAGGATAGTTGTAGATTTCGCCGTTGTAGGCCAGCGTGATCGCGCCGTCGGCGCTGTGCATGGGTAGCGCGGCGTCCGGCGAGAGATCGAGCACGGCCAGCCGCCGGTTAGCCAGCCCGCATGGCTCGCTGACGAACTCCGCCCCCTGGTCGGGGCCGCGATGGATCAGCGTCGCGTTCATGGCGGCGAGGGCATCGCGCGGGACGGGCGCGCCGTCCAGGGTCAGTATGCCGCACAGGCCGCACATCAGCGCCGCGCCTCCAGGCCCCGGTAGACGGCCAGCGTGCGCTCGACCATCGCTTCGACGGTGAACTGCGCTTCCAGGCGGGCGCGTCCGTTCGCGCCGCGCGCCTGGCGCGCCTGGGCATCGGTGAGCGCGGCGCGCAGCGCGCCAGCGACGGCGTCCGCGTCGCGGGGGGGCACCAGCCAGCCCGTCTCGCCGTCCACGACGATTTCCGGGATGGCGCTCACGGTCGTGCTAATCACCGGCAGGCGGTGGGCCATCGCTTCGAGGAAGACCAGCCCGAACCCCTCCCACAGCGACGGGGCCAGGAACACGTCCAGTGCGGCGAAGACGGCGTGCGCGTCGTCGCGCCAGCCGAGGAAGTGAACGCGCTCGCCCACGCCCAGCGCCCGCGCCTCCGCTTCGAGGGTGGCGCGCAGCGGCCCGTTCCCAGCGATGACATAGTGCGCTCCGGGCACCTGCCCGGCGGCTGCGGCAAACCCACGCAGCCCGTAGAGCAGGCCCTTCTGCTCGATCAGCCGGCAGACCGAGCCAACGAGCAGTGCCTCAGCGGGCAGGCCGAGCGCGGCGCGTAGGGCGGCGCGTGCGTCGGGCTGCGCCGGGATGGTCGCCGGGTCTAACCCGTAAGGGACGGTGTGCAGGCGCTCGGCGGGCGCGCCCTCCACGCGCAGCGAGAACGCCCGGATCGCGCCGGAGATGGCGATCCCCGCGTCAGTGCCGCGCCACAGCGCCCGGTTGAGCAGGCGCACCGGGAGGCGGGTGCGGAAGCGGTCGTCGTTGTGACGCGAGCTAATCACGCGAGGCACGCGGGCCAGCCGCGCGGTGACGACGCCGTACAGGTCGGCGTGGATGAGGTGTGTGTGCAAGATGTCTGGCCTCTCGCGGCGCAGATGCCGCGCCAGCCGCCAGAGGAGGGCGGAGTCTAGATCGCGGCGGATCGTCAGGCGCTCGGCGGGCACTCCGAGCGCCTCGGCGCGGGCGATGTACTCGTCCAGCGGATTATCCGGCTCGACCAGCACCCACAGGCGGGCATCCACGCCGCGCGCGCGCAGACCGGGTAGCAGGGCCAGCAGGTGCGCTTCGGAGCCGGCGGCCCCGGTCATTTTGGACAGGTGGATGACCCGCATGGCGAACCTCGCGGGATGCGCTAAACCGGTATCTGCGCCCTGTACCAGGCCAGCGTGCGGGCCAGGCCCTCCTCGAAGGACACCACCGGCTCGTAGGCAAGCAGGCGCTGCGCCTTGTCAATTGCCGCCCGCGAATGGCGCACATCGCCGGGGCGCGGCGCGACGAAGTCCGGCGCGATGGATTCACCGAGCAGGCCGTTGAGCAGGTCAATCATCGCCAACAGGCTGATCCGGCTGCCGCAGGCGATGTTGAAGACCTGACCGGTCACACCTGGCATCCGGCAGGCGAGCAGCGTCCCGTGCACGACATTGTCAATGTAGGTGAAGTCGCGCGTTTGCAGGCCGTCGCCCTCCACGCGCGGCGGCTCACCGCGCAGCATGGCCGTGACGAACTTAGGAATGACGGCGGCATACGTCGAGAGGGGGTCCTGGCGCGGGCCGAAGACGTTGAAGTAGCGCACGGTGACCGTCTCCAGGCCGTAGACGTTGGTGAACGCCTGGCAGTAGTGCTCGCCGGACAGCTTGGCGGCGGCGTAGGGCGAGAGCGGGTTGGGCAGCATGTCCTCGGCCTTGAACTCGCTCTCCACGTCGCCATAGGCCGACGACGACCCGGCGTAGACGACGCGCTGGACGCCCGCATCGCGCGCGGCCAGCAGCACATTGAGCGTCCCGGTGACGTTATGCTCATGGCAGGCCAGCGGGTCGTCCACCGAGCGCGGGACGGAAGCCAGCGCCGCCAGATGGAAGACGTAGTCCACGCCGCGCATGGCCTCGGCCAGGGGGGAGCGTTCGGTGATGCTGCACTCGAACAACTCAATGGCATCCCGTGACTGGGCCAGGTTCTCGTGCTTGCCGGTCGAGAAGTTGTCCACGACGCGCACGCGCTGCCCCTCGCCGACCAGGGCATCCACGATGTGCGAACCGATGAACCCGGCTCCGCCAGTGACGAGATAGGTCGGTCTGTCCGATTGCAGCATGGTATTCTCCAAAAGATACGCGCAAACGCTACGGGCGGCGCTTGCGGCGAATGTACGTGATCTCCAGAGACACGAAAGCAGCCAGCGCGACCGCGCCCAGCGCGAGGCCGATGCCTGTGCCTTCGGCGACGGTCGCAGTGGACAGGGCCACCGCCGTCAGGCCCAGCAGCGCGCCGATTCCGTAGAGAACCAGCACTGCCGCGCGCTGGCTCAGGCCGAGGCTGACCAGCCGGTGCGAGGTGTGATCTTTGCCGCCTTGCATGGGCGAGCGCCCCTCGCGCAGGCGCGTAAAGACGACCAGCGTCGTGTCGAAAATGGGGATGCCCAGCACGACCACCGGCACCATCCAGGTGATCACCTGGCGCTCGGCGGGCACGCGGAAGTCGAGCTTGATCGCCAGCACCGAGAGCAGGAAGCCGAGCACCATGCTGCCCATGTCGCCCATGAACGTGGAAGCCGGGTTGAAGTTGTAGAGCAGGAAGCCAATCGAGGCCCCGGCCAGGGCCGCGGCCAGGCTGCTGACCAGGCTCAGTTCCTCGCGCACAGCCATGACGAAGAAGAACAGCGCGGCCACCGCCGTGATCCCTGCCGCCAGGCCGTCCATGTTGTCCTGGAAGTTCATGGCGTTGGTGATGCCAACGATCCAGAACAGAGTCAGCCCAATGTTGAGCGCGTCGCTGGCGAAAATGCGCACGTGGATTCCGGCAGCGACCAGCACCACGCCAGCGACCAATTGCCCGGCCATTTTCACCCAGGGCTTCATCCCGCGCCGGTCATCCACAAAGCCAACCAGCACCAGCCAGGTGGTACCTGCCAGGATCGCCCCGAACTCGACCAGGTAGAACGGCGGGCTGAAGAAGACGAGGGCCAGCATCAGCGCCCCATAGATCGCCAGCCCGCCGAGCAGCGGCGTCGGCCTCTGGTGGACTTTGCGGGCGCTGGGCTGATCCAGCACGCCGAAGTGAAAGGCTAGCCGCCGCGTGATCGGCGTGAACCCCACCGCCGCCGCGAAGCCAGCCACCATCACCGGGAAGAACTCTGTCATGTCCATGGCCAATCTGGCGCTGCCCCTCAGCGCGGCTACCCAGGGCGGCCGGACAGCCCTGATGGAACCGGGCGAGTATACCTTAGCGGATCGCGCGGCACAAAACAGCGCCAGGTTGTCCCGGCGCTAACTCATTCGTCAAGGCCGATTATACTCGCTCTCTGCGCTTTAGAACAGGCTGAGTTGGCGGGGCGGCGGCTCGTCGCTGGCCGGGCCGTTGGTGTCGGCCATCTCTTCGAGCAGGCTGAGCATCCGCCGGAAGTCGGTCTCCATAGCCGGGCGCAGGTTCGGGTTGCGCAGCACGGCGGCGGGGTGAAACAGCGGGTAGTAGACGCGCCCGTCGGCGCAGCGTGGCTGGCCGTGAATCTTGGAGATGCGCGCGTTGGCCGGGAAGAACAGGGCCATGCTGAAACGGCCCAGCGTGGCGACGATCTTCGGGCGGATGAGGGCGATCTGCCGGTTGAGGTAGGTCTCCACGCACGTGTCAATCTCGGCGGGCAGCGGGTCGCGGTTGCCGGGCGGGCGGCACTTGACCACGTTGGCGATGAACACGTCGTTGCGCGTCAGCCCGATCATGGCCAGCAGTTCGCCCAGGTATTTGCCCGAAGCGCCAACAAAGGGCAGCCCCTGCTGGTCTTCGTGATAGCCCGGCGCTTCGCCGATGAACATGATGTCGGCGTCCGGGCGACCGGCGCCAGGCACCACCCGCGTGCGCGCGCTGTGCAGGGCACAGGCCTTGCACACCCTGATCTCCTGGGCGATCTGGTCCAGGGCGATCCGGCGCTCTTCCACGCTCTTCCCGTCAGTCACTGGTCGTCTCCTTGTAGCTCCCCGTCAGCGGGTGAAGCGATCGTCAAAACGGACGCGGCCAGACAGCGCAGCCAGCCGTGTCTCGATGCGCCGATAGTAGGCGCTGTCTAGCGGGCGCGCCTCCATCAGCAGGGCATCTTCGCCGTTGTCCCGATAGTACTGTTTGCGCCGGCCAATCACCGTGTACTCGTATTTCCGGTAAAGCGCCTGCGCCGTCGCGTTGCTCTCGCGCACCTCCAGCACAGAATACTCACCGCCCAGGCGGATCGCGTGCTTCAACATGCTCGCCAGCAGCAGCTCGCCCAAGCCCTGGCCGCGATGGGCGGGGTGGATGGCGATGGTGCTGATGTGCGCTTCGCCCGTGATCAGCCAGCAGCCGCCATAGCCGATCACCTCGCCCGGCAGGGTGCGCCGCCCGAACGGCCACAGCATCCGGCGCAGCCCGGCCCCGTCGGCATCGTTGCTCATCTCCAACACTACCAGATGCGACGTGTCGCGGTTGGTTACCTCGAAGCGATAGGCGTTCGCCGACCAGGGAGTTGAGAACGACTCGTGGTCAATGTCCACCACCTGGTTAATGTCGTCCAGGGTCATCCGGCGTACAATCACGCGGGGCGTCGTGGCTGGGCGGCTCTGGGCTGGTGTAGGTAGAAAGGCCATGCGGGGTATCATGGCTGGGCGGCTCCGGGTTGGTGCAGGTAGATCGGCGTCACGGTGCACGGGTCGGCGCTCTGCCCATCGGCCAGGCGCGCCAGGGCCATCTCCGCCAGGAAACCCGCCCGCCGCAGGGCGATTGCCGCTGGCAGCACACGCACCGGCTGGCGGCAGGCGGCTAGCGCGGCATGGCCTGCGTCGTCAATCTCCCCGGCGAGGAGCGTCGCCCCGTCGAGCGCAGCGAGGAGTCCCTCCCAGGTGACGATAGCGGGCAGCGCGGAAGGCTCCCAACGGCTGGCGCCGGCCCGAAACGTCTGCGCGCAGACTCTGCCACGCCCGGCCTGCAGGACTGTTACGAGCGGCTCCGGCGCAACGGGCACCGCCGCCGCGACGATTTCCAGCGTGGGCACGGCGACGAGCGGGCAGCCGGTCGCCAGAGCCAGCCCCTTCGCCACGCCCATGCCAATGCGCAGGCCGGTGAACGAGCCAGGCCCCTGAGAGACGGCGACGGCGGTCAGGCCGGCGGGAGTGGTGCGCGTCTGGGCGAAGGCCGCGCGGATGGCCGGGGCAAGCTCCACCGTGTGGTTGTTCGCCGTCAGCCACGTGTTTTCCAGGAGGAGGCGCTGGCCGTCGTGCAGCGCGAGGCTGATGAAGCGAGTCGCCGTGTCAATCGCCAGAATCACCGCTGTCTCCCTGCGTCATCCCGTCGCGCTGAGCTGTCCGCTGAGCTGCTCGCGCAGCGCAGCGAGCAGGCCCACGTAGCGCGCGCCGCTGGCTCGCAGCACCAGATGGCGCTGGTGTGCGTCGAGGGAGGTGAAGGCAATCCACAACCGCTCGTCGGGCAAGGCCGCCTGCACGTGTTCCGGCCACTCGATCGCCACGAACCCGTCATCATGCCACAGGTCTTCCAGGCCGATTCCCCAGGCATCGTCAGCGCCGTCCAACCGGTAACAATCCACGTGGTAGAACACGGTGCCGTCCGTGTCGCGGCGGTGCTCGTGGACAAGCGTGAACGTTGGGCTAGTGACTCGCTCGCGCGCGCCCCAGCCGCGCCCAATTCCCTGGGCAAAGGCTGTCTTGCCCGCGCCCAGATCACCGGACAGGCACACCACGTCGCCGGGACGCAGCAGCGCGCCCAGGAGTTGCCCCAACGCCTGGGTCTGCGCGATGTCGTGACTGGTGTATTCGAACTGCGCGCTGCTGGATGTTGGCACGTTTGCGCTCCTGCGGGCTGACCCATTGATTATACTGCGCGCCGGAGACGTGACAATACCGCGCGAGATAGCGAGATAGCCAGATAACGGGGGAACATGTCAGATTAGGAGCGAGAGTCTTTGAACCGCCAAGACGCAGAGAACGCAGAGGGAAAAGAGGTAAAGAGCATCCTCGGTCGTTCGCCGGTCTCCGCGCGCGCTACGTCTCAGCGACTCAGTGAATCCTGCGCCTTGCGCGGATCACGCCTCTGGCGGTCGCCAACCGGGCCAGCCGCGCGCCTGCCACGCGATGTACAGGGCGATGGCTCCGGCGGTCGCCACGTTCAGGCTCTGGACGTGGCCGCGCATGGGCAGCGTCACGCGCAGGTCGCAGGTGTCGCGCACCAAACGGCGCAGCCCTTCGCCTTCGCTGCCCATCACCAGGGCCAGGGGACGGTTGAGGTCTACCCGGTCGGGAGTCACAGTGTCCGGCCCGATGTCGAGTCCGACCAGCCAGACGCCTTCTTCTTTCAGGCCGCGCATGGCAGTGACTAGATTGGTGACGACGGCCACGCTCATATGCTCGACCGCCCCAGACGACGCGCTCACCACTGCTGGCGTCACACTGACGCCGCGCCGTTCCTGCAGCACGACGCCGTGTACCCCCACCGAGTCTGCCACACGCAGCAGCGCGCCCACGTTCTGCGGGTCTTTGAGCAGATCGAGCACCAGCAGAAAAGGTGGCTCGTCGCGTTCCTGGCACGCGCGAAGCATGGCGTCCAACTCCACATAGGGGTAATCGCCCACGCGCATGGCCACGCCCTGGTGGTTGGCGTTCTTCGCCAGGTCGTCCACCACGCGGCGCGGCACATACCGCACACTCACGCCCCGCTCCTGTGCCAGGGCCAGCGCGCTTTCAAGCGCCCCTTTTTCGTCTGCGCCCTCCGCCACCAGCAATTGCTGGAAGGCGCGCCGCCCTGCGCGCAGACTCTCCAACACAGGCCAACGCCCGTACAGGTATTCGGTCATCCCAGACTATCCCCCTGACCAGGACAGGGCGCATCACGACGCCCTGCCGTTCGCTCGATTCATGTGCTGACTTCATTGCCCGTCGCCGGCTAGTTCACGCGCCAGACAGTGCCATCGGGCCGGTCTTCGAGCACCACGCCCAGCGCCGCAAGCTGATCGCGGATGCGGTCGGCGGTGGCGAAATCCCTGGCGGCGCGGGCCTCGGTGCGCATGTCAACCAGGAGGCGGATCAGCCCCGCTTCGCGCTCGGCGCTCGCCGCGCTGCCCGCTGCTGCCTCGTCCGGGATGATGCCCAGCACGTCGCCGCCAAGCTCGCGGTAGGTCGTGTCAATCGCTTCCAGCACGGCTCGCCCGACGGGTTGGCCGCTGTTGAGCAGCGTATTGACCTCGCGCGTCAGGTCGTGCAGCGCGGCGATGCCGCCCGGCGCGTTGAAGTCGTCGTCCAGCGCCTCGATGAATTTCTGGCGAGCCTCGGCCACCACATCGAGGAAGGTCGCGCCATCATCGTCTGGCTCGGCGGTGCGCAGTTTCTCACGGGTGAGGCGCACCGCGCCGTAGATGCGTTCCCAGCCCCTGCGCGCTCCGTCCAGCGCCTCTTCGCTGAAGACGACCGGGTTGCGGTAGTGGCTGGTGAGGATGAACGTGCGCAGCACTTCGGCCCGGTGCAGCTTGAGCGCGTCCTTGATCGTGTAGAAATTGCCCAGGCTCTTGGACATCTTGACCGGGATGCCGAACTCATCCGGGACGGTCAGGCTGCCCACGAGCATCCAGAAACGGGCGAAGGGCGCTTCATTGGCCGCCTCGGACTGGGCGATCTCGCATTCGTTGTGCGGGAAGATGTTGTCCACGCCGCCGCCGTGAATGTCGAACGTCGCGCCGAGATACTTCTTGGCCATCGCTGAGCACTCGATATGCCAGCCGGGATAGCCGACGCCCCAGGGACTATCCCAGCGCATGATGTGTTCCGGCTCGGCAGCTTTCCACAGGGCGAAGTCCTCAACATGCCGCTTGTCATCGCGGGGGTCCACGCGCGCGCCCGCCTCCTGCTCGTCCAGGCGGCGATTGGACAGCTTGCCGTATTCCGGCCAGCGGTGCACGTCGAAATAGACGTTGCCGCGCTCGGTGACATAGGCGTAGCCGCGCGCGATGAGCGTCTCGATCATGGCGATCTGTTCCGGGATGTGGCCGCTGGCGCGCGGGCTGATGTCCGGGCGCACGACTCCTAGCGCGTCCATGTCCTCGAAGTAACTGCGCGCGTAGGTCTCGACGATCTGCATGGGCAGCGCCTGCGCCTGGCTGGCCTTCTTCAGAATGCGATCCTCGCCGGAGTCCAGCAAATGCCCGACATCGGTCAGGTTCTGCACGTACAACACGTCATAGCCGCGAAAGCGCAGATAGCGCACGACGACATCGAAGGAGATGTAGGTCTTGGCGTGGCCCACGTGCGCATGATCGTATACCGTCGGACCGCAGACGTAGAGATGCACCTTGTCTTCGTGCAGCGGCTCGAACAGCATTTTCTCACGATGTAAGACGTTGTAGATGTGCAGTGCCATAGCGTGTAGCCCTCATACTGGTGCTGGCAAGACAAATCGCTGCTGCAGCGTAGATTGTAGCGTAAGAGCGGCGGACCGTTCAGGCTGGTATCGCGCCCGCCGCTGCCGGGGGTTAGCGGCGCAGCGAGCCTTCGGGCTGGGCGAAGTACATGCGTCCGGCGTTGGTGACGATGTAGCGCGTGATCAGCACGGGGATGGTCCGATCCATGTAACGCTTGCCGTCCTCGACGACGATCATCGTGCCGTCCTCAAGGTAGCCGACGCCCTGATCTAGCTCGCGCCCCTCCATGACGATGTGGATGTCAATCACCTCGCCCGGCAGGTAAATGGCCTTGACCGCGTTGGCTAGCTCGTTGATGTTCAGCACGGTGACGCCCTGCAACTCGGCCACGCGGTTCAGGTTGAAGTCATTGGTCATCACCGGGACGTTGCGCTGCTTGGCCAGCAGCACCAGCTTCTCGTCCACCTCGTCCGTGCCCGGAATATCGTCGTCAATGATGCGCACGGGCGTGCGGCTGCGCTGCTGAAGCTCGCTCAATACCTCCAGGCCGCGCTTGCCCCGGTTGCGACGCAGCATCTCCGGCGAGTCGGCCACGTGCTGTAGTTCGTTGAGCACAAAGCGCGGCACCAGCAGCGCGCCCTGGATAAATCCTGTCTGGCTGATGTCCAGGATTCGCCCATCAATGATCACGCTCGTATCGAGCAACACTTCACCGGTTGCCCCACCGGGCAGCATACGCAGCGCGCCGGGGCTGGCGCGCAACAGCCCGCCAAACAGCGCGAATACATCCTGGGCGCGCAGGGAGAAAACCGTGATGCTGACGTACACGCTGGCCAGAGCGACGACGGATGGTAAGAACTGCCCGAACGGGTCTGGCAGCAGCGAGAGCGGCCAGGCGAACATCGCTGCCACCGCCATGCCCAAGACCAGCCCTACTAGTGAACTGACCAACTTCTCAGGGGGCATCTTGAGGATCGCGCGGCGAGCCGCGCGCGCCGGATACGTCGTAATCCAGGGGGTGATGATCAAGCCCGCTAGCGCGCCCATCAGCGAGAAGGTCAGCCCGCTCGCTTCGGGGGGGAGGTTCAGCGCGTCAGAGAGATCAATGCCGAGGAGCGCGCCGAGCAAGGTGAACACCATCATGCCCACCAGGCGCAAGAAGAAATCTAGACTCATGAAGATGTCTCCCTGGCCGCTTGCTCGCTTCCGCCCAGATGATGGGATAAATGGCGGTCCAGCCCGGCCCCCTCCCTGTGCATGACTGCACGAGAGCGATGTCGGGCTGGCATGAGCGAGTGCGTGCCTTGTGATAATGCCCGTCGAGATAATGACCCGGCTTGTCCGGCGTATTCGCCAGAGGAGTCAACAGGCCGGCGTCCGCTGTCACTGTCACTTTAACATGGAACGCGACAGCGCGTCAAAGGGATGAGATGATCAGTGGCATGATGCCAACCGAAAGAGCGCCTCAGGCGGCGCTCAAGAAGGAATGTTCCGGCTGTCGCAGGTAGGGCAGGTGAGATTCGAACTCACACGAGGTCACCCTCAGCGGATTTTAAGTCCGCGGCGTCTACCGTTCCGCCACTGCCCCGTAGGATGCCCCTGCCGTGAAGTGTAGCACGAGCGATCCGTCTGGTCAAAGTCCTCGCGCGGCCAACGAGCGCGCAATGCCTGAGCGGTGACTTTGCGTGTAGGTCAGCCTCACCTTCTGCCAGAGCGGACGCGCTGGAAATAGTCGCAGTACGCGGTCAGGGGACAGTCCTCGCAGCGGGGCCGCCGCGCCTGGCACACTTCGCGCCCGTGCCGGATGATATTCAGATGGCTGGCGTAGTAGTCCTTCGGCGGGATGATCGCCTCTAGCTCAACATGGGCACGCGCGGCGCTGGTCTTCGGCCCGATCAAGCCCAGCCGCCCAGTCACGCGGTGAATGTGCGTGTCCACAGGAAAGGCGGGCTTGTTGAAGGCGAACAGCAGGATGATCGCCGCCGTCTTCGGCCCGATGCCGTTGAGCCGGGTCAGCCAGGCTTTGCCCGCCTCGACATCCAGATCGGCCAGGAAATCAAGCGAGAGCGTGCCACGCTCGCGAGTGAGGTTGTGCAGCGCCTCCTGGATGCGCGGCCCTTTCTGATTAGCCAGCCCCGCCGAGCGAATGGTCTCGATAACCTCCTCAACGGGCGCGTCGCGCGTCGCTTCCCAGGACGGAAAGCGCGCCTTGAGCGCGCCGAAGGCCATGTCCCGGTTGGAGTCGGTCGTGCTCTGGCTCAGAATCGTGCTGACCAGCTCATCAACCGGTGGCAGGTGTTGCCGCCAGGTCGGGTAGCCGTAGAGGTCTTCCAGCAATCCGGCGATCTGCGCGTACTGCTTGCGGCGCAGGGCGAGCGTTTGCGGGTCAAGAGGGGCGGATTGAGCGGACGTTGGCATGGTTTGGTCCATCAGATGATCAGCTCGTCGTAGAGCCGATCCAGGCTGAGGTCGGGGGCGACGGTATGGCGCGTGCGCAGCGTCAGCGCCGCTGCTGACACGCCCAGGCGTACCGCTTCGTCAATGGGCATCTCGTGCAACAGCCCAAAGATGACCGCCGCCGTGACCGCATCGCCGCTGCCGGTCGTGTCCACTACCTGCGGGAGCAGCGCGGCGATGTGGCCCGCGCTGCTCCCGTCGGCGTAAGCCAGCCCTTGCTCGGCCATGGTGACCACCGCGATATCCACGCCCATGCTGACCAGGCATTGGGCCGTCTCAATCGCGGCTGCGCTGGTCGCCGGCGGTTCCGCCGCGCCGCACAGTACCGCTGCCTCGCTCGCGTCCGGGGCGACCATCATCAGATCGGGCAGGTAGGGGATGAGCTTGGTCGCCAGGGCCGGTGAGGTCGGGTCGGCGCAGACTGGCACAGCGTAGCGTTTGGCCCAGCGGAAGACCGATTCCAGCGTCTTGGGGCTGAGGTTGGCGTCCAGCGCCACCAGCGCGGCCTCGGCGAACAGAGCGCGGCAGCGTTGCACGTAGCCTGGCGTGATCTGGCTGACGATGTCGTATTCGCTGATGGCGACGACAAGCTGGCCTGCCGCATCGAAGATGGCCGCATAGCCACCGGTGCTCGTCTGGGGTAGGCGCAGGACGTGGCTCGTATCCACGCCAGCCGCCCCCGTGTACTCCAGGAGGAAGTCCCCGGACGGGTCTTGCCCCACCGCCGAGAGCAGAATCGTGGGCACTTCCAGCCGCGCCAGGTTCTCGGCGATGTTGCGCGCCACGCCGCCCACGCTGTTGCGCACGACGCCCGCGTTCGACATGCCCATCCGCAGGGCCTCCCTGGGACGCCCCTTGATGTCAATGCCAGCCGCCCCAATCACCAGTACCGGCCCGTCAGGGTTCATCACCGCGCTCCTTGTGCCCGCCAGCGGACTGGAATCGCCAGGCAGCGCGCCAGCCTCGCCGCCTATTGTCCAGATTGTGCCCCAGGCCGCACGTGCCGTCAATGCGGGGAGGGGAAGGGGTCCACGAACAACCTGTTAGGGCTGGGCACTTGGGCGCTG
>DYGW01000321.1 GCA_020724485.1 Thermoflexus sp. | reverse complement strand
GTGCCCGCGCCCAGCTCGTCGAGGATGACCAGCGACTCGTGGTCGGCCCCCTCCAGGATGCCGATGATGGTCGTCATATGCGAGGAGAAAGTCGAGAGCGACTGCTCGATGCTCTGCTCGTCGCCGATGTCGGCGAAGATGTCGCGGAAGACGGTCAGGCGCGACCCTGGCGCGACGGGCAGGTGCAGCCCGCACTGAGCCATCAGCGCCAGCAGCCCGACCGTCTTGAGGGCGACGGTCTTGCCGCCGGTGTTCGGCCCGGTGATGACGAGCACGTAGGTCTCCTCGTCCATCTCCAGGTCAATGGCGACGACGGTTTTGGGGTCCAGCAGCGGGTGGCGCGCGCGCAGCAGGTGGATCGTGCTGCCGGGGTGCGGGTGCGGCGCATCGCGGAAGCCAACCAGTTCCGGCGCTGCCGCCTCGATGGCCTCGGCGTACTTGGCCTTGGCGAAGGCCAGGTCGAGCAGGGCCAGCGTCTCGACGGTGCGGACGATGTAGCGCGCCTCGTGGCCGACCAGGTCGCTCAGCTCGCGCAGGATGCGGCGGATCTCGTTCTCCTCCTCAAGCTGAAGCTCGCGCCAGGCGTTGTTTAGCTCGACGGTGGAGAGCGGCTCGATGAACAACGTCGCGCCGCTGCTGCTCTGGTCGTGGACGATGCCGGGGATGCGTCCCTTGAACTCCACCTTGAGCGGGATGACGTAGCGCCCGTGCCGCTGCGTGATCAGCTTTTCCTGCAGGTAGGTCGCGTTGTTGGTGTTGTTAATGATGTTGTGCAGCTTGTCCTGCAGCCGGTCGAAGGCGATGCGCATCTCGCGGCGCACGGCGGCCAGCTTGGGGCTGGCCGAGTCCATGATCTCGCCCGTTTCGTCAAGCACGCGCCCGATCTCGTGCTGGAGCGCGGTGCATTCCTCCAGCCGGTCGGCGACCTCAGCCAGGCGCGGGAACTGGCTCCCCAGCCGCCCGATGAAGCGGTGCAGGGTGGTCGCCTGGCGCAGCGTGGCGCGGATGTCGAGCAGGGTCTGCGGCTCCAACAGCACGCCGCGCTCGGCGGCCAGGGCGTCGGGCCGCACGTCGCGCGCCCCGCCGACGGTGATGTGGTCATGGCTGGCCAGCAGCAGGCGGGCTTCGCTGGTCTCCTGCTGGCGCTCCTGGGCCTCGTCCAGGTAGGGAGTCGGCGCCAGGGCGAGGGCCAGCTCGCGGCTGGCCGAGAACGCCGTGTGACGCGCCAGCCGCTCCAGTATTTTCGGCAGCTCAAGAGTCTGCGCCGATTTCTCGTTCATCGTGTGTTCCAGTCGTGTATAGGTTATCTGGTTACTGGTTGTTGGTGACTGGTGGTGGGACGTTTGCCACTGACGGCCCCGGACTCGCCACCAGACTGCCTAACAAAAACGCCGTGGTGCGTCTCTTCGACTCCCACGGCGATTGGTCTCGTCATCTCGCCAGGCGGCGAGATGCGCTCAGCGCTTGCGCCCGGCGCCGAGACTGGCGGCACGCTCGGAAGTCGAACTGCGTGGTATGGCAAATGCTGCGTTCACCGGGCGGCCTCCTTTCCACCAGACTCGTGCGCGGACGATACCAGGCAGAAGTATACGTGATGACGGCGGGAATTGTCAACGGTCAGCGCAGCCCATCGCGCAAAATACGTCTGTAACAGCGACCCTGTATACAGCAATGGGAAACGGGCCTATAATAGACTTTAGAACGCTGAGCCATCGCAGCGGCAGCAAGCGTTGCCGTTCCACTCCGCCTGCCGAAAGCGCGTCCTGAGCCAACCCCGAGGGACCGTTTTCGGCTTTTATTTGCTTGAGCGAGGAGCCTCGTCGCGCTCAGTTCACGCGGTGCTCCCCTGGCTGGCCGGAGCATCCGCGCTTCCTTTTTCCCCTCCCCCCTTCTGCCCACACCGCGAACGGCGTGGACTCCAGGGGAATCGTCCGCCGGGACGAGTGATCACCCGCCCCATTCCCCGTCAGCAGTTTGAGTCCTTGTGAGGAGAGTGCGTCATGTACGCCAAGCGTATGCTGTACGCGTTGCTGCTCGCCGCGCTGACTGTCTCGGCGCTGGCGATCGCCCCATTCGCCGGCGCGCAGGAAGGCAGCGCACCCGACTACTGGCCCACCGAGGGCTGGCGCACGTCTACACCCGAAGAGCAGGGGATGGACTCGGAGAAGTTGGTCAAAATGGTGGAGTGGCTTGAGGCAGCTGGTACGAAATTCCACAACCTTCTGGTGATCCGGAACGGCTATGTAGTGCTGGACGCGTC
>DYGW01000320.1 GCA_020724485.1 Thermoflexus sp. | reverse complement strand
CCAGGCTGCCGGCGGGGGTCAGCGCCCCGCAGCCCCCACCCCATAGGGTCGCCGAGGGATGGGAACTGTCGGGCCTGGCCACGGCCCTCGCCCGACACGCTGCGCAGCCAGCGCGGAGCTGCTCCTGAGGACGCGACCGGCTCAGCGCGAGCGACACCCAGGCCCGGCCCTGGCCGTGGCGGGGCCGGGATAGACAGAGGCTTGGCGGCGGGTGTGCGAGTCGAGGCAGCAGCCCACCGGCTTTTGTGCCGGACGCGCCGTGCTTTAAAGGGCAGCGGCCCCGCCGCCAAGATTTGCCCTGGTAGCTCAGACGGTAGAGCGCCCGGCTGAAGCCCGGGAGGCCGGTGGTTCGATTCCACCCAGGGGCACAGGCGGCGGGCGGCGCGGAAACGCCAGATACTGCGTGCCGGACAGAGGCGTTACCCCGGGGCCGTCGGGGGTGAACCCAGCGCGCAGACAGGCAGTTGCGCGGCCGACCGGTTCAAATCCGGCCCCGCCGCCGAGATGTTGCCGGGGCCGAGGGCTGCGCAATCCGACGCTTCCTGGACGAGGAGAGGGCGCGATATTCATGCCCATCGTCACGCTGACCGGCACGGTGGACGGCATCACCATCCGCGTCTCCGCGGACGGGCGCACCCAGGCGGAAGCGCTAGCGGCCGCCAAGCGGCTGCTGACCCGACGGGAGCGGCAAGTCGCCGAGTGGCTGGTGTCGGAGCAGATCGACGCCGAGGCGCATGCGGCGGGGGTGTCCCGTGGAGACGCCTGAGTACCGCCAGCGCGTCGTCGAGATGCTGTGCTCTCCCCGCGACCTCTACCACGAGCGGCTGGTGGACAAGGCGCAGCTCGCCTTGCGGACGGCCATCGCGCTGCTGCGATACGCCCGCTGGGACGACGATGCCATTCGGGACGCGCTGGAGCGGTGCTTGAGATGAACCCGCAGACCATCTGGAACGAGGCGCAGAACCGCCCGAGCCTCATCGCCCGAGACCTGGAAGCGTTAGGCGTCCCGGCGGATGCTTCGCTGCACGTGTTGCTACGACGCGGGGGATTCAAGTGGTTCGCCGCCCGGCGTGACCTCATCCGTACAAAGGACGCGTGGAAAGCGCGCATCCGCGACACCATTGCGGCGATTCGAGACGCCAAGACCGAGCAAAACCGGCTGCGGCTTGCGTACCTGCGGGGCTACCTTCGGGCGTACGAGGAATGCCGCGCTGAAGTGCGAGCGATTTGCCACAGTCCGCGCTGGCGAGCCCCCGACAACGATCCGACGGCCCGACGTTGGCTGGAGCGGTGCTTGGGGGTGGATGGTGATGGCGCGCACCCAAACCATGGATGCTAGAGCGACGGTGCTGCGGCTGCGCCCCACCTGCATCGTTGGGGTGCCCGAAGGCTTTGATTTCGCGTTCGGCCCGGTGCGGGGCTATCTTGCCGTTCGCGGTACGGACTTGCTGTGCCCCGTCATCGCAACGGAGGCGCAGCATGTCGGTCGAGGGTGGGGAACCCGCTGCGTAGCAGCGCTGGAGCGATACGCGGAGCAACGCGGGCTCCGCCTGGTGTTCCCCAACGTCGTCAACGCCCGCTTCGAGGCCTGGCTACGACGGCGGGGTTACACCCTGGAGCACCAGTGGGCCGAGGCATTCGGGGAAACCGTGGAGTGCTGGGCATGGCCATGACCGAGTTCCGCCGCGTCCAGACGCACACGACCTACAGGACCGAGGATGGCAGCATCGTCCCGGGGACGACCGGGGTGGTTGACCTACTAGCGCGGCCAGCCCTTATCCATTGGGCCTGGAAGCTTGGAGGCGCGGGCATCGACTACCGCAAGCACCGGAGCCAAGCGGCGGAGGTCGGGACGCTCGTGCATCTCTTGGTGATGTGCCGCTTTACCGGGCAAGAGCCAGACCTCTCGACGTTCACCCCCGAGCAAGTGGAGAAGGCGCGGCGTGCCTTCGGGAAGTTCGAGGACTGGGCGAGGCCGAAACGCTTTGCCCCGCTCTGGATTGAGCAGCCCCTCGTCTCCGAGCGGTGGCGCTACGGTGGCACCCCGGATTTCGTCGGCAACATCGATACCGAGGTCACCCTTGCAGATTTCAAATCCGGCAGCGGCATTTTCGACGAGCACGTCATTCAGCAGGCAGCCTATCTCCAGCTCATCCGCGAGCTAGACCCCAGCCTGCCAATTGAGCGGGTGCGCATCGTGCGCATCGGGCGCGACGAGTCCGAAGGCTTCGAGGAACGCATCTTTCGCCCCCGCGACCTCACGC
>DYGW01000061.1 GCA_020724485.1 Thermoflexus sp. | reverse complement strand
CGCAGCTTGCGGTCGTGCATCAGCCGGCGCACGATCGGGTTGCTCTGCACCGGCAACACCTGCACCTGATCCTCTTTGGTCAGCTCAAAATGGAATACATCAACCCGTCGTGCCCCGGAGTGCCAGTGCTCTTCCAGGCCCACGACCGGGCTAAGCTGCCAGCCGTCGGCCAGGTAGCCCAGCAGCACATCGGCGGGCGCGTAAGCCTGCGACGATGCCGACCAGTGGCGGCGCGTATCAAAAGACCGCAGTTCCATCTCCACAAAGGATGGCGCGGCTCCTGGCATGACAGTAACCTCCTTGGGGGGCCTTGCCCCACCTGTGCACAGCGCGCGAACCACTGAACACCCTATACCTATTTTAATGAAAATCAATGGCAAAATAAAGGTACTCAAGGCCCAAAGCGCGCTTGACAGCCGTGCGGGTCCACGAACAACCTGTCAGGTCGAGGCCTTGTGCTGCCGCGCTCTGGCTTAGCCTCACCCCCAGCCTCGCTGCGCTCGGCTTGCCCCCTCGAGGGGGTCTCCTGCCGCACTAGACTTCCGAAGTCTGCGGAGACTTCGGAAGTCTGGCATTCGAGCGACCGCACCGTTTGACCCCGCCCCGCCCCGGCGCTAGAATACGGTCGGTCAGCCGGGCGCAGTTCGGTCAACTGCGCTCCTTAATGGGATTATAGCATACAAGCGAGGATGTGATTCGTGGCGACGCTCATCCAGATTGGCGACATTGCCCAGTACGACGGCCAGGAGGTGACCCTTCGCGGCTGGCTGTACAACCGCACCGACAAGGGCCGCCTGCAATTCCTGCTCGTGCGCGATGGCACGGGCATCGTCCAGTGCGTGGCCTTCAAGAAGGAACTGGACGCTGAGATGTTCGCCCTCGCGGCTGAGCTAACCCAGGAGTCCTCTATCGAGGTCACCGGCGTCGTCCGCACCGACGAGCGCGCGCCGGGCTACCCCGGCAAGTTCGAGGTGGGCATCACCCACCTGGCGCTGATCCAGATGGCCGATGAATACCCGATCCAGCCCAAAGAGCACGGCGTCGAGTTCCTGATGGACAACCGCCATCTATGGGTGCGCTCGCTGCGCCAGTGGGCGATCCTGCGCGTGCGGGCGACGATCATCAGCACGATCCGCACCTGGCTGGACGATCACGGCTACATCCTGGTGGACACGCCCATCCTGACTCCTGCTGCTGGCGAGAACACCACGACCCTCTTCGCCATTGACTACTACGGCACGCCCGCCTACCTGGCCCAGACCGGCCAGCTTTACAACGAGGCCAACATCGCCTCCTTCGGCAAGGTCTACTGCTTCGGCCCGACGTTTCGCGCCGAGAAGTCCAAGACGCGCCGCCATCTGATGGAGTTCTGGATGGTCGAGCCAGAGATGGCCTTCTTCTCCCTGGAAGACCTGATGGCTATGGAGGAGGAGTTCGTCAGCGCCATCGTGGGCGCGGTGCTGGGCAAGCACCGCACGGAACTGGACATCCTGGAGCGCGACGTGAGCCGCCTGGAGGCGATCACCCCGCCCTTCCCGCGCATCAGCTACGACGAGGCGGTCGAGCGCCTGCAAGCCCTGGCCGCGACTGTGGACGACCCGGAGCGCAAGGCAGAGCTGGCTATCACCTGGGGCGACGACTTCGGCGCGCCGCACGAGACGGCCATCGCCGAGATGTTCGACCGGCCCGTGTTCGTCTACCACTACCCGACGGCGGTCAAAGCCTTCTACATGCAGCCGGTGGCAGGGCGTCCGGAGGTCTGCCGCAGCGTAGACCTGCTGGCCCCCGAAGGGTACGGCGAGATCACCGGCGGCAGCGAGCGCATCTATGACGCAGAGCTGCTCAGAGCGCGCATTGACGAGATCGGCATCTCGCCGGAGAACTACGCCTGGTATCTCGACCTGCGTCGCTATGGCAGCGTGCCGCACGCCGGCTTCGGGCTGGGCGTTGAGCGCACCGTCGCCTGGGTGTGCGGGTTGCCCCACATCCGCGAGACGATCCCCTACGCGCGGATGCTCAACCGGCTGTACCCGTGAGTGCCCCGGCGGATAGGGCAGTGTCCATTCACGCGCAGCGCACGCAGGTGCGCCGTCTGCTCGATGATTCCAGCCCGGCGGACGCCCCGACCGCCTATTACGCGCTGTTCCACGATCCCGCCCGCTCCGCGTTGTTCACGCACACAGATGACAAGGGGCGTATGACCGGCTTCGTGGCCGTGTGCCAGACCGGAATTGATCTGTTCCGCCCGCTGCTGACGTTGCAATGCGCCGACGCGGACTGCGCCGACGGGCTGCTGGGCCAGGCGCTGAAGCCGGGCCGCCCGTACATCCTGTTCGCGCGGGTCAACCAGCTTCCGTTGGTGAGCGACGTGCTGCGCATGGACAGCCACCGCATCCTGCACATCCTGTGCCTGGACTCGCGCCGTTTCCAGCCGGTGATCAATGTGCTGGCCCGGCGCGAGACGGCCCACGACGGCACCCCGCGCTGCGTGATCGAGTCCGGCGGCGCGCAGGCCGTGGCCGGGGTCAACTGGCAAAGTCCCGCCTTCGCCGAGATTTTCGTGCACACCGATCCGGCGCTGCGCGAGCGCGGGCTGGGCACCAGCGTGGCGGCGGGGGTGACGCAGGCAGTATTGCAGAGCGGGCGCATCCCGCTTTACCTGGTCGAGGACGGTAACGGCCCGTCGCGGCGTATCGCCGAGGCGCTCGGTTACGTGGACACCGGCGTGCGCCAGGTCTACGCGGATGTGGTATATGTGGGGCAGTAGTCAGTGATCGGTTGTCGGTTCTTAGTGGTCAGCGCAAAGGGAACCGTCCGAGCAAATTCACCACCAATAACCGACGCCTGATCGCCGACAACCGACAACTGAAGACTGAAAGCCGACAACTGACAACCGATCACCAACAACCAACAACTAACAACTCCCAATGGTTAACTTCACCCTCACCTTCCCGGCTGGCTTCCTGTGGGGCGCGGCGACCGCCGCCCACCAGGTCGAGGGCGGCAGCCCCCCCAACACCTGGGCCGCCTGGGAGCAGATGCCGGGCCGCATCCACCAGAACCAGCGGGCGGGCCTGGCCTGCGACTGGTGGGGCGGGCGCTATGCGGAGGACTTCGACCGCGCCGCCGCCCTGGGCCACAACGCGCATCGCTTCTCCGTCGAATGGAGCCGCATCGAGCCGGAGCGCGGCAAGTTCAACGCAGAAGCCATTGCCCACTACGCGGACATGATCGCCGCGCTGCGCGCCCGGCACATGGAGCCGCTGCTCACGCTGCATCACTTCACCGATCCGCTGTGGATCGCCGGGCAGGGCGGCTGGCTCAACCCGGACACGGCGCACCGCTTCGCCCGCTTCGCGCAGATTGTCGCCGAGGAACTGGGTGGGGGCGTGACCATGTGGTGCACGGTCAACGAGCCGATGGTCTACGCCATGCAGGGCTATCTGCTGGGGCGCTTCCGGCCCGGCGAGGGCAGCCTGGGCCGCGCGCTGCGCGTCGCTGAGGGGTTGCTGCGCGGGCACGCCGCCGCCTACGCCGCCATCAAAGAAGTCCAGCCCGACGCACAGATCGGCCTGGCCAAGCACCAACTCAGCCTGCTGGCGCGCCGCCCCTCCTGGTTGCACGGGCCGGCCCGCAACCTGCTCCGCCATGTGTTCAACCGCGCCCTTGTCGAGGCCCTGCTGACCGGCGAGCTACGCTTCCTGCGCCGGACGGTCGCCGTCCCTGAAGCGCGCGGCACGCTCGACTGGATCGGCCTGAACACCTATTACCGCTTCGTGGCCGGCTTCAACCTGCTCAGGCCGCGCCAGGCGTTCATCGAGCAGACGCGGCCCCGGCACGGGCTGCTGGGGCCGGCGGGCACTGGCGAAATCTGGCCGGAGGGGGTGTTCGAGCAGATTCGCTGGCTGGCCGAGCGGACGGGCAAGCCGATCTACGTCACCGAGCACGGCGTCCCCGATGCCGACGACGCGCTGCGCCCGCTGGTCCTCGTGCGCGGGCTGCGCAGCGTGTGGGACGCGCTCAACTACAACTTCCCGGTTAAGGGTTATTTCCATTGGACGCTGGCCGATAACTTCGAGTGGACAGAGGGGTACGACCCGCGCTTTCGCTTCGGGCTGTTCGCCTGCGATCCGCAGACGCAGGTCCGCACGCCGCGCCGCAGCGCCGAGCTATACGGCGAGGTCTGCGCGGCCAACGCCCTGACGATGGACATGGTGCGCCGCTACCTGCCGGACGAGGCCGACGCCCTGTTCCCCGGCGTGCCCGTGCAGCGCGCGGTGACGCTGCGCCCCCGGTCGTGAGGGTGGCGGGATGTGTTGCCAAGCGGTAAGCCGCCCGTTTAGCATAGCGCATATGCGCCGGGCAGTACGCGGAAGAGTGGCCTGGAGTGACTGTAAGCGGTTGCAGTCCGGTGCAGGAGTGTTGTATTCTTTGGGAAGCATCCCTGAATCGAGAGATTAAGATGACTGAGCTAGGAAAACTACAATCCCCCCCATTGGTCGAGGCTCTGCTTGAGGTCAAATGGGAGCTCGATGAAATCGCCCCTGGCGTATTCAGGGATCCTGGATTTAGTGTTGCTCACGTGCGCTTCTACGAGCAAGTGAAATCAGAGTTTCCGTTTATCGAACCACTACCTACCCTCCAAGTCCCTGATGAGTTAACAGCCCACCTGGCAAAATACAGATATCGGGTGGCACAAGATAAATGGCCTCTTGTGCAAATTGGCCCTGGAGTAGCCACATTGAATTTTACCGAACCCTATGATTGGGAGTCTTTCCTGAGTCACGCCAGGAAGCTGTTCCCTGCTTTGGTAAGTGCCTATGATGGAGATGAGATTCTATTTTCCAGTTTAGTGCTACGATATATTAATGCTGAGCCTTTCGATTACGAGAAGAATGATCTCATCTCATTCTTGCGGACATATCTGAATACGGAATTTCAAACCCCTGTTGAGAAGCGATTTCAAGAATTACGCCGAAGAGTCAGGCAGGTCAGTTGGTCAGCCCAATACGAATTAAGCAAACCGTCAGGCACAGGGATTCTCAGGTTCTCAACGGGGAAAGACCCTCAGGGGAACAGGACTGTTATCTGGGAGCAAGTTGTAGAATCAACAGGCGCTCAAGTGCCTACGAGTAACCGAGAAAACTTCACTCTGATAATTGGTTGGCTAGACGAGGCTCACACAATCATTGAAGACTGGTTCCTCAGTGTGGTTGAGGGCAGACTGTTGAGCAAATATCAAGGAGGTGAGGAATGATCGCAACCGATCTTGACCCTGGCCTTACTGTTAACTACCGATTCTCTACGGAATCGCTCAGCAAAACACGCTCACCTGCGGCACCCGCTGGCCTAGCCCTGCCCCTGTCTGCTAGAGACTTGTTGTGGGAAGTGAATAACTCCTCAACCTGGATCAAGACTTCGTTCTCAACACCGTCTTCACAAGCGTCGTCAACTTCTTGGTTAAGCCCTAGCAGAATGGCGGAACTGGAGTGGGAAGAAGATTTCTATGTTCCATTCCGACCCAAGAAGACTGTCAGAATCGCCGCGCGTATGCGTTACATGGGCCGGTACCAACCCCCAAATCTTGATATTGAGGAATACGAGTTGGATTGATGCGATGGCCAGTGAGAGTTCGTGGTACGCATTGACCCAGGGAGAGGTGTTGGAACAAGGGGATGTCTTCTTCAACGTTCCCCTGGTAGAGCTTCCTACGGATTTCCCGTGGCCTCAAGACGAAGAAACAGAGATCCAACAAATCCCCATCCATTCTGTGGATGCTATCATAGTCAGTCAAACCTGTGACCTACAGCAGCCTGGAAAGCTCGATTTTGTTACGCTTTGTCCCTTGTACTGGCTTGAAGAAAGGCCCGAATTCTCGAGCAAAGAAAGACGAAATGCTCTTAGGCAGGGGCGTATTCTTCGTTACCATTTACTAAATCGGTGTCTTCTCGAGGGACACCCGTACGGGTTTATGGTGGTAGATTTCGCCATACCGTTTTGCTTACCCATTGAGCTAACCCGAAGACTGGCAAGAAAACAAGGGCACCGCCTCAGATTGTTACCCCCTTATAAGGAACACCTTTCACAAAGTTTCGCGCGTTTCTTCATGCGCGTCGGGCTACCCTCTGATATCCCCGAGTTTAAGTGATGTTTTGTCCGATTGCTGTTTTGGCGCGTTTCCATAGGTGCCCCATGCGCTTCTACTTAACCATCAATCTGCTGTAACGACTATCATTGGAGTCATCTCAATAAGGGATCTGCGCAAAACCGCATCTCGGCTAGGGCATCACATCGGCCTGCACAACAACGCCCATTCCGTCCTGCTAGGTTGTGTATGGACTGGGTCGGGGTCTACGAAGTGAAGTTGTTGCGACCTTCAGCAACAAGCGCATCCTGTTCCACATGAATCTGCCCTGGCCGTCCACCCTTACACGTGGCGCGCGGACTCCCTGCCCCGGAACGCCCAGAGCTTCGACCAGTTGTTGGAGGCGGCCTTCGTCGGCGCCGGCGTGGATGGCATTTTCACCGATCACACCGATCGGGCCGTCGCCTTCGTGAACTCCATGGAGTGAACACAGCGGCCAGGTTGTCGGGTCGGAGATCGCTCAGACATGACTACGGGCGTGGCCTTCCATTGCGACGACCATGCCCGTTGGGTTACGTGGGTCTCGCTCCGGCCATTGCCGCCAACCAGTTGTGTACTATAATGGCCCCCATGCGACGCCCATTGCTGATTCACGCCCTGCTGATCGCCTGCGCCCTGAGCGCCGCGCTGCCCGCCGCCGCGCAAAGCCGCACCGCCCTGCCGCCGCCGCACCTCGGCTATGGCATTCACATCGGCCCGCACACCAGCGCCAACCCCGCCCTGGTGGATCAACTGCGCATGGACTGGGTCAAGGTCTACGAAGTGGGGCAGGTTGCCGCCTTCAGCAACAAGCGCGTCCTGTTCCGCATGGACCTGCCCTGGCCGTCCAACTGGGAGGCCTTCCGCACCAGCGTGCGCCAGCGCGTGGCGGAACTGGCCGCCCTGGGCGTAGACGCCATCGAGGTGCACAACGAGCCGAACCTGGCCCTGGAATGGCCGCACGGCCCCAACGCCTGGGAATACACGCAGATGCTGCGCGTGGCCTACACGCAGATCAAGGCTGTCGCGCCGCAGATCATCGTCGTGTCGGGCGGGCTGGCCCCCACCATCACCACCGGCGACCGGGGCGCGATCAGCGACATTGACTACGCCGAGGAAATGCTCGACAACGGCGCGGCGCAGTGGTTCGACGCCTTCGGCTACCACCCCTACGGCTACAACCAGCCGCCGGAAGCCGAGCCGAGCTACAACACGCTCACCTTCCGCCGCGTCGAGCTGATCCGCGCGCTGTTTGAGGAGCGCGGCATCTACGACAAGCAAATCTGGATGACCGAGTTCGGCTGGCTGCGCGACCCGGCGGAGGACGGCGTGACCTGCTCCGACAGCGACCCGAACTTCGCCGGATTCGCCTGGCTGCGCGTCTCCGCCCAGACACAGGCCGACTATACGGTACGCGCCTTCGACTGGGCCGACCGCTACTGGCCCTGGGCCGGGCCGATGTTCCTATGGAACCTCAACTGGGCGCTCTACCCGCCGGACATCACCCCGCTGTGCAGCCACATGCGCTGGTTCGGCCTGCTGCGCGCCGACGGATCGCCGCTGCCCGTCTTCCAGCGCGTGGCGACCATGCCCCGCCGCACCAGCGACTACCTGCCGCGCCTGACCATCTACGCGCGCGATATGACCGTCGAGACGAGCCTGTACTGCCCCGGCTCAGTGCTGGTCGGGGAGTTCGAGGTGATCAACAGCGGCTATCCCGGCTCGTTCAGCGCCGAGGTGGAAGGAGTCAGCCCGCCGGACGGCCCGGTGCTCGAAGTCTATCCGCCGCGCGTGACCAACGGCGACCGCGTGCAGGTCTACGCGGACACGGCTGGCCTGCCACCCGGCCTGCACACGATCTACGTCAACGTCACAGCGACGATTGGCGAGCAGATGGTCGCCGAGACTATCCAGGGCTATATCGTCGTCACTGAGGCGGCAGGGGGCTGCTGATAGCTGTGGGCTGATCGCTAGAAGCTCTGGTAGTTCCAGGGATTGACCGGCGCGCCGCCGGAGCCGCGAATCTCGAAGTGCAGGTGCGGGCCGCTCGACCGCCCGCTGCTGCCGGTGACGGCGATGTTCTGCCCCGCCGTGACGACCTGCCCGCAGCCCACGAACGCCCCGTTGAGGTGACCGTAGACGCTCAGCGTGCCGCCGTGCGCGATGACGACCGTGTAGCCGTAGCCCCACGTGCTCCACCCGCTGAAGATGACTGTGCCCCCGCCCGCCGCGTAAACGGGCGTGCCGGGCGGCACGGCCAGGTCAATCCCGCCGTGGTTCCACGAGAAGTCCTGCGTGATCTTGTAACGCGCCCAGATCGGCGCACCGATCGGCGGGGAGCCGCCGGATACGACCTGCTTGCCGCAAGAGCCGGGGTCGCCGACAGCGAAGGCGGCCACGTCGCTCCCGGCGCTCACACCCGTGCCCACCGGATTGCTGCCGTCGGTCGTCGTCTTGGTCATGACAATGCCGGGGTCCCAGTAGATCGGCTCGGTGGAGCCAGTGCCGCCGGGCACGACGACCCACAGGCCCTCCGGCAAAATCGTATGCGGCACAGCGCCAAACAGTGTGTTGTACTCGGAGTCGATGATCGCGTAAGGGTCTACCTCGTATTCGGCAGCGATGTCGGCGATGGACTGCGGCTGCTGGACGTGGTGATAGACGCCGTCAACGGGCAGGATGTTCAGTTCCAGCCCGATGCGCATGGCGTTGACATAGAAGCGGTCGTTTGACCAGATGATCGTGTTCTCGGACAGCCCGAACCGCTCGGCGATGCTGCGCAGGTTGTCGTTCCTCTTCACCGTGTAGGTGATCACGGTGCTGCGCGAGCGTTCGGGGATGATGGTCAGCGGGTTAATCTCGCGGGTGATGGCACCTTCGGCCAGCGCGCTCCCCACCGGTACATCGAGCGCGGCGACAATGGCCCCTGGGTCGGCGGTGGGGCGCACCCAGTCCACAGGTGGCAGCGTGGGCGTCGGCGGCAGGGTGGGGATCGGTGTGGGATAGTCCACTGCGGCGATGCCCAGCGGCGGGGGCACTGTCTGAGCGGGCGGGGCGGGCACAGCGTCGCGCGAGTCGCGCGGCCAGAAGATCATCGCTCCGGCCAGCGCCACCAGGACAAGCGCCCCGCTCAGCATGGCGCCGCTCAGGACGCGGCGTCCGCGATCGGGGATGGGGTTACGCGGCGTGCTCGCCATCTACCGACACTCCTCGTCCCCCCAGCTTACATTCCACAGCTACCAATACGCCCATGACGGGCGGGATAGTACCGTACCGGGCGGCGTTTAGCAATCCGGGATGGTTGTTATCGGGCAGGGGCGATACCGGGTGCTGGCACGGCGTTGCGGAGCCTCCGCGGGGCTGGTGAGTCTGCCAGCAAGCCCCCATCCGACCTGGCTGTTTGGCAAGCGGACGCTACCCGGAAGCGGCGCTCACTAACGCCTGGAGTCTGCTCAGGTCAGCAGGTTCGGCCAGGACCAGCAGGCTGTCGCCTTCTTCGAGCATGGTGGCCCCACGCGGTACGACGAACTCGGTACCGCGCCGGACCAACACGATCAGAGCGGTCTCCGGCAGGTCTTCGAGGTCAAGAATGCGCTTGTGCGCGGCCTTCGCCCCTGGCTGGATCGTCAGTTCCAGCAGCTCGCTCTGGATTGGCCCGGTGGGCACGAAGGTGATTGGGTACGGCGGCTTGCTGACAATCGGAGCATCAACGCGCAAGAGCCGGGCTATGTAAGGCAGTGTCGTCCCCTGGGCCAGAACCGAGGTGAGCACGATGAAGAACACCAGGTTGAAGATGTCGCTCGACTCCTTGACGCCTGCCAGCAGCGGAAACGTCGCCAGGACAATCGGCGCGGCGCCGCGCAGCCCTACCCACGAAACGAACGCCTTCTCATTCAGACTCATCTTTTTGACCCAGGCCAGCGTCACAAAGACAGCCAACGGTCGCGCGACCAGGATCAGCGCGGCAGAGATCAACAGGGCCTGCGGGGCCACAGGCACAAGCCGCGAGGGGAAGACGAGCAAGCCGAGAGTGAGAAACATGATGATCTGCATCAACCAGGCCAGCCCGGCGTGAAACTCTGTCAGGCTGCGTTTGTGAATGAAGATGCGATTGCCAGCCACCAGCCCGGCCAGGTACACGGCCAGGAAGCCGTTGCCCCCCAGGGCAGTAGTCGCGCCATAGGTCAACAACACCAGGGCCATCATAGTCACCGAATAAAGCCCGTCATACTCCAGAGCGATCCGGTTGAGCACAAACGTGATGCCGCGCCCGATGCCGATCCCGAAGATCACGCCCAGCGACATCTGCTGCACGAACATCAGCGCCAGGTCCGGCACCGACGATGTGGGGTCTTGCACCAGGCGGATCATGCCCAGGGTGAGGAACACGGCCATCGGATCGTTGCTGCCGGACTCGAACTCTAGCAGCGGGCGCAGAGTACCGCGCAGCCCGACACCCTTGCTGCGCAGCACGGCGAACACCGCCGCAGCGTCGGTGGAGGACACGATAGCGCCGAGCAGCAGGGCTTCCTTCAACGAGAAATCGAGCACCAGCAGTGTGAACCCGGCGACCAGCAGGGCGCTGACAAACACCCCCGCTGTAGCCAGCACCATTCCCATGACCAACACCGGGCGAATCTCAACCAGGTCAGTTTCCAGACCGCCGGAAAAGAGGATGAACGCCAGCGCCGTCACGCCCAAGAACTGCGCCAGCCAGGGATCGTCGAAGTAGACTCCGCCGGGGCCTTCGGAACCGGTGAGCATCCCGATCACCAGGAAAAGCAGCAGCGCCGGGACGCCCAGACGAGCGGAGATTTTGCTAGCCAGGATGCTCACCAGCAGGACAAAAGCTACAGATACCAGGATGTACTCGGCTGCAAGGCCCATGCGTACCCTCTGGTTCACCGTCCATGTTCCGAAACGGGTATAGAATAACCGAAGATGGTTGGCACCGAAAAAACCGGTTGCAGCCTCGCCTGAGTTGTGGCACAACCACAGCGATCAGCGCTCAGCCATCAGCGACCAGCAAAGGCCAAAGCTGCAAGAGCCCGGCTGATGACTCCGCGCTGATAGCTGAGTACAGCAACTGATCACGGACAACTGCAACCAATTGCCACAGGGAGACACGCGCGCCATGACCGACGACCTCATCCTCGCCATTGACAACGGGACGCAGAGCGTGCGCGCGCTGCTCTTTGACTTGCAGGGGCGCTTGGTAGCTAAGGCACGCGTGCCCATCGAGCCATATTTCTCGGCGCATCCCGGCTGGGCCGAGCAGTATGCCGAATACTTCTGGGACAAAGTGGGCGAGGCGTGCCAGCAACTCTGGACGCTGGCGGAAGCGCCCAAAGAGGCGGTGCGCGGTGTGGCCCTGACGACGCAGCGCGGCACCGTGATCAACCTGGATCGCGCTGGCAAGCCGCTGCGCCCGGCCATCGTCTGGCCGGACCAGCGCCGCGCCGAAGGGATTGCCCCGGTCGGCGGGCTGTGGGGGCTGATCTTCCGCGCGGCGCGGCTGCGCCAGACCGTCGCCTACCTGCAGGCCGAGGCCGAAGCCAACTGGATCGCCACCCAGCAGCGCGCTATCTGGGCACAGACGCATAAGTACGTCTTGCTCTCCGGCTATCTCACCTACCGCCTGACCGGTCGCCTGGCCGATTCGGTCGGCTGCCAGGTCGGTTATCTGCCCTTCGACTACAAGCGCCAGACGTGGTCGCGCGCGTGGGACTGGAAGTGGCGGGCGCTCGACGTCCGGCCAGAGCACCTGTTGGAATTGGTGCCGCCCGCCGCGCAGATTGGCGTGATCACGCCCGAAGCCGCCGAAGCGACCGGCATCCCCGCCGGACTGCCCTTGATCGCCGCCGCCGCCGACAAAGCGTGCGAGGTCATCGGCTCCGGTTGCCTGGAACCGCACATCGGCTGCCTGAGCTACGGCACGACGGCGACGATCAACACGACGCACCGCCGCTACATCGAGATCATCCCGCTTATCCCGCCCTATCCGTCCGCCGTGCCGGGGGCGTACAGTCTGGAGCTACAGATTTATCGCGGCTTCTGGATGGTGAGTTGGTTCAAGCAAGAATTCGGCCACCGCGAGATGATCCTCGCCGAGCAGAACGGCGTCGAGCCAGAGACGCTGCTCGATGAGCTGCTGGCCCAGGTGCCGCCGGGGTCGCAGGGGCTGGTCCTGCAGCCGTACTGGTCGCCGGGGGTGCGCGTGCCGGGGCCGGAAGCACGCGGCGCGGTGATTGGCTTCAGCGACGTGCACACGCGCGCCCACCTCTACCGGGCCATCCTCGAAGGGCTGGCCTATGCCCTGCGCGAAGGCAAAGAGCGCACCGAGAAACGCAGTGGCGTGCCGATCACCGAATTGCGCGTCTCCGGCGGCGGCTCGCAGAGCGACGCGGCCATGCAGCTCACCGCCGATGTCTTCGGGCTACCCGCCGCCCGCCCCCACACCTACGAGACCTCCGGGCTGGGCGCGGCGATTGTGGCGGCGGTTGGGCTGGGGCTACACCCCGACTTCAGCACCGCGATCCAGACCATGACGCGCGTCGAGCGCGTCTTCACGCCGGACCCGGCCACGCACGCCACCTACAACGCGCTCTACGCCGAGGTCTACAAGCGGCTGTACGGGCGGCTGCGCCCGCTCTACGAGACGCTGCGCCGTCTGTCGCCGTGAGCGCGTCTCCGCCGGTTATATCGCGCTTCTAACGGTCGCCGTGCCCCGGCTGTGGTACAACTGTGCACAGTACGGAACACCTGGTTCGCACCCAGAAGGGGGAAGAGCCATGAACTACCGCCGTTTGGGGAATGCCGGTCTTAAGATCAGCGCGCTGAGTCTGGGCGGCTGGACGACCTTCGGTGACAGTGTGACCGACCGCCAACTCGCCCGCGACATCATCGTCAAAGCGTATGATAGCGGCATCAACTTCTTCGACATCGCCGATGTCTATGCCAGAGGCGAGGCGGAAAAGTTGATGGGGTCTATCCTCAAGCTGTTCCCACGCCACACCCTGGTCATCTCCAGCAAAGCGTTCTGGCCGATGAGCGACGACGTGAACGACCGCGGCCTGTCGCGTAAGCACCTGGTCGAGAGCGTCAACGCCTCGCTGCAGCGCATCGGCACCGACTACCTCGACCTGTTCTTCTGCCACCGCTGGGACGACGAAACTCCGCTGGAGGAAACCGTCCGGGCGCTGGACGACCTGGTGCACCAGGGCAAGATTCTCTACTGGGGCACCAGCGAATGGACGGGCGCGCAGATTCAGGCGGCGCTGGACCTCTGCGAGCGCCACAACCTGGTCAAGCCGCAGGTCGAGCAGCCGCTCTACAACATGATCTCGCGCCGCAAGGTGGAGGGGGACGTGCTGCCCGTCGCCGAGAAAAACGGGATCGGCTTGGTGGTGTGGAGTCCGCTCGCCAGCGGTCTGCTGACCGGCAAGTACGACGACGCGCTGCCCGATGACAGCCGCCTGGCGCGCCTTGATTGGCTGCGCGACCAGTGGTACAAGGGGGAGTCCATCGCCGCGATCCGCAAGCTGAAGCCGGTCGCCGGCGATCTGGGCGTAACCCGCGCCCAGCTTGCCCTGGCCTGGACGCTGCGCCAGCCGGGCGTCAGCAGCGCGATCACCGGGGCAACCAAGCCCGCCCAGCTTGACGAGACGCTCAAGGCGATTGACCTCACGCTCGACGGCGACACATTGGCGCGCATTGACGCGATCATGGCCCCGGTCATCCAGTAGGGGGTGATTCTCCACTGCGCACGGTAGGGGCGGGTTTCGAAACCCGCCCCTACAAATCAGTCCGTCAGTCGCCGGGCCGGGCCAGCCACGTCTCTAACTCGGCGCGCGTGGGCGCGGCGGTCGCGCCGCCGACCTGTGTCACCGACAGCCCGCCGCAGATATTGGCGTAGCGCGCGCACTGCTCCAGCGGCGCGCCCTCAACCACCCACCCCAGCAGGAACCCGGCGTTGAAGCAGTCGCCGGCCCCGGTCGTGTCCACCGCCGGCCCGGCGTTGACCGCCGGCGCGTGGGTGATCGTGCCCTCTGTGCCGATCCATGCGCCGTTGGCCCCGTCCTTGACGACGACGATCTTCGTCCACTCCATCAGCTGCTGCAGCGCGCTCTCGACCGCGCTCGTCCCGCTGACCAGCAGGGCTTCGCGCGCGTTGGGGATGAAGACGTCCACCAGGCCCAGCAGACGCTGCCAGGTGCACGCCTGGGCCAGGTTGGGCACGTCCTGGCAGTCCATCGAGACGGTCGCCCTGTGCGCCCGCGCTTCGGCGACCAGCGGCGCGACGCGCTCCAGCGAGAACATCGCGCCCAGGTGCAGGTGGCGGAAGTCGCAGCGGCGCATGGCGGCCAGCCAGTGCGCGTCGAGGTCAATCGGCGGGGGGTCGGCGTAGCTGACGAAGGCCCGCTCGCCCTGGTAGGGGATCGAGGTGGTGACGCGCCGGTAGGGGCGGTCTACGTCCTGGGCCAGGGCCAGGTCAATGTCCTCCTCGACGGCCAGACGGCGCACGTGCTGGCTGTAGTCATCATTGCCGAAGCACGCCGCCCACCCCACGCGCACCCCCAGGCGGCGCAGCGAAGTCGCCGTGATGAACATCGCCCCGCCGGTGGCGATGATCCCCGTGCCGTAGACCTCACGGCCCAGCATGGGGAACTCCGGCAGGCCGGTGTAGATCAGGTCGTAGAAGTAATCGCCGGGCAGGAAAACGTCGTATTCCACGCAGAATGCTCCAACGAGTGAGGGGCAGCCTAACGCTTGACGCCGCCCATGGCGATCCCGGCGATGAAGTAGCGCTGCAACGCCAGGAACAAGACCAGCATGGGCACCGTCGCCAGGAAAGATCCCATCATCAGCAGATTGTACGGCGTGCGCCGCTCGCCTTGTAGCAGGGCGACGCCGATCGTCACTACGCGCGTGTCCGGCGAGTTGGAGACAACCAGCGGGTACAGGAAGTCGTTCCACGCCGCCTGCACGGTGATCACGGCGAAGGCAGCCAGCGCCGGCACCGATAGCGGCAGCGTGACGTGCCACAGCACGCGCAGTGGGTTCGCTCCGTCAATGATCGCTGCCTCCTCGATCTCCGTCGGGATTTGCAGGAACGCCTGGCGCAGCAGGAACAGGGCGAAGGCGCTGAACGTCCCCGGCACGATGAGCGCCTTGAAGGTATTCAGCCAGCCCAGCTTGCGGATGGGCATGTACTCCGGGATCAGAATCGCCTGGAAGGGCACCATCAACAGCGCCAGGCACAGGGCGAAGATCACGCCGCGCCCAGGAAACTTGAAGCGGGCGAAGCCGTAAGCCGCCAGCGAGCAGGTGATAAGCTGGCCGAGTGTGCGCCCGATGGTCACGATAGCCGAGTTGAGCAGGTAGCGGTTGAAGTGCGGCGACGTGTCGTACAGCGAGGCCAGGTTCTGGCGGCAGACAGGATTCTCTGGCAGGAAGGTCACCGGCACCTTGTTCAGCTCGACCGGCGGCTTGCAGGCAGTGGAGGTCATCCACACGAAGGGCAGGATCATGACCAGCGCCCCGGCCAGCAGGATCGCATAGGAGAAGACCTGGATCGGGATAGACAGGTCGCGCGGGGCTGCCGCGCGCTGACGCAGAGCCAGCCTCATCTAGCCTTCCTCCGCTTCGTAGTACACCCAGTAGCGTTGGATGGTCAACTGGAACACGGTCACGAACAGGATGAGCGCGAACAGCACCAGGGCGATGGCCGAGGCATAGCCGAACTCGGAATGGGTGAAGGCGCGCCGGTAGAGGTAGTAGGTGAGGGTGGTGGCGCTGCCCCCCACTCCGCCGGGCACGGTGCGCAGGGTCATGACGTAGACCTGGTCGAAGATTTGGAAGCTGTTGATGATCGCCAACACCACGACCAGGAACGTCGTGGGCGAGAGCATGGGCAGCGTCACGTGACGGAAGCGCCCCCAACGCCCGGCCCCATCAATCACCGCTGCCTCGTATAGCTCGGCGGGAATGGACTGCAAGCCGGCCAGGAAGATGATCATGTCGAAGCCCAGCCGCTGCCAGATGGCGACGGCAGCGATCGGGATCAGCACCAGCCCTGGCTCGACCAGCCACTTGGTCTCGCCCAGGCCCACCGGCTCCAGCATCCGGCTGACGATGCCGTAGCGCGGCTGCAGGATGCTCGTCCACACCACCGAGGCAGCTACCGTCGAAGTGACGACGGGCAGGAAATAAGCTGTGCGCAGCACATTGCGCCCGCGCAGGGGCAGGTTGAGCAGCACGGCCACGCCCAGGGCCAGCAGCACCTCCAGCGGCACCGTCAGGCCGATCAGCTTGAGCGTGTTGGTCAGCGCCTGGGCGAACCTGTCGTCGCTGATCATGCGCTCGAAGTTGTCCAGCCCGATGAAGCGCGGCGGCTTGATCGCGTTCCATTCCTGCAGCGAGGTCGAAAAGGCCATCAGCACGGGGATGCCGAAGAAGAAAAACAGGCCAAGCGTATTGGGGGCGATCAGGGCCAGACCCCACAGCGCCTTGCGCCGGCTGAGCGGGGTAGGGCCTAGCCAGGAAAGCGCGCGGGAAGCCAACGTGGGCGGGCGGGACTCAGTGATCATGCCAGGAAAAAGCCGGGGAGCAGGTCACTCCCGCTCCCCGGCGGTCAATGACCGGCACTGCTAGGGCAGCTCGGTGTTGATGGCGTCGCACGTCTCGGCGACGGCGTCCTCAACGCTCATGCCCAGGTCGAAGATTTTTACAACCAGCTCGGTGTTCATCACGTCCCAGATTTCCTCGAAGACGGTGACGCCCTGTGAGTCGTAGGTGGCATCCACGAACGCCTGGATGTTGACCTCCGTCTCGCCGAAGGAATCGATCCACATCTGCTGGATAGCCGGCGACGGGTTGGCCGGGGCCACCGTGCCGCCCTCGGCGAAGAACTGCTGGCCCTCATCGCTGGCCAGGTAGAGGATCAGGTTGGCGGCCAGGTCGGGGTTGGCCGTGCGCGCCGAGGCCACATAGCCCACCGCGTGCACAATCGAGCGGCTGCGCCCCGTCTCCGGGTGCTTGGGTAGCTGCACAATGTCCCAGTTGAAGGTCAATTCCTCCAGCGCCTGGGGGAGCTTCCACGAGCCGCCGGCGACCATGGCCAGCTTGCCCGACGCGAAGAGGTTGAAGGCATCATCAGGCGAAGCGCCGCCCGCCTCTGAAATGCTGGGCATGTAACCGGCGTCGAGCAGACCCTTGAGGAAGTTGAGCGCCTCCAGGCTGCCGGGATTGTCTAGCGTGCAGTCGGTGCGCGCCGCGTCCACCACCGGGGTCTCGCCCGTCGCGGCGATCCAGTTCGGGTAACCGGCTTGGTACTCGGCATACACGGCGGCGCCGTAGACACCAGCCGCCGGGTCGGTCAGCGCGGCGGCGTCCTCGGCGAAGTCGTCCCACGTCCAGTCGGCGGTCGGGTAGGCCAGGCCGGCGGCGTCGAACATATCTTTGTTGTAGAAGATGGCTATGGTGTCCCAGTTGACCGGCGCGGCGTACAGGTCACCGGCCTCGCCCCAGCGGTAGGGATCGATCAGGCCACTGCCCCAGATCGACGTGTCCAAGCCGAACTCGTCCCAGTAGGGCTGCAGGTTGAGCACCACGTCGTTGTCGGCGTAGAAGAAGAAGAACGGCTGCGACATGTTGAACACGTCGGGCAGCTCACCGCCAGCGGCGTTGGTCTTCAACAGGTCCCAGTACTGGCCCCAGGGCTGCACCTGCAGGTCTACCTCGGCGCCGGGGCAGTACTCAGCCTTCCACGCCTCAATCGAATTGCCGATGATGGTGGCCCACGCCTCGTCCCAGACCCACATGGTCAGCTTGCCCGGCGCGTCGCAGGGCAGCGGCTTGATGAGCGGCTCGCCTTCCTGAGCGTGCGCAGGCAGGGCCAGCACCAGCGACAACAGCACTACGAGCAAGAGCGCAACTTTTCGTGTGTTCATCATCGCAAATCTCCTTTAATCCCTAAGCTTGTCGAGATGCACCGCGTTGGCGCACGACGCCCAGATCACGCTCTGCCGGGCGGGTGCGCACGCTTTGTCCGTTTCCATTATAGGCCATGTTGGCGGTTTGCACAGGGGGTGCGCGGCGAGGGTGCGTGCAAAACCTGTCAGGGAGTTTTGGGTCGCGCCTTTTAGCCTCACCCCCGCTCGGCGCTGGCGCGCCTCGCCGCCCCCTCTCCATTCGAAGAGGGCCGGACA
>DYGW01000060.1 GCA_020724485.1 Thermoflexus sp. | reverse complement strand
GGGGGGGGGGGGGGGGGGGGGGGGGGGGGGACAAACACGTTCATGACTTGTTCGTGGACCCCCTCATTTCACCGCTATTGACAGCCCCTACCTGCCCTGTATAATGTCCGTACACTGTAGGAACGACCTGCCACTTACGGGTGGGGGCCGCCCGACTCCCAGGGTACGACGAGGAACATCATGTTGCCTGAGATACGTCGGATCGCCTGGAATCGCTGGAAGATCATTGGGGAAGCGTTCGGCGATTTTCAGGCACGATTGTTCGCCGTGCTGTTTTATGGCACGGTTTTTGTGCCGTTTGCGCTCGGCGTGCGCCTGTTCAGCGATCCGCTGTGCACCCGCAAGCCACCGACTGCCTGGATCGAGCGCGCGCCGGTCGGCCACAGTCCCGATGAAGCGCGAAGGCAGTTCTAGATGGACATCCTGGGCGTCTCTTGCTTTTATCATGACGCGGCAGCGGCCCTGCTGCGCGACGGTCAGATTGTCGCCGCCACGATGGAAGAGCGGCTTACGCGCAAGAAGCACGACAACGGCTTCCCCGCCCGCGCCATTGACTTCTGCCTGGAACAAGGCGGCATTCAGGGGCCAGACCTCGACTACGTGGTTTTCTACGAGAAGCCGATGGTCAAGGTCGGGCGCATCCTGCAGACCGCGCTGGGCACCTTCCCCCGTTCGTGGGACTTCTGGCGCGAGGCGGTGACCGCCTACGTCAGCGAGAAGTTCTGGATCAAGAGCCTGCTCCAGCACCATCTCGGCGTGCGCCCGGAGCAAATCTTGTTCTGCGATCACCATATGTCGCACGCGGCGAGCGCCTTCTTCGCCTCGCCATTCGACGAGGCCGCCGTGATCACCGTGGACGGCGTCGGCGAGTGGACGACGACGACAATGGGCATGGCGCGTGGCTCCTGGGATGGCAGCGGCGAGAACGCGATTGACCTGTTCTGGGAGCAGCGCTTCCCGCACTCCATCGGCCTGCTCTACTCGGCCTTCACGGCCTTCCTCGGCTTTCACGTCAACGACGGGGAATACAAAGTGATGGGCATGGCTCCCTATGGCGAGCCAACCTACGTGGACAAGGTCAGGAAGCTGATCAGCATCCACGACGACGGCAGCTTCGCCCTCAACATGGACTACTTCGCCTATCATCATTCGGCTTCGCGCAGCTTCAATGGCAGGTTCGTAGACCTGTTCGGCGAGCCGAGGATGCACAGCGATGATTTCTTCACGGCTAAGAGCGCCCCGCATCGCGCGGGCGAGACCGAGACGGTCCGCCGCAACCAGCACTACGCCGACATCGCCCGCAGCATTCAGCAGGTGACCGAAGAGGCGCTGCTGGCTATGGCCAATGCCCTACACCGCAAGACCGGGGCCAAGAAGCTGGTCATGGCCGGCGGCGTGGCCCTCAACAGCGTGGCCAACTTCCGCCTGCTCAGCGAGACGCCGTTCGAGGATGTCTACATCCAGCCCGCCGCCGGTGACGATGGCGGCGCATTGGGCGCGGCGCTGTGGGCCTATCATCTCGTGCTGGGCCAGCCGCGCAAGCTGGTCATGGCTGACACGTACCTGGGACAGCAGTTCTCCAACGCCGAGATTCGCGCCTTCTTCGACGCGGAAGGCGTTCCCTACGAGGAATACGAGGACGACGACAGGCTGCTCGACCGCGTCGTTGAGGAGATTCTCGACCAGAAAGTGGTCGGCCTGTTCCAGGGCCGCTACGAGTGGGGGCCGCGCGCGCTGGGCAATCGCAGCATCCTGGCTGACCCACGCCGCGCTGAGATGAAGGACATCATCAACACCAAGATCAAGTTCCGCGAGCCGTTCCGCCCGTTCGCGCCGGTGGTGCTGCAAGAGCGCGCCGCCGAGTTCTTCGATTATCCCAACGTCGAGACCAATATGCTGCCGCGCTTCATGCTGGCCGTCAGCCCGGTCAAGCCGGACAAGCTCGACGTAGCCAAAGCGACGACTCACGAGGGTGGCACCGGTCGCCTGCAAACCATTGACCAGCAGACGAACCCGCGCTATTACGAGCTGGTGCGCCGCTTCGGCGAGGCGACGGGCGTGCCGATCCTGGTCAACACGTCGTTCAACCTGCGCGGCGAGCCGATCGTCAGCTCGCCCGCCAACGCTTGGTGGACCTTCAGCCACAGCGAGATTGACTGGCTGATGATCGGGTCCTTCCTGGTAGGCAAAGACGCGAAGAAGAGGTCGTGACCATGTCCCAACCGTCCACTCCCCACGCCGGCAAGCGTCCGGGCGCGCTCAGCGGGCTGAAGACCCGCCTGGGCATCCTGGGCGAGTTGTTCTCGTTCCTGTGGGCCGCCAAGATGTGGTGGCTGATCCCGATGATCATCGCGCTGATCGCCTTCGCGCTGCTGATTGTGCTCGGCTCGGCGAGCGGCGGCGGGCCGCTGATCTATACGCTGTTCTAGGAGGGCACAGACTATGACCGATTGGGTGATTGCTGTGCTGATCGGGGCCGCGATCGGACTGGTCATCGGCGTGAAGATCGCCCGCGATTCCAACGCCCGGCAGCCGGTGCGCGGCGGCGCGCTGGCCCAGGTGTTCCACTACCTGGCCTGCGCCGGGCTGACCGGGATGCTGCCCTTCATCATCAGCGGCATTGTGGTGGGGCTGTCGTTCCTGGCCCTGTTCGGGACGGCGCTGGGCTTCCTGGCGCTGACGGGCGTGTTCCTGCTGGTGCACGCCGGGTTCGAGGCAGGGGCCGGCTCTCGTTCAGCGGCGCGCTGACCGCGCGGCACCCCTACGAGCAACCCAGCGGGGCAGGCTCACGCCTGCCCCGTTTTGTGTGGGCGAGCGACGCTAGGGGCGCGGCTGGAGCGTGACGGGAATCTCCACCGTCTGCGTGCCGCGTAGCACCCGCAGCGTGATCACGTCACCGGGCAGGGTGTTGGTTTCGAGATAGGTGATCAGATCGCTCATCTTCTCGATGGGCTTGTCGTTGACGGCGGTGATGATGTCACCGCCCACAGCCAGCCGGCCAAACGGCGTGGTGATGGTCTGCTGTGCCCCGGATAGTCCAGCTTTCTGCGCCGGGCCGCCGCGCGTCACCTCGCTGACCATGATGCCCTTCACCTCCTTGCCTAGCTCCATCGCCTCGCGCTGAGCCGGCAGCAGCGTGGCCCCGGCGATGCCCAGCCAGCTATGGGCGTAGTTTCCCTCGGCGATCAGGTAGGGCACGATGCGCCGGACGGTGTTCGACGGGATGGCGAAACCCACGCCCGACGCCGAGCGCGACTCGCTCAAGATAGCCGTGTTCACGCCGATCACGCGCCCGTCGGCATCGAGCAGCGGGCCGCCGCTGTTGCCGGGGTTGATCGCCGCGTCGGTCTGGATCAGCTCCGGGATGCTGAAGCTGTTTTCGTTCTGCAGGCTGCGATCCAGGGCGCTGACGATACCCTGCGTCAGCGTGAATTCCTGCCCGAAAGGATTGCCGATGGCGTAGACCTGCTGTCCGACGAAGGCCTCGCTGGAGTCGGCGAAGGTGACCGGCTTGAGGGGTGTCTTGGCCGGGTCTACCTTGATCACAGCCAGGTCGGCGTCCGGGTCGCGCCCGACCAGTTCCGCGTCCACGACCGTGCCATCCACAAAGGTCACGGTGATGTACTGGGCGTTCTCAACGACATGGTTGTTGGTGACGATGTGACCATCGTCGTCAATGACGAAGCCGCTGCCGGTGCCCCCGCCAAACCGCGTCGCCACAGAAACATAGACGACCGATGGCGTGACCTCCTGGTACATTTGCGCCAGACTCACTTCGTCCGCGCGCGGTTGGTAGACTGCACCCGCTGGCAGCAGCGCCAGGCGGGCGGTTTCGCTGTCCTGCGCCTGCACATTCCACACGCCAATGACGGCGGCGATGGTCAGGACGATGAGCAGCACGCTTGCCGATAGTGTTCGCTTGTTCATAGGAGCCTCTTGCGCTGTCTGACAATACTGCCTGTCCACATATCCACCATAGTCATACACCCGCAAGATAGATTATTTGTTTGCAAGTGATGAGAATCTGCTTAAAAAACAGGCCCGCAGCCAGACTTCCGAAGTCTTCGAAACTTCAGAAGTCTCTTTCCGCGCAACGCCCCTCCTCCTGGCCCCCTCCCCGGCAGAGCCAAAGAGAGGGCAAGCACCGCGCCCGCCGACCAAAATCCCCCTCTCTAGCTCGGCTGGAGAGGGGGATTGAGGGGGTGAGGCGTGTGCAAACCCGCCCCATTCTCACGGTTGGAAGGGCTGAACCGGTCCGGTCACCGCCAGGTTAGTCAGCAGACCCCGGCGGGACGTTGCCACTATCGCCTCCATCGCCCCCATCGTCCGGCGGCGCAGGGGGCTGCGTAGGCTGGGGCGCGGGCAGCGGCTGGCCTCCCTCCGCTGGCGGAATGGATGGCTCGGTGGGCGGCGGGAGCGGGGACGGCGTCAAGGTGGGTGGCGGTGGGGGTGGATTCTCCTGCAACAGAGCCGCCAGATCTTCTGGCCGTCCGAGCGGGATGACCAGAGAGGCATTCACCCATCCGACGCGGCCATCCGGCAGCCCGATCTTGTACCACGTGCCTGCCGGGTTCTGGGCCAGTAGCGGTGTACTTTCCCCCCAGGTGAGGCGGTTTGGGCACCGGTGCCACCTGGTATCGCCGGTGCACACCGGAACATTCCCCTCGCTGGCCACGTACACATGCGGCACGACCGGGATCGCCCGCTCCAACACGTCCTGCCGCAGCCAGACCTCGGTTGTGATGCTGCCGTCCGTCCCGTCGAACTCATAGAATACTTGCACCTTGCGCAAGATCACGTCTGGCTCGTCGGGCAGCGGCACTTCGTCCTCGCTGATGACCATGACGCGCGTGCCCGCTGGCAGCAACGTATCTCCCGCGCGTACTTCGAGAGTCCCTGTCCCCAGTCCGAGCACGGTGTAGAACGCCGCCTCCTCGCTCAGGTAGACGCCCGCCTTCGCCGGATCGAGAGCCTCCTCGGCAGCAATGCGCAGCACAGCGTCGCCGGGCGAGGGCGTCGGCGTGGGCGTGGGGCTGAGCGTGGGCGTCGGCGTGTCCGAGGGCGTGGGAGTCTGCGACGGCGTGGGCGAGACTTTCGTCAGGTCAAGCGTGGCGGTCGGCGAGACCGGCGTGGCAGTCGCGGAGGGCTGCGGCGTGCGCGTGGCCGTCGGCGTGATGGGGGTGGCCGTTGCCGTCGGCGTGCGCGTGGCGGTGAAAGTCGCCGTCGGCGTGGCGGTCGGCGTGGCGCTCGGTGTATCAGTGGGCGTGGAGGTCGCGCTCGGCGTGTGGGTGGCGGTCGGCGTGCGCGTCGGCATGGGCGTAGAGGTCGGCGAAGGCGTGACCGTGTCGGTTGGCGTGGGCGTGACGGTAGGCGTGTCGCTGGGCAGCACGACCAGTCCACCGGCAGCCGTAGCGACGGTGGACGGCTCGGTGGGCACGGCGGTGTCCGCCGGCGCGCTGGTCGCGGTGAGCGTCGGCCTGATGCTCATCGCCGCCGCCGTCCGCGCCCTCGGCGTAGCTGTCACCTCATCGCCTGCCCCACTCCCGCCCAGCAGGACGAACGCTGCCGCCGCCGCGACCGCGGCCAGCACAGCTACGCCAAGCAAGGCGCGCCTGCGCTGCTTGGGCGGCGGGCCGAGGCGCACGATGATCACGGTGATGTTATCCGGGCCGCCGCGCTGGCGGGCTAGCTCGATCAGCCTGCGCGCGGCGGCGTCGGCGGACATGCGCCGCACGATGGAGAGCATCTCCTGCGGCTCGACCAGGTCCCACAACCCGTCGGAGCAGAGCAGGAACACGTCGCCCGGCTCGGCCTGGACGCGGTTGAAGACTGGCTGGATGGGCGTCGGCTGGCCGATGAAGGCGGTCACGTTGACGTTGCGGGCGCCGCGCGCTTCTTCTTCGGAGATCAGGCCGGCGTCAATCTGGTGTTGGAGCACACTCTGGTCGCGGCTGAGTAGCTCGATGAAGCCGCGCTGTACGCGGTACACGCGGCTGTCGCCCACGTTGAAGAGCACCGCTTCGCCGTCGGGCAGCAGGGCCAGCCCCGCCGCCGTCGAGCCGATGCGCGGCAGCTTGACCCGCTCCGCCTGGGCGCGCACGGCGGTGTTGGCGTATTCGAGCGCCTGGCGCAGGGCGCTGAGCGCGTCGAGGCTGGGATCGGCATAGTAACGCTCGAAGATTTCGGCGACGGCGGTCTGGCTGGCGACATCCCCGCCGCCCATGCCGCCCATGCCGTCGGCGACGACGAAGAGCGCTCCCTGGGCGTGCTGCGGGCTGCCCGGCTCTGGGATGCGAAAGCCGAGGTGATCCTCATTGCGCTTGCGCTTGAGGCCGATGTCGGTGCGCCCCGCGACATCCAGCCTCATCCCGTGATCGGCCATAGTCATCAGCCCCTGTGCTTATCGCGGAAACGACCGAAAAACCCAGAGCAATCGCATCAAACGCGCGTTCCGCCTGAGACTTCCGAAGTCTGCGAGACTTCGGAAGTCTGTCGTCGTCGCGCCGCTTCCCGCCAAAGTGCTCCTGGCAGGTATTCGTGCGATTTATCCGCTACTCCACTCATCACGCATGACGGATAGCACCTGATTGTAGATCGTCATGGCGGACTCATTGTCCCCATTCAGCAGGACCACGATCACCGTGTCCGTTTCCGGGACATACTGCATCATCCCGCTAAAGCCACCAGTGAACCCGAAATGCCCGTAAGTGCCATCCATGATGGCCACACCCAGCCCGTAATCTCCCATGACTGGCGTGATCATCATATCGAGCGTGGCCGGGCCAGCGAACAACTGACCGGTGAATAGCGCCCGCGCGAACGTGACAAGGTCCGGTGCGTTGGAGTTCAGGCCAATTGAAGCCGGCGCCGCAGACTCGTGGAGATCGGAGAGATCAAGCGTCTGGCCCTCATAGCTCGTGTAGCCATGAACCAAGCCATCTATCGGGTCTTCATAGCAGTCCAGATAGGTATGCGTCATGTCCAGAGGGTCGAGAATTCGCTCGTGGAGCACGTCCACATACGAGTCGCCAGTCGTCGCTTCGATGATCAGTCCCAGAAGTTCAAAGTTGGTATTGCTGTATTCAAAGCGCGCGCCCGGCACGAACTGAGCGTCCTGCCCTACGACGTAGCGGGTAATCGCCTCCAGCGGCTGGATGCCACATGGCACATGAGCCAGATCACCCTCAATGGTCATCGTTGCCAGCAGAGCGTCACCGTATTCGATACTCTGAGTGAAGTCATAGATACCGGACGTGTGGCTGAGCATTTGCCGGATGGTGATCGTCTCGCCGTTGGCAATGCCTGCTGCCAGATCAGGGAGCCAGTCGGCCAGCGTGTCGTCCAGGGAGAGCGCCTTGTCTTCGGCCAATTGCAGAATGAGGGTCGCTGTGAACACTTTGCTGACGCTGGCAATGCGAAAGAGCGCATTCGGCGGCATCGGTGTCTGCGCGCTGAGATTGGAGTACCCACTGGCCCCGGCGAACTGCTGCCCCGGCCCATCCACCCAGACCACCAGCCCTGGTGGGGTTCCGCGCTGCGTGTAACCGTCCATCATCGTCTGCAAGTCCTGTACAGTTTCCGGCGAATACGGTTCCAGCCCTTCCTGAGCATGTACTGCCCCCACCAGGGCCGACGCCAGGGCAAGTACCATGAGTGAGTGAGCCAGTGACTTCATGATCTTGCTCCTCATTCTCTTGTTCGAGAGATTTCTGTTGATCCCTCGAAAACCTCACCCCCCGGCCCCCTCTCCGTTTACGGAGAGGGGGAGTCCTTTTGCAGCTAAGTCCCCTCCGCGCGTGGAGAGGGGATCTGGAGGTGAGGTACACCGCCGATCACAAGTCTCAAATGGCCGCTCAGCCTTGATTGGGCTGATCCCAGTCCACGTAATCCGTCCGGGCCGTGTCGCCGCCCTGTGGGGCGGGGCCAGCGCCGCTATCGGGCGTGCTGGGGTAGAAGACCAGTTCCGTGCCCTTGCCGAGCAGGATGACCGCCCCGGCTTGCAGCGGGTACGGCTGCTCGGCGGTGATGCGCACGCCGTCCACGCGCGTGCCGTTGGCGCTGCCCAGGTCGGTGATGGTGAACCTGCCGCCCTCGGCGGTGATCACCGCGTGGCTGCGCGAGACGCTGGTATCCTCCTGCAGCGTGAGGTCGTTCTGCTGCTGTGTGCCGCGCCCGATGCGGAAGGGCACCGAGGGGATGGCCACGCTCGACCCGATGCGCGGCATGGCCGGTGAGCGGCGGACTTCCAGCGTGGCCACGAAGTCAAGCACGTCGGTGTAGACGTTGGTCGCCTCAGCGTCAGGGCCGGGTGGCGCGATGCTGACCGGCGGCGCGGGCGCGGCGCCGGGCTTGTCCGCCGCCTTGCCGCCTGTTGCGCCGGAGGGCATCTGGTAGAAGCCGGTCTGCTCGGCCAGGAAGCCGGTGCCGGTCGAGGACTTCTTGCGCGGGCGCACCAGCAGGAAGAGCACGACCACCAGCGCGAAGCCGATCAGGGCGATGACCAGCGCCAGAAGCGGGTTGTCGCGCACGTTATCGGTCAGCTTCTCGATGGCACCGGGCGCGGGAGTGGGCGTCGGCGAGGCGGTCGGCGTCGGCGAAGGGGTCGGGGTGGGCGTGGGCGGCACCGAATAGGTGAAAGCCACGCTGCCCGTCTCAATACGCTTGCCGTCCGGCCCGTAGGCTTCCATCACCGCCGTGTAGTCGCCCGGCTCCAGTTCGGGCAGGCGGATCTCCTGGCGCAGCGGTGCCTCGTAGACATACTCGCCCTTGACCAGCCCGTTCTTGTCGCGCAGTTGCAGCTTGTAGCTGGCCACCAGGTCTTCATTCTGAACCTGGACGGTGAAGATGAACTCCCTCGTTTGCTCGTCCTGGCGCACGGAGATGACCACCTCGACCGGCTCCGGCGTAGGCGTCAGCGTCGGTGTGGCGGTCGGCGCGGGCGTGGGGGTGAGCTTCGGCGTGTAGACAAAGGGCATTACGTTGCTGCGGGTCAGGTTCTGCCCGCTGGGACTCTGAGCGATGACCTGGAAGCGGTAATCCTTGAGCGGCTCCAGCCCCTCGGCCCCCACGGGAATTGTCTCGGCCACATCAGCGTTGTAGACCGTCTTGAGCTGGCTCGTCTTGGCGTCCACCACGTTGATCTGCAAGCCGCCCATCTGTGACGCGCCAACCAGGGTCAGGTTGAGCGTGATGATGTCCGTCTCCTGGTCGTAGCCGATGCTGTCTATGATGACCTCCACCGGAATGGGCGTGGGCGACGCCGGAGCCGGGGTGGGCGTGGGCCGCAGGATGGTGAAGTCGTAGGTCACTTTGTCAACCATCTGGTCGCGCTCGCCGGGCCAGGCAATGAACTCCCCCGCCCGGTCGAGGGCGCGCAACTCGACGCGCATCTTGCCGTTGAGGTTGACCGCCGCGATGGCCACCGGAGACGGCAGCGGCCTGGGCACCGTCTTGCTGTCCAGAAGCTGGTTGTTGGCATCGAAGAAGTCGAAGCGGTAGTTGCTGATCGCCTGCTCGCCCCGAACGCGCACCTCCAGGTAGAGCATGTCCTCGGCCTGATCCCAGCGCGCCGAGAGAATCTCCAGGCTGACGACGATGGGCGTTGGGGTGGGGGTCGGCGTCTGGGGCCGGGCGAAGTCGCGCGGCACTTCGAACTGCGCGGACGCCGAGAGTCGCGTGCTGTCGGTCAGGGTGACGATCAGCGTGGCCGTGTGCATACCGCGCGCCGGGAAGAAGACGCCCGTCGCCAGCCATTGGCTCTTGAGCGCCTCCATGATGTCGCCGAACAGCGTCTTTAGCTCGGCCTGCTCGCCGACAGCGGACAGACCGCCCGTCTGGGCGGCCATGTTGCGTAGCTCGGTCGGGTTGAGGTCATTGGTGCGCAGGCCGATGGTGTGAATGGGCACGCGCGATGCGCTCTTGGTGGCGTAATCCACTACCTGGCCGAACGTATGCGTGCTGCATGGCGTGGTGTCCGGCGCGGGGCGCAGGCGGTCGGTGCCATCGGTGAAGACGACGACGGCGCGGCGGCCAGCGGGCGCATTGCTGATCACTTCGATGGCGCGGTAGGCCGCGTCATAGAGACACGTCCCTTTCAGGTTGACTGGCTGCACATCGCCGACGGCGTTGGTGGCGCGGTTGCGGTCGGAAGTGAAGTCTTGCAGCACGTCAATGCTGTCGTTGAAGCGGATCACGGCGAACTGGGCCTGCTCCGGCGCGTTGCCAATGGCCTGGATGGCCGCTTCACGCATGGCGGTTGCTGCGGGCGCCATGCTGCCGCTGGCGTCGAGCACCAGCGCGATGTAGAAGGGAGAGGTCGGCTGCTCGAAGGCGGCGTTGTCCACCATCTCGCCATCGTCAAGCTGAATCCGGGCGGACTGCACGCGCGCGCTGGGCACGACGCGCCCCTCGCTGTCGGTGATGGTGAAGTACAGCCCCAGTTGCAGCCCGTCGTCTCCTAGGTCGTTCAGCTCAGGGGAGTTGATCACCAGTTGCGATGGCGTCTGCGCGTGACCGATCCCCAGTGGCGGCACGGCCAGGCCGAGCAAAACCAGGATCGCCAGCCAGCGAAAAACGTGTTTTGAGGGGAACATGAGCGACCTCACTGCGTCTCCGGCCTGACACGGGCACCTGCGCCACCAGGTGCAGAGCTACCGCGCGTCAGGAAACCCGCCATAACAGGCTCCTAGTCCCAGTCTAAGAAGCCCTTAGTCCCTATTGTGCGATAGGTAATCGCTTTGATGCAACAGGCTCGTTGGTGGGAGGGGCATTTCACGATGGGGGCAAGATTCTTGAACCGCAGAGACGTCGAGGACGCAGAGAAGAACTAAGAGTATTTTTCTCTGCGCTCTCTGCGCCTCTGCGGTGAGTCCTTGCCCGATCTGGCTACGCTCGCCAGCAGCGCCGCTCACGCGCCGCCGGTGTTCGGGCCGCCCAGCGCCGCCGGGTACGACCCCAGCATCTTGACCATCGAAGCCTGGCGCAGCAGGTCTACCAACGCGGCTTCGGCGGCGGAGTCGCGCCAGTGCCCCTCGAAATCCAGGTAGAACCAGTACTGCCAGGGCCGCCCGCGCATGGGCCGCGACTCGATCTTGGTCAGGTTAATGTTGCGCAGGGCGAATGCGCCCAGCGCGTCGTAGAGGGCGCGCGGGCGATGGCGCACGGCGAAGACCAGTGAGGTCTTGCTGGGGTCGCGGCGCTGCGCGTCCTCGACGCCGATGGCGAAGAAGCGCGTCGAGTTGCCGGGATCGTCCTCCAGGCCGCTGTCCAGCGCAGTCAGGCCGTAGAGCTTGCCCGCCAGGGCCGAGGCGATTACCGCCGTGTGCGGCTCCGGGCGCTCGGCCAGGGCGCGCGCCGCGCCCGCCGTGTCGTAGGTGGCGACGGGTTCCCAGCCGCGCCGGTGCAAGGTGTCGGCGCACTGCGCCAGCGCCTGCGGGTGCGACATGACGCGCTTGATGTCCTCCAACGCCGTGCCTTCCGGCGCGAGCAGGTGGTGGGTGATCGGCAGCAGGTGCTCGGCCTGCACGCGGAAATCGTGCTCGATCAGCAGCTCGTAGACCTGGAAGACCGTCCCGGCCAGCGCGTTCTCGACCGGGACCATGCCGTGCGTGGCCCGTCCGCGCTGGATGGCCGCGAAGACCTCGGCGAAGGTCTCGCAGGGCAAGGTCGCCGTGTCCTCGCCGAACTGGCGGTGGATCGCCTCCTCTGAATACGCGCCGTGCTCCCCCTGAAAGGCGACAATGCGCTCGCCCATGATGTGTGTCTCCTTCGTGATTTTGAGTGGGGAGTCAGGAGTCATGAGCCGGGAGTCAGGCACGCCCACCCCGGAACTCCAAACTCCAGACTCTAAACTCTAGACTCCAGCAACGCCTCCAACGCCAGCCGGTAGCCCAGCCAGCCCAGCCCGCTGATCTGCCCGACACAGACCGGTGCGATCAGCGAAGTGTGACGGAATGGCTCGCGGGCGTGAATGTTGGACAGGTGCACCTCGATGGCGGGCAACCCGACCGCGCTGACCGCGTCGCGCAGGGCGACGCTGGTGTGCGTGTAGCCGCCAGGGTTGAGGATCACCCCGTTCGCCCAGCCGCGCGCCTGATGCAGCGCGTCAATCAGCGCGCCCTCATGGTTGCTCTGCACGATGCGCAGAGTTGCGCCGTGTGCTGCCGCATAAGCCTCCAGCCGCGCGTTGATCTCGTCCAGCGTCAGGCGGCCATAGACTTCTGGCTCGCGCGTCCCCAGCAGGTTCAGGTTTGGCCCGTGCAAGATCAGGATGTTCATGCGCCCTCCCGCAGTGACTCCAGCGCGGCGATCACGTCGGCACGCGGCACGTCAGCGGCCATGCACGGCGCACCCGCCGCGCGCAGCAACACGAAACGCGCCGTCCCGCTCTGCCACTTCTTGTCGTGACGCATGGCGTCCCACAGGGCGGCGGGTTCCAGACCCGCATAGCGGGCGGGCAGCCCCAGCGCCGTCACCGCCCGCTCGACGGTCTCGGCCAGGTCGGGCGAGGCCAGCCCACGCCGCACCGACAGCCGCGCCGCCGCCACCAATCCCACCGCCACCGCCTCGCCGTGCTTCCAGGTATAGCCGCTGACCCCCTCGATGGCATGAGCGAAGGTATGGCCCAGGTTGAGATAGGCGCGCACGCTGCTTTCCAGCCGGTCTTGCTCGACGACCGCTTTCTTGACGCGCACCGCCCGCGCGATCACGTCCTCGATGGGGTCTGGCCCGCGCGTCAACAGGTGATCGATCAGCGGCGGGTCGGCGATCAGCCCGGCCTTGAGCACCTCCGCCAGGCCGCAGCGCCATTCGACGGGCGGCAGGGTGCGCAGCGTCTCCGTGTCGGCGAAGACGGCCAGCGGGTCTTTGAACGCGCCCACCAGGTTCTTACCCTGGGGCAGGTCAACGCCGACCTTGCCGCCCAGGCTGGCGTCTACCATGGCCAGCAGGCTGGTGGGAGCCTGCACGAAGGCCACGCCGCGCATGAAGGTCGCCGCGACGAACCCAGCCAGGTCACCGATCACGCCGCCACCCAGCGCGATCACCAGCGACGCGCGGTCGCAGCCGCCCGCCAACAATTCGCCGTAGAGCGCGGTCGCTGTGCTCAGCGTCTTGTACGCTTCGCCATCGGGCACAGTGACCAGGAATGCATCCGGCAGACGGTCTACCAGCGCCTGGCCGTAGAGCGGAGCGAGCGTGTCGTTGGTGATCACCGCCACGCGCGAGAAGCGCCGCGCCCGCACGAAGGCGGGCAGCGCGTCCGTCAATGCGCCGGGCCAGATGATGACGGGGTACGCGCCGTCCGCGCCCTGAATAGTCAACTCTGGTGCTGAGTCCACAGGCGTATCACCTCCCCGGCGACCTCCGCCGGTGTGCGCGCCGTCGTGTCAACCGCGCGCGGCAGGCTGGCGTAGTGGGCTGCGCGCCGGGCGTAGAGCGCCGCCAAGCGCTCGCGGTCGGTGCTGAACAGCGGGCGCGCCGGATCGTCGCCCACACGCCGCAGAATCTCGTCGAGCGACGCCGTCAGGCAGACGATCAGGCTGGTCTGCGCGAAGGCCCGGCGGGTCTCGTCGTCGAGCAACGCCCCGCCCCCTACCGCGATCACCTGATCCCGCCCCGCCGCGATCTCCTGGCAGACCCGCGCCTCCAGCCGCCGGAAGGCCGCTTCGCCGTCCTGCGCGAAAATCTGCGCGATAGGCCGTCCGGCCTGGCGTTCGATCTCCGCGTCGGTGTCCACGAAGGCCAGGCCCAGCCGCGCGGCGACGATGCGCCCGACGGTGCTCTTGCCCGTGCCCATGAAACCGGCCAGCACCAGATTGGCCGCGCGATCAGAGCCACTCGTCATAGCCGAAACGCCAGGGTGTGTCATCCATAGGCAGGTCGTCCAGCCGCGCCTGGCGCAGCGCGGCGAAGCGTGGGCGCAGCTCGTCGAGGCTGTCACCGCCCAGCTTGCGCAACAGTTCATCCGCCAGCACCAGCGCGACCATCGCCTCGATGATCACCACCGCGCGCGGCGTGGCGCAGAAATCGCTGCGCTCATATTCCGTGTGAGCGGGCGTGCCCGCCGCCAGGTTCACCGACTCCAGCGGCGTGAGCGTGGTGCTGATCGGCTTCATGGCCGCGCGCACGATCAGCGGCTCGCCGGTGCTGATGCCGCCCTCCACTCCGCCGGAGCGATTGCTGGTCCGGCGAATGCGCCCCTCCTCGTCCAGCGCCAACCGGTCGTGTACCTGCGTGCCGGGGCGACGGGCGTTTTCAAAGGCCGGGCCAATCTCCACCCCTTTGATGCTCGGCACGCTGCACACTGCCCCCGCCAGCCGCCCCGTCAGGCGGCGGTCGTAGTGCACGTGCGATCCCAGGCCGGGCGGCAACCCCAATGCCACCACTTCGATCACGCCGCCGAGCGTGTCCTTGTCCACCTTGGCCTGGCGGATGGCCGCGCGCATCCGCTCCGCCGCCGCCGGATCGGGGCAACTCACGTCAGAAGCCAGCGCCGCGGCGAAGCGGGCCGGATAGTCGGGCGGATCGTCGGCGAACTGCGCTGCCTCTGCGCCGATGGCGATCACATAGCCGCCCACAGTGATGCCAAACTCGGCCAGCAGCCGCCGGGCAATCGCGCCGATGGCCACACGCATCGCCGTTTCGCGCGCGCTGGCCCGTTCCAGCGCCAGGCGCAGGTCGCGGTAACCGTACTTGAGCGCGCCGGTCAGGTCGGCGTGACCGGGGCGCGGTGTGGTCATGGGCGGGATGTCGCGCTCGGCCCAGTTCTTCCAGTCGCGGTTCTCGATCACCAGCGCGATCGGCCCGCCGGTGGTGCGACCGTTCATCACGCCGCCGGTGATACGGGCCTGGTCATGCTCGATCTGCATCCGTCCGCCCGCGCCATAGCCCTGTTGACGACGCGCCAGGTCGCGGTTGATGTCGTCGGGCGTCAGGGAGACACCGGCGGGCATCCCTTCCAGGATGCCGGTCAGCGCCGGGCCGTGACTTTCGCCCGCAGTCAGAAAACGCAGCACGGTTCCTCCGAGAGAGCTATCAGCCATCAGCATTCAGCAATCAGCAAGAACGGTTTTGCAGAGACGCTGCTCTGTACGCCTCGCGGATGTTTACCTCACCCCCAGCCTTGCTGCGTTCGGCTCGCCCCCTCAGCCGACGCGGAGAGGGGGCAACGAGGCGCGTCAGCGCCGAGGGGAGTGAGGTCTACTCCACGCGCACCAAACCGCTGTCTTCGCCTTCCGCAATCCGCAATCCGCAATTCGCAATCCGCAATTCCACCCCTACTCCACACGCACCAGGTGATGCTGCTTCTTCCCCTTGCGCAGCACCAGAGCGCGCCCTTCGATGGCGTCGCTGAGGGTGACGCGCCGCTCTATCTCCTCCACACGGACGTTGTTGAGGTACAGCCCGCCGCTTTCGATGAGGGTGCGCGCCTGCTTCTTGGAGCGTTCCAGGCCACACGTCACGGCCAGGTCAACCAGACTCAGCCCGTCGCCCCCTAGGTCGGCGGCGGGCACAGCGCTGGACGGCACTTCGGCGAAGATGTCGAGCAGGTCATCGGCGCTCAAGCCTTCCAGGTCGCGCTCGCCAAAGAGCACTTCGGTCGCCTGTTGTGCTTTACGCAGGCCCTCTTCGCCGTGCACCGTGCGCGTGACCTCCTCGGCCAGGCGGCGTTGCGCGGCGCGCAGGTGCGGCTCGGTGGCGACGGTGTGCTCCAGCGCGGCGATCTCCTCGCGGCTCAGCAGGGTGAAGAACTTGAGATACTGCACCCCGTCGGTGTCGGGCGTGTTGATCCAGAACTGGTAGAAGCGGAAGGGCGACGTGCGCCGCGCATCGAGCCAGACCGTCCCGGCTTCGGTCTTGCCGAACTTGACGCCGGTGGACGTGGTGACCAGCGGCACGGTCAGGGCATAGGCTTTGCCATCGGCCACCTTGCGGATCAGTTCCGTGCCAGCGGTGATGTTGCCCCACTGATCGCTGCCGCCCATCTGGAAGGTGCAGCCGTAGTCCAGGTACAGGCGCAGGAAGTCGTAGGCCTGCAGCAGCATGTAGCTGAATTCGGTGAAGGAGATGCCCTCGTCGCTCTCCAGGCGCATCCGCACCGAGTCCTTGGCCAGCATGTAGTTGACGGTGAAGTGCTTGCCGATATCGCGCAGGAACTCGATCAGGTTGAGCCGACACAGCCAGTCGGCGTTGTTGAGCAGCAGCGCCGGGTTGGGCACACCCTCGAAGGCCAGGAAGTGACCGAGTTGTGCTTTGATCCCTTCCAGGTTACGGACAAGCTGCTCCTCGGAGAGCAGTTGGCGCTCCCTGGCCTTGCCGCTGGGATCGCCGATCAGGCCGGTGCCGCCGCCTGCCAGTGCAATCGGCGTGTGGCCGTGCCGTTGCAGGTGTACCAACACCATAATCGGCAACAGCGACCCCACATGCAGGCTGTCGGCGGTGGGATCGAAACCGATGTAGGCGGTCACTTTTTCGGTGGCGAGCACCTGCGCCGCGCCCTCGGTGATGTTGTGGATCATGCCGCGCCAGCGCAGCTCCTCGAAGACGTTTTCAGCGATTCCTGTGGTTGCCGCGATTGTCGGATGGCTCATGGTTTGTGTGTTCCTGTTCACGGGTTACTGTGTAGACCAGCCAGGGCGGCCTGTGCCGCCTCTGCCATTATAGCGAGCGGCGGCGCAATCCCCACCCATTGCGCAAAGGACAGCGCCCCCTGCCGGACGAGCATCCCCAGTCCGCCGAGCGCCCGCGCTCCTGCCTCTTCCGCCTGACGCATCAGCCGCGTCGCCGGCGGGTTGTAGACCAGATCGTAGAGCACGGCGTGCGGCGGGAAAGGCACTCCCTCCGGCCAGGGCGACTCGTCTACACGCGGGAACATGCCTGCCGGCGTGCAGTTGACGATCAGATCGGCGGCGGGCGCAAGACCCGCGAGATCGTCGTATCCAGCAATGGGGTGGTCTGTCACCGTGTGTTCGCCTCTTTGAGTGCGGCTGATCAGGGCGACTCTGGCCGCGCCCAGGTGTGCCAGTGCGTAGATGACCGCCCGCGCGCTCCCGCCCGTGCCCAGCACCAGGCAGGTCGCGCCCGCCACTGTCACCCCGTGCACCCCCACATCGTCGGCGAAGCCCTGCCAGTCGGTGTTGTCGGCGAGCAGGGTGCCGTCGGGCTGCACGACCAGCGTATTGGCCGCGCCGATGGCCCGCGCCGCCGGAGTGACTCTGCTCACCTGGGGCAGGCTCAGCGCCGCCGCCTTGTGCGGGATGGTCACGTTGAAGCCGCGATAGCCCGCCGCGGTCAGCCGCGCCACCTCTTCGGCGAAGCGATCGGGCGGGACGGGCAGCAGGTCGTAGCGCCAGTCCAGGCCCAGGGCGCGGAAGGCGGCGTTGTGCATGGCCGGCGAGACGCTGTGCGTCACCGGCCAGCCGAGCAACCCCACGCGCTCAGTCATGGCTGCTCCACGCCATCTCCGCGCCGAGCGCCTGCATCGTCTCGACGAAGCCAGGGAACGAGTCGTGAGCGCAGGCGGCGTCCTCGATCACCGTTTCGCCGTCCGCCACCAGCCCGGCGACGGCCAGCGCCATGGCCACGCGGTGATCGTCGTGACCCTGCACCACCGCGCCGCGCAAGCGTTGTGGCCCGACGATGCGAAAGCCGTCCGGGCGCTCCTCGATTGCAGCCCCCAGCTTGCGCAGTTCGGCGGCCATCACCGCGATGCGGTCCGTCTCCTTGACGCGCAACTCCGCCGCGTCGCGCACGACGGTCTCGCCGGCGGCCTGCGTGGCCGCCACCATCAGGACGGGGAACTCGTCAATGGCGCGCACGATCAGGTCGCCGCCCACCTCCATCCCGCGCAATGCTGCCCGCCGGACGAGCAGATCAGCCACCGGCTCGCCCCCTTCCAATCGCTCGTGCTCGCAGATCACGGGGCCGCCCATCGCCGCCAGAATGTCGAGCAGGCCCGTGCGCGTCGGGTTGACGCCCACGCCAATCACGCGCACCTCGCCGCCAACAGCCAGCAGCGCCGCGACCAGCACGAACGCTGCCGACGACGGATCGCCGGGCACGGTCAGGTCGAGCGGGTGTAGGGCTGGGCCAGGAGTCAGGGTCACGGTGAAGCCGTCAACGTCCACCTGTGCGCCCATCGCCCGCAACATACGCTCGGTATGATCGCGCGCCGGCCCTGGCTCGCTGACGGTCGTCGGGCCATCGGCGAACAGCCCCGCCAGCAGGATACCGCTCTTGACCTGCGCGCTGGCGACGGGTAGCGTGTGCGCCATGCCGTGCAGCGTCGCCGGGCGGATGTGTAGCGGAGCGTGCCCGTCGGTGTCGGCGATCTGCGCGCCCATGCGGCGCAGCGGTTCGGTGATGCGGC
>DYGW01000319.1 GCA_020724485.1 Thermoflexus sp. | reverse complement strand
GCATTTATCAGGAGAAGATGCCTCCGATATTGGTTAGGACATCATTTCTCTGCAAGTATTATTTCCTATTGCCGCAGGAGACAATAGATATTCTCAGAAAGTTTCAAGGCACAATTCTGATCAAATGTAAAGACATTGACTATAATGAATTCGTTGAAATCACCGAAGAACTTAGCTCTCTTTCCAATAACGTTTTCGAGCAAGTACGTGAAGACTTGAGTAACTTAGCTGCCAGAAGAACCACAGTTGCCGCGATATTGACCTCAACAGTTGATATTACCCCACCCCATATATCAGAGATACTGTCCAAGTCGAGAGAAGATCGTTCTGGCGCTGAAGGCAGAACAGGTGAGCACCTTTAAGGGGATATCTCTGCTGATACGGAGAACCAGTGTCTCTGTCAGGTCCAGGCCTACCTGAAGCACAGCGGTACGCCCGGTTACGTCGCTATGCGCCTTCAGGCGCGGGTAACACTCGTGATCGGAGCCGTGTCAGCTGGGTCTGATGCTATTCACGATGTTCGCCCCCGCCCGCGCCCTTCACATACGATAGCTGCTCGCAGAGCAGGCCGCCCCTCTCCTGGAACAGGTCAACGCCCCGCAGGTGGCGCTGGTTGCCCGCCGCATCCACCCAGTCGCAGCGCCAGCGGGCGATGCACTGCATCCCGAAGCCCTGAATCTTCTCGATGTCGAGGTGCGCCTGGGGCAACGCGCGGAAGAAGTCTTCCCAGAAACGGGTGACTGCGCCTTTGCCGGAGTACACCATGCCATCGGGGGCCGGGGCAGAACTCTCGAAGACACAATCGTCGCTCACAAGCTGCATCATCCCGGCGACATCGTGGCGGTTGAACGCCTCGTAGAAGGCGAGGACGGCGCGCACTGCCGATTCCACCCGCGCCATCTTCATCGCAGAACACCCCCTTCCGTGAATGCCCGTGCTCGCCGCTGGCGTCAGGCGAAGCGCAGCAGCACGCCCGTTGCGTCGTCGTGCGTCTTCAGGCGCGGGTACCGCTCGTGATCGGGGTCGGCGGCTTCAACGGCGCGCAGCCGCTTCAGGTAGCCGCGCAGCCCGTGCTCGGCGATCTGCCCGGCCATGAAGCCCAGCCGCTCGTTGCGCAGCGTGGCGACGCGCGCGCCCTCCTCGCCGAAGACCTCTTCGGCGCTGGCGGGCCACAGCAGCCCGTCGGTCAGCACGCAGGCGAAGGCCGCGCCCTCCAGGTCAACCGTCCCCGTCTGCACGAAGTAGCGCAGTTCCGGCAGCCCGTCGAGCACGCCGATCCCCTGCTTGCGCTGGGGCAGTCCGTGCTCGTCCACGTAGTTGTGATAGAGCGCGCTGTGCAGGTTGTGGCGGCGGACTTCAGAGTGCCGGGTCAGCTCGCGGAAGGGCAGATCGGGGAAGTCGTCGCGCAGCAGGGCGGCAGTGCGCAGCGGGGCGTCGTCCGCCGGCGCGCCGCCCGCGGTGGGCACGCTGAAGCGCCCGTCAGCGTAGGCGACGAGCAACAGCGTGTCGCCGGCGTGGGCGTAGCGCAGCGCGTGGGCGCGCGGGTCGTACTCGATCAGCGTCAGCACAGCAGCGGGCAGACCCAGGCGCACCAGGCGCGGGTTGTGGGCCAGCCGGTCGTGCACGTCGGGCGGCAGCCTGAGCGCGTCGAGGGTCAGCGCGCCGAAGAGGGCGATCAGCGCCCGGCCCAGGTCGGCGTTGGCTTCGAGCAGCAGGGTACGCAGCGCGGGCGGGCGGCCCGTCCCGATCTGCCGGGCCAGCGAGTCGCGGACGAAGCGGGCGGCGAAGGCGGCGGGGGTCAGCGGCTCGTTCTGGCGGTCGAGATGGGCCTGCAGCGCAGGCGGCGTCAGGCGCGTGGTCGCCCCGTCAATGGCGGCGGCGATGATCTGCTCACCGAGCGGCCCGGCCCCCAGGGCCAGCCAGGCGTCCTCGTTGACGCGATTGGGCGGGGCGTGGCAGACGATCTCTAACGCGGGCGGGTGATGGTCGTGCGCGGCGGGCATCGCGTGCTCCTTAGGGGCGCAGGCGGCGTGAATGAAAAAGGCACTCCGCTCTGGGAATGCCTCAGTTGGAGCGGGTAACGGGATTCGAACCCGTGACATTCAGCTTGGGAAGCTGACGTTCTACCACTGAACTATACCCGCTACTCTGCCCGGTATTATACGGGGCGGGGGGCGGCGCTGTCAAGTTTTGCACGCGGGCGCGCGTAGGGGCGCTGATCTGCTGCACCCAGCCCGAATCCAGACTTCCGAAGTCTCCGCAGACTTCGGAAGTCTATACCCTGATTGCTAGTTCATTC
>DYGW01000059.1 GCA_020724485.1 Thermoflexus sp. | reverse complement strand
CCCCCGGCCCCTTTCCCCGCTAGCAGGGAAAGGGGAGCAGCCTGTCCCTCCCCGCCAGCGGGGAGGGACCACAGGGTGGGGTTAGTGCGCTGCACACGGCGTCGCGCGCTGCTCGCTGCGCCTAGCGTGCGGAGTTCATAACACGCTCTAAGCGGCGGGCGTGTAGCCCTCGTAGCCGGGGTTGGTATGCGCCGCGTTTAGAGGAAACTGCTACGCTACGTAGCATAGCGTTCACAGATGTTGCGCTGCGCGTGCTGGCACAGGCACTCAACTAACCGGTTGGGGTGAGCAGCCGGTTGTGGGGGGAGAACGTGTCCCGACAATTGATCGCAAGGTTGGCGTGCCGAGTGAAGCGAACTCTGCGCCGGCGTGCTGGCCTGCTGCCCGCCGCTCACGACCTGGCCCCCTCGTCTCCGCCAGATGGTGAAGCGCCCCTTACCGCCCTGCTGTACGCCGAGCGCGAACAGCGCGTCCTGCTCGCGGCAATTCCTGACCAGATTTTCCGGCTAGACCGTGCTGGCGTGTTCCTTGACTACAAAGCCGGCACGGCGGCCCCCTACGTCCCGCCGGAGCAGTTCCTGGGCCGTTCAGTCACAGAGGTTATTCCGCAGATCGGGGAGCAGGTGCTCGCCCAGATCGAGCGCGCGCTCGCCACCAATAGCGTGCAGGTCATGCACTACCAGTTGCCCATCGGCGGCGACCTGCGCGACTATGAGGCGCGGCTGTGCTCTGCTGGCCGGGATACGGTCGTCGTCATCGTGCGTGATATGACTGATCTACTGCAGGCTCAGCGCGCCTTGGGCGAGAGCCAGCGCCGCCTGGAGATGGCGCTGCACACTGGCGGATATGCCTTTTGGGAATGGGACGTGCCGACCGGCCAGACAATCCGCGACCCACACTGGGCGCGGATGCTGGGCTATGAACCGGGGGACATCGCGCCGCATGCCAGCGCCTGGGAGGCGCTGCTACACCCGGAGGACGCGCAGGAAGCCATCGCCGCGTTTGATGCGCTGGTGAGCGGGCAGACCCCCTATGTGGAGCATGAGTACCGCCTGCACGCCGCGCCGGGCGACTACGTGTGGGTGTACGATTACGGCGTGGCCACTGAGCGGGACAGCACTGGCCGGGCGCTGCGCGTCATCGGCATGCACCGCGACATCACCGACCGCAAGCGCGCCCAGCAAACCGAGCGCGAGCAGGCTGCGCTGGTGGACGCCCTGCGCGACACAGCGGCAGCGATCAGTTCCACGCTCGATCTCGACGAGGTGCTCGACCGCATCCTGGCTAACATTGCGCGTGTGGTGCCTCACGACGTGTCGTGCATCATGCTGTTGCAGGGCGGGATCGCTGTCGTGACGCGCAGTCAGGGCTACGCCGAGCACGGGCTGCAACACGTGCTGGACGTGATGCGCGTGCGGGTGGACGAAGTCCCTAACCTGCGCCGGATGCGCGAGACAGGCCAGCCGGTGCTCATCGGCGACATCCGCCAGTCGCCCGACTGGGTGAACCCGGTTGACGTGCACGTCATGCGCTCGTACCTGGGCGTGCCGATTCTCTGGGAGGGAGCGACGCTTGGCTTCATCCACCTGCAAAGCGCCACGCCGGATTTCTTCACGCCCATCCATGCCGGGCGTCTGCAAGCGTTTGCCGGGCAGGCGGCGTTCGCTCTGCATAACGCGCAGGTCTACGACACGATCCAGCGCCAGGTGGCCGAGCTAGAGACGCTGCACGAGGCGACACTCGAACTGACCGCGCAGCTCGATCTCGACGTGGTGCTGCTGGAGCTGGTGCGCGGTGTGATGCGCCTGCTGGACGTGGACGGAGGCGGCCTGTATATTTACCGGCCTGACCGCGACGTGATCGAGCGCGTGGTCAACGCTGGATCAGCCCAGGTCCCGGTTGGCTCGACGCTCAAGCGTGGCGAAGGGCTATCCGGGCGGGTCTGGGAGCAGAACGCGCCGGTGGTCGTCCGTGATTATATGGAGTGGTCAGGCCATGCAGCCAGCCTGGAGCCACACGTCACTGGCTCGATCAGCGTGCTTGGCGTGCCTATCTGTTGGGGCGATCAGTTCCTGGGGGTGCTCAACGCACGCGCCGACCGGCCTGACCGCGAGTTCTCCGACCGCGATGTGCAGTTGGCTACGCTCCTGGCCAGCCAGGCGGCCATCGCCATCCACAATGCGCGGCTCTACGAGACGGTGCAGCGCCACATTGCCGAGCTAGAGGCGCTCCACCGCGTCAGCCTGGACATCACCGCCCAGCTTGACCTCACCAAGCTGTTGGAAACGCTGGTCGCCAACGCGTTGCAAATTCTGGGGGTGGAATCGGGCGGCATCTACCTGTACCGGCCTGAGCAAGACGAACTGGAATGGGTGATAGCAGTGGGACTGGACGCAGCGCCCGTCGGAGCACGGCTCAAGCGCGGCGAGGGGTTGTCCGGCAAGGTGATTGAGCGCGGCACAACCATGATTCACAACGACTACGCCCATTGGGAGGGCCGTGCCAGGGTGTGCGACGGGTACGACTGGCAATGTGTCATCGGTGTACCGATAAGCTGGCGGGGCCAGTTGCTTGGCGTGTTCAACGCGGTCGGCGATGCGCGCAAGCAGGTGTTCACCCAGCACGACGCCCAGCTTCTCGACCGCTTCGCCAGTCAGGCGGCCATCGCCATCAAGAACGCCCAGTTGTTCACCGCCGAGCGCGAGCAGCGCGCGCTGTCCGACGCGCTGCGCGACACGGCTGCGGCCATCAACAGCACGCTCGATCTCGACCGCGTGCTGGATCACATCCTCACGGCCATTGCCCAGGTCATCCCCCACGATGCGGCCAACATCATGCTGGCCGAGGGCAATAGCGTTTACATCGCGGACGCGCGAGGCTACGCCGCTTATGGCTCCGAGGAGTGGACGCGCACCTACCAGTTCGTGCTCGACAAGCGGGTGTTGACCTACGAGCTTTTGCGGTCGGGGCAGGCGTATCTGGTGGAGGACACGGCCACCGATGAGCGTTGGTTTCCTATTCCCCAGACGGCATGGATTCGCTCGCATATGGCCGCTCCAATCCGCATCGAGGGCGAGACCATCGGTGCGCTGAACCTCGACAGCGCGCGCCCTGGGGCTTTCACCCAGGCGCAGCTACAGACGTTGACGGCTTTCGCCGACCAGGCGGCGCTGGCCATTCGCAATGCGCGATTGTACGCCGAGGTGCGCCGCCATACCGAGGAACTGGAGCAGCGCGTCAGCGAGCGCACGGCGGACTTGAGCGTGCGCAATGCCGTCGCCGAGACGTTGAGCAGTTCGCTGGATGTTGACGAGATGCTCAGCGGAGTTCTGCGCACTGCCGTGCAGCGCCTGGGCGTGCTGGGCGGCGGCATCTATCTACTTTCCGACGACCAGTCCTCTTTGGTCATGGCCGCCCACTACGGCGTGCCGGTCGAGACGCTCAACTTGGTGACCGGCATTCCGCAGGAGGGTAGCGACGTGCTGCTGACGGCCCCGCCCGCCTCTGAGTTGGCCGATCTCACCAGCCGGTCGGGTATCTCATCGGTGCTCAATGTCCCCATCTGGCGGCAAGAGCAGGTGCAGGGGGTGATCGCGCTTGTCAACAACGAGCCGCGCCCCTGGACAAACGAAGAAGTGCGGATGCTCGACGCGATTGGGCGGCAGATCGGCGTGGCCCTGGCTAACGCGCGGCTGTATACCGAGGCCGTGCGCGACGAGGCGCGCGTGCGCACCATCTTGCAGAGTGTCGCCGATGGGCTGCTCGTCTTTGATCCCGACGACCATCTGACGCTAATGAACCCGGCGGCGGCGGCGCTGTTCGCCTTCTATCCGCAGGAGTGGGGCGGGCCGGCACAGGCGGCCACGTCGCTGTGGGATTGGCTGCGCACACGCCAGACAGCGCCGGGCAATACGGAATTCGAGATGCCGGTCGGACTCCCTGGCGAGGCGCTGAAGCGGCTGGTTGCCGAGCAGTGCGCGGTCGAGGGCTGTCCTGTCAAGACTGGCGATCCCCTGGTCAAACCGTGCTGGCTGTGGGTGAGCGGCGGTGAGGGACGGCTGCGCGACTGTCCGCTGGATGATCATTCGCAGCGTCGCGCCATCCAGGCGCAGAGCGCCGAGGTGCGCGATGCCGGGGGGCAGGTGCAGGGCACGGTGATCGTGCTGCACGACGTGACCTACTATTTCCACGAGTTGGACGAATTGAAAGGACGCTTCGTTTCGACCGTGTCGCACGAGTTGCGCACGCCGCTGTCCACTGTGCTGCTGCAGGTCAGCACGCTGCTCAAGTACTACGACCGCCTGTCAGAGGAAGAGCGGCGTAACATGGTGGCCGGCGTGCAGCAGCAGGCATATGCGCTGCGCGAGCTGGTGGAGGACATCCTGGAGCTGTCTCGGTTCGACGCCAAGCGCGCCACCGTCCAGCACCAATGGTTTGACATGTCCATACAGTGTCGCAGCGTGATCGAGTCGCTGGCGCTGACCACCCGTGAGAAGCAAATCACCGTGCAGGTGGAGGGGTGCGACAGCCCATGCTATATCCAGGGCGATGTCAGCCAGCTTTCGCGTGCCATTCGCAACCTGGCGACCAATGCGGTGAAATACACGCCTCCTGGCGGGCACGTTGCAGTGCGCCTGGATCAAGCCAATGGCGGCGTCCGGCTCGTGGTGAGCGATACCGGCATCGGCATCGCGCCCGAAGACCAGAAGCATATCTTCAACCGCTTCTACCGCACTGATCAGGCGATGGAGATGGCAGCGGGGACGGGCCTGGGCCTGTCTATCACCAAAGAGATCGTGGACTTGCACGGCGGGTGCATTGAGTTGCACAGCGTGCCCGGCCAGGGCAGCACGTTCACCGTCTGGCTGCCAGCGTCCCTCAGCGCGGAGGATGGGGGCGAGGTCGTGTAGGGGCGTAGGGCGCCATGCCTAAGAGAGGGCAGCAGCGCAGCGCCCCTCGTGTCTGACAGGCCGGCACGCTCTCCCTCTCACGATTCTTCGCCTATGACGGTTGACGAATCCTCTCCCCTATGCTACACTGCTCTGCCACAGTTCACCGTCCTCGTCCACAGGTGGAAACTCGAAAGGATATGGCCATCAGCGCAGGAGACTATCGGATAAACGAGCGTATTCGCGCGCGAGAAGTTCGTCTGATCACGGACAGTAACGAGAATCTCGGCGTGGTGTCTTTGCAGCGGGCGCTGGAGCTGGCGTCGGAGCGCGAGCTAGACCTCGTCGAAGTGGCGCCCACCGCTGATCCGCCGGTCTGCAAGATCATGGACTTCGGCAAGTTTCAGTATGAGCGCGCCAAGAAAGAGCGCGAGGCGCGCAAACAGCAGAAACAGATCGAAGTCAAGGAGATCCGGCTGCGCCCCAAGACGGACGACCATCACCGCCAGTTCAAGGTGCGTGACGCGCGCCGCTGGCTGGCCGAGGGCATGAAAGTGAAAGTGCGTATCCGCTTCCGGGGGCGCGAGATCACCTACCCGGAGATTGCGCGCGAGATGCTGGACGAGGTGGCCGAAGACCTCAAGGACATCGCCGTTGTCGAGCAGCCGCCCAATATGGAAGGGCGCACAATGCTGATGGTGCTCGCCCCGGCAACCGACAAGAAGAAATGATGAGGATCGCCTGCGCGTGACTGTGCTCGATTACGCTGCTAGTTGTGCAGCGCACGAGAGTGCGGCGCCAGCATGTTTATAGGGAGTTCCGGTCGTGGCAAAGACGAAGCAGAAGAAGTACAAGATCAAGACCTACAAGGCCGCTGCCAAGCGTTTCAAGGTCACTGCGACGGGCAAGGTCATGCGCACGAAAGGTGGCAAGAGCCACCTGCGCCGCCGCAAATCGCCCCGCACCAAGCGCGCCCTGGCCCGTATGCACGAGGTGGTCGCCGGTGCCGATGCCAAGCGCGTTCGCCGGCTGGCCCCCTACCTGAGCAAGTACAAGTAGAATCCGCCGGCCTAGTGCCCGCCTTCCAGCCACACCGGGCCGGAACCTGACAGCAAGGAGCATTCGTCATGACTCGTGTGAAGGGCGGTTTTGTCACGCGCCGCCGCCATAAGAAAATCCTGAAGATGACCAAGGGGCAGTGGGGCACCAAGCACCGCCTCTTCCGCCGCGCTAACGAAGCGATGATGAAGAGCGAGTGGTACGCCTACCGCGACCGCCGCAATCGTCGCCGCGACCTGCGCGCCCTGTGGATCGTGCGCATCAATGCGGCTGCCCGCCTCAATGGACTGTCCTACAGCCGCCTGATGCACGGCCTCAAGCAGGCCAACGTCGAGCTGGATCGCAAGATTCTGGCCGACCTCGCCGTGCGCGACAGCAATACGTTCGCCTCTCTGGTCGAGCTGGCCAAGCAGGCCTAGCTCGCCACACAGTGTCTGCGTTGAGCGAAACCGGCGGCTCCACCGAGCCGAGACGCCGGTTTTTTGCGTTATGGAGCCGGGGTGTTTCTGGGCAGTGCGCACACCGCCTGCCGGAGCAATGCCATGTCACTGATCAGCAGCCCCAGCAATGACCGCATCAAGCGGGTGCGTCTGCTCCAGCGCCAGGCGCGCGCTCGCCGCAAAGAGCGCCAGCTTGTGCTGGAAGGCGTGCGCCTGATCCGCGACGCCGTGGGGGCGGGCGCGCTGCCGGAATACGTGCTGCACGCACCCGAACTCGACGCGCCCGCGCAGGAATTGGTGACGGCGCTGAGCGCGGCGGGCGTCCCCTGCCTGGCGGTGATCGAGCCACTGCTGCGCGGCCTGGCCGAGACCGAGACGCCGCAGGGCGTGCTGGGAGTATTCCCCTGGCCAGCACTGCCTGTGCCTGGCGCGCCCGGCCTAGTGCTCGTCGCCGATGGCTGGCGCGACCCCGGCAACCTGGGCACGGCGATCCGGGCAGCGGCGGCGGCTGGCGCCGACGCTGTCGTGCTAACGCCTGGCACGGTGGACCCCTTCAACGCTAAGGCCCTGCGCGCGGGTATGGGCGGGCATTTCCGCGTGCCGCTGGTCTGGCACCGCTGGGACGCGCTGCCAGAAGCGTTCCCCGGCCTGCTGATCGCGGTCGCAGAGGCGGCGGGCCAGGTATGCTATGACCAGGTGGACTGGACACAGCCGTCGTTGATCGTCGTCGGCGGCGAGGCGCACGGCCCGCGCGTCCCGGCCCGCGACCTGCCCCATCTCTCCGTCTACATTCCGATGGCGCGTGGCGCGGAGTCGCTCAATGCAGCGGTTGCCGCCAGCGTGCTGCTCTTCGAGGCGCAGCGCCAGCGGCGGGGGGTGGACTAGCTATCACGGGCGCACGAAAGCGCGTGCAACAGCCACAGACTCCTGTATACTAAAAGCAAACACGCGCTCAGCCGCTACAGGGGGACTCATGACCAGCGCATCCACTCCAGAGGAGCTTGTTGAAGCATACCGGCTCCTTAAGGCCGGTCAGCGCCAGCAGGCGGGGGCGATCCTCAAGCCGTATCTGGCCGGGCACCAGCAGGATGCCCGCGCCTGGTGGCTGATGGCTCACGCCGTCAGCAACCAGGACGTGGCGCGGCAGTGCCTGGAACAGGTGCTCAAGATTGACCCCACCCACGAGCGGGCGCGCGCCCGTCTCGCCGCGCTCGCTCCTTCGTCCGCTGCTAGGCCAGCCGAAGCGCCAGACGACGAGCCGGACGATACTTTCTTCATCTTGCCTGTTGCGAGTGTTCCCCCGGACTCCGCACGCCTGAAACAGCCAGCGACAACCCTTCGCCGGCTGAACGCGCCCTCCCCGCCGCTGGACGAGGCGGCTGTGCCGTCGTTCGAGGAATTCGCGGCGCAGATCTCGCCAGGCATTGATCCATTCACCGGCGAGCCGGTTGACAGTCCCTTCGCTGGCCTTGACGAGGTGGGCACGCGCGCGTTGGTGCCCGCTGAGCAGCCCTTTGCAGGCGCTGACGGCGGGCGTATCTTCGACCCGGCAGCCCATGCCCGGATCGGTGAGCATGACCCCGGCGATGCCCAGCCGCCCGGCACGAGCCATCAGCCCGACTGGGGGCCGGGCCTGGCTTTTGTGGCGGAGGGACAACCGGCACCGGCAGCGCCCACCGTCAGCGTGGCGGAGAAGCGCGCGATCACGCGGATCATGGTCTTCGGGCTGGGCGGATTCCTGGTATTCTTGCTGGTGATGGTGCTCTTGGTCGTGGCGGATGACCAAGGCTGGCTGCATCTATCTAGCGAGTCGGGGATCGCTACCTCGACGCTGGATGGCGGGCTGTTCACGATAGATTACCCGGCGGGGTGGAACGCGCGCTGCGAGCGGGAGGCGCTCGGCTACCCGGTTTGCGGCGTGGCCAATCACGAGCTGTACAACGAAGTGGACTTCTTCGCCGGGAAAGAGATTGACCTGGGCGCGCTCATCGCCGAAGGTATGCGCCAGTCGCTGACCGGGGAGGGCCTGCCCGCCGAGCGTATGTCGGTCATCGTCATGGACGTGCCGCGCACCTCACTGGCCTACGACGACGGAAGCTGGGCCAAGACCAAGTACGAGTGGCACCAGCGAGGGTTCAGCACTGATCCCGATGCCGAGGTGACTTATGAGCGGCGCACCATCAAGGTGGACGGGAACGCGGCGTATTACTACGCCTTTACCAGCGCCAGCACCTGGTATGAGGCCGCGTGGGATGTTTACGTCGAGCACGGCGGTATCATCCTGTGGCTGCGCGTGGACTATGCAGCGCCGCGCAAATCATCCATCCCGCAGGACATCGTAGACCTCATGATCGAGTCGATCCGCTTCACGCCGGGGGGCGCATAGGCGGGGCGGATCAGTGGCGCGCCCGCCCGGTGGCTTGCGCAGCCTGGCACACCGGGCAGTGCGCCGGGTCGGCGATGACAATGCCGGTCAGCACCTCGCGCACACCCTCCACGCTAACTAACGCGGCGAGACACTGCTCGCGCTCAGCTTCGCTGTGCGCGTAGCCAGTAGCCAGCACGAAGCCATCCGGCTCCACGACAATGGTCAGATGATCGGGGGGGCAGCCGGCGTGCTTGAGCGCGTCGGCCAGTGCTTCATCGGAGACGGTGACGGGCGGTTCTGCGCCAGCCTGGGCCTGATCGCTTCCATCTGGTGAGGCCGGGTACCAGGGGTGGGCATAATCCGGGGCGGCGGCGTGCGTGTCGCGGACGCTCGTGGCTGGCGGGTAGTACGGGCGGCCATGCTGCCAGGCGTGGAAGCGGCGCAGCAGGTCGTCGAGATACGCCTGCCTGATCTCGGCATCCCAGTAAGCGGTAGGGGTAGAGTGCCCGCGCTGCCAGCGTAGCGCCTGGGGGCCGGCTGCCTGGCGGATAGTCTCCTGCCGATCCAGGATCACCGCTTGCAGCGACACGGCGTTGCTATCCACCTGGCGCATGATCACCGTGTTCAGTTGATCGCGCTCCAGGCGAGCGGCGCGCAGCATGGCGGCAAGACCGCTGGATTCCAGGCGGTCTTCGCAGTCATCCAGCGCGTTTTGCAGCCGCGCGATCTTCTGGTCTGAGGCGTGCATTTGCTCGCGCAGAAACGCCAATTCTCGCTTCAGATCGGTCTGTGTATCCATAGACATCGTTGGCGCCGACCGATTGTCTGGCGCGTTGTGCAGTCAGGCACGACGATCGACTCCACGTAAATTGTAGCTCAGATCATGAGCAGCGGACGTATGTTCCGTGTTAGAACAGTGCCGGGCCGGGGGAGGCGCAAGACCTGTCAGGCAGTGTAGGGGGAGTTGCTCTGCTGCGCCCTCGTAGGGGCGTATCGCAAATACACACCTACACCCTCGCCGCAGCCGCACCGTGCGCGTACACCCGCCGTCGGCTATAATCCGGGCAGATTGGCGTGTCAGGCGGGCGGCGAGGGTGCGCGAGGGCATGGCGGCAAACCAACCGTTCACGATCTCGTTTGACGAGCACGAGGCGACGGCGATTCGCGTCGGGCCGCACGAGCTGCCGGAGCGCGTCCTGGCGGCGCTGGCGCCCCCTCCCTATCGCGGTGCGATCATTGTGCACGGCGGCGCAAGCGCCCTGGGAGCGGCGGCAATGGCCCCTGTGCGCGCGTTTTTCGCCGAGGGATTGGTGCTGCTGGCCGACGAGTACCGTCTGCTGGTGGCCGACGGCGCGACGCAGACCGGCGTGGCACGCCTGGCGGGCGAGGCGCGCGCCGCTGCCGGGGCGACTTTCCCGCTGGTGGGCGTGGCCCCGCACCGTCACGTCACCTATCCCGGCGGGCCATCACCGGGCAAAGAGCGTTTCGCCCTCAACCCGGATCACTCGCATTTCGTCCTCGTGGAAGGCGGCAAGTTCGGCGTGGAGTCGGAATTTCTGGTCGGGCTGCTGCGCGGGGCGGGCGTGCCGGGGCTGGCGCTGATCGTCAACGGCGGGCAGATCGTCCTGGCTGAGGTTCGCGCGCAGGCCACGCAGCGCAACCCGATCGTCATCGTGCGCGGGTCGGGGCGCGTCGCCGACCGCCTGGCCGACTCGACCAGCGCCGAACGGAGGGCGCTGCCGCCGGGTGCCCGCCTGTACGTGACCGACATCCGCACGCCCCAGGCGTTCCGCGCCCTGGCGCTCAGGCTGCTGGCGCTGCCCGCGCCGTAGCAAAAACGGGCGCAGGCGCGCCCGTCCCCGTTCTGGCCGCTGAAGCTGCGCGCTACAACTGCTGCAACTGGCCGCGCAGCGTCTCCAGCCCGGCGACGCCCGTGTTGATGGCGCGCGGACGCCCCTCCCCGTCCAGCACGAAGGTCGTCGGGATGCTGAGCACGCCCCAGCGCCGCGCCGCGTCAAGCTGTTCCGCCGCGTTGACCTCGATGACCTGCACCCGGTCGCCCAGTTCGGCCAGCAGGCGCTGGATAGCCGGGCGCTGCCGGGTGCGGCATGGCGCGCACGCAGGCGTGGTGAAGTAGAGGATCGCCGGGACGCCGGGGCGCAGCGCGGCCAGCAGCGGATCCGCCGGGGCGATGCGCGCGGCGCGGGTGAGTTGCCAGCGCCTCAGTAACTGAAAGCCCAGCGCCAGCAGCGCGGCAAAGGTCAGGAAGATCAGCAGGCGCTCGATCACCGTCTCACCTCGACCGGCGCGCGGTCAAAGCCGGGCACGCCCAGCCGGTGCAGCCAGTAATACAGCGTGCAACCAGCGCACCAGCCAGCGAACAGGTTCAGGCTGGCCAGGGCGATCACCAGCCCGACCAGCCCCCAACCGGGCACGGTCAGCCCGGCGGCCAGCGCCACCGTTCCCAGGGCGACAACCGTCCCGCCCACCAGTTGGGCGAAACGGTGCGGCTCCGGGTTGTCGGCGATCACGCGCGGACGCAGCAGCCCGGCGGGCAGCAGCAGGTGCCGGTAAACGCGCGAGAACAGGCCCAGGGAAGGCACAGCAGCCGACATGAGCATCACGGCGGCGGTGAAGGCGGCCAACCACGGCGCGTCCAGCACGAAGGCTAGCGCCAGCAGGGTGATGGTGAACGCCTGGTTGGCCCGTATCTGTTGGTGGTCAACACGACGCTCGACGGTCATGAAGTCCTCCTTGATGCAGCGCGGTCAATGACACAACAAGGCCAACGGGCAGCATAACGCGGCAGCTCCCGAACAGTAATGCACAGCGAACATAGTCGCCGTGCCGGGGACGCTGCCGCGCGCTTCAGCCGTTGGCCTGGGATGGTGCGGCGTATGGTCGGTCTGAAGCCGTGCGAGCTAGCGCCCCCGCTTCAGACAGATACAGGCCAGGATCGGTGGCATGGCACACCTGTTATTGCGAACGATTCGCGATCATATATGCCCAGATTGTAGGCAGGTTGTTCGATTATGTCAATGATCGCTGAAGTATTCGGCGGAACTGGACCATCGTCTGCGCCCAAGACAAGACTTCGGAAGTCTCGCAGACTTCCGAAGTCTGTCCATCGCCTCAGTCGGCGTTAGTCGCACATCACAAAAATCGTGTGATCGCCACTCTCGGGAATGCTGAAGCCGATCCTTGAGGACTTCCCTGCCAGTGTGAGTTCGATCTGGTAAACACCCGTAGGCCACCAGGAGGTCAGGTAGTAGCTCTGATGAATGTATGGTTCGCCAGTGTCAATGAAGGTCTTGTCGTACTGCGCACTGACTCTTATCGGCGTGTGCTCGCCGGGATGATAGATGTCAACCCACACCTCATCCAATCTCTCACCTGAGATAGCAACATTAAGGTCGCTGCTGCCTCGACGCGTGCGTAGCGCAAGGAAGCAACCGGTCCTCGCGTCGGCATAGCCCTCATAAAGGTCAACCAGGGAATCTGGCAGTCGCGTGGTAATCGCAGCGACTATGAAGGCGCTGCCACTTTCCCATTCCACCTCGTACCATCTGTTGTCACGACTAACAACCTGTAGCACCTCTCCCTTTGTCACATTCCCAACGATCCTGCACGAAGCAGAGCTACAACTACGCACGGGGTAGTCGAGCTTGACAACTACTCTGAAGAGCTCGGTCTTGCTGTCAGCGGGTGCCGCCGCAGTGGGTTGTTCTGTCTCCAACGGTTCCAGACTCCATCCCTCGGGTCTTGCCTGGGCATCAAGTCGGAACCCGACGGTGCCCGCCAGATCGACTACCGCTGAGTTCATCCGGGCCTCATAGGCTGGCAGCAGCGGTGCCAGGGCAGCCGAACACTCAACATGCCTGTCCAGCCCGCAGCGCGTCACCATGATCAACGTCGAGTACCAGGTGGCGGTGGCATACATGGCGTCGGCTACGCACTCAGGGCGGCTCAGACTGGAAACGTGTGAGAAGTGGTCAACGAAGTATTCGACTGCTTGCTGGCCGGGCAGACTGGTGTGGACGACCTCATTCGTGGCGTTCACCCAACCCTGCCACCCGCTCAGCCATTGGGTGACCTGGGCCGGGTCGCACTCTGCGCTTTCTTGTGCGTTCAGTGAAGCTACAGGCAGAGTCAAGAGACATACCATTGTCAGACAAATAAGGCTCTTCATCGTTGCCTCCTAAGGGGAACTCAATAATGCTGATCGGACCTCGCCCTGGAAGATCCGTTTTTTGGGGGGCGCAAGGACGGCTCTGGTTCAGGGCACCCGCCCATCTCGCAGCCTGACGCGGCCAAGCTCACAGCATCCGGCTGTAGAGGTGCTGCACTGCGCCCTCGCGCTTGAAGTCCATTTCCAGCAGGGGCAGGGTGAAATCCCAGGCGAAGGAGACAATCTCGCTGTAGTCGTGGCGCTGCGCCCAGTCGCACAGCGTCATGATCAGCAGTCCCTTGACCGGGCGCTTGCTCCACACAAAGGCGTGCACGCGCGAGGGGAGGTCGCGATCCTGTTGCATCAGCGCGTAAGCCTCGTGCCCGGTGACCAGGATGTGCAGCCGGTCGCTCTCCGTCTCGACGATCTCCGGCACGCTGTTCCAGAAGCCGGGCGGCAGCCGGTCCCATTCCTGGCGGGCATTCTGGTAGCGGCCCAGCGGCATGTGCCAGCCCTCGATCAGCGCCGGATCGAATGCCTTAAGATCGCTCGCCTGGTAGAAGACGCGCCCTTCGCGCGCGGGCAGGACGATCTGCTGCCCGCTGTGGGTGCGGCTGAAACGGTGATGCTCGAAGAGGGGGGCCTGCGCCTCGCCGTCGGCGACGGTCAGGCGCTTGCAGCGGATCGCTTCGCCGATCTGCTGGATGTAGGTCAGCAGGGCGCTGCTCACCCCGGAGTCGGCGCAGTTGGGGTGGACGGTCAGCTTGGCGATGTTGATATGGTAGCCGAACGGTTCTGGCTCGCGCCCGATGAAAATCTCGGCTTCCGCGCCGACGCGCCCGTCTACTTCGGCGACAAGCGGGATGCCGTCGCTGCCGCGCAGCAGGTTGGCCAGGTGGACGGCGCACATTTCAATGCTGGCCCAGGGGCCGCCAACCAGCCATCGCTCGAAAAGAGTGAGTTCGTTGTACTCCGCCGGAACCGTTTCGCCAGATGGCAGGCGGCGCGTCCAGGTGGCGATGGTCGCGTTGTGCAGGGCGGTGATGCTGGCTGCGTCGGCCAGTGTAGCCTGTCGCACGGTAATTTGAGACATGCGCTCGTTCCTCTGTGTGCCACACTCAGCGATCAGCGGTCATGGCGAAGCCAGGCAAACGCGCACGATCAACCGCTGGTATTGGGTGATTGGTTTTTAGTGGAACCGACTCATCAAGGCAACTCTCGACCAGAACCAACAACCAACCCTGATTGCCAATTATCTACCTCACCCCCGTTTCGCTTCGCTCAACTTCCCCCTCTCCGCCGGCGGAGAGGGGGTCAGGGGGTGAGGTTGCGAGCGGAAGCAACGAACTGGCGATCAAAGTTAACAACCAATAACCAAAAACCAGTGACCAATAACCAATAACCAGCACCCCGCTGACCTACAGCCACCGCCCTCTACAGCAGGTCGGCCAGCCCGATCTTAGGATCGCGCCTGGGGAAGAGCACGCGCAGCAGGTCGGCGTGCCGCTCGTTGTAGCCCATCGCCAGGTTGTCAATGCCGTACCAGCCGGTGAACAGCCGGATGAGCGACGAGGACGGCACCTCTAGCTCGACGACCTCCGGCTCGCCCATGCCCAAGAAGACCTCGGCCTGGTCGTGCTCGGTGGTGACCACCAGGCGATAGGGGCGCGGGGCAAAGCGGCTGTTGAGGCGGCGCGATTCGAGCGTCGGCTCCAGCAAATAGAGCACCAGCGCCAGGTTGTGCAGGCGCACCAGCGCCGCCCCAGTGAAGTGGCGCAGGCGGGCACCGCGTACCAGGGCGTGCTGCATGAAGGCGCTCTGCGGGTGGACGAACAGGCCAATGCGTTCGACATTGAGCGTTTGGGCCGTGTGCGCGATCTGCGCCAGCAGCGCCTCAACCGCGTCGGGGTGATCGCCTGCCGCCTCAATCACGTTGAAGCGCGTGGCATTCGTGTCGCGGAAGACATTCACCGGCCCCTGGCTGATCAGGCGGGCGTAGGCGACCAGCCGCCCGTCAATCTCGGCGACCAGAAAATCGTCCGGGTCGTTGCGGCCCGTGCGCATCAGGTGCTCGATCTGCCAGGCCCACAACTCCTCGTCGCGGGCCAGGCAGTAGTGGCCGCGCGCGCACGCTTCGCCGTAGAGCGCCTGGATGGCGGGCAGGTCGCCGCTGTAGTAGCGGCGCACAGTGACCTCGCTGTTGCGCGCGCCCAGCCGGTCGCCCATGCGCCGCTCGTAGCTGTGCCCGGTGCTCCAGTGGCCCGCTCTCAGCGCTTGCTCAAGGCTGATCTCCGATTCGAAATTGGTCAGGTAGAGGCCCACCGCGTACTCGTACAGCGACGCTTCGAACAGCAGCGGGTCGCCGAAGCTCATGCCCAGCGCGAACTCGCGCTCGGACATGCGCCGGTGCAGCGCCTCCAGCAGCATCTCTTCGTAGCTGCGCCCCTGGTACGGTTCCAGCACGCTCAGCAGGCTGATCTCGGCGGTGGGCAGCGGGCTTTCCCCGATCTGGAACAGGCGCGGGACGAGGTTCGCGTGCCCGGCGATCTCGCCGGGGCGGTCGCCATCAATGACGAAGCAATCCGCCGGATCGAAGTTAGGCAGGGTGCCGTACCAGGCCGCGACCTGCTCGTATTCGTCCGGCCCATAGGCCAGGCGGACGTGGTCGAGGATCACCTCTCGTTCTTCCGGCCAGCGGATCGTGCGAACAGTCATAGTGTCCCCCGGTAGCCCCCCAAAAAGCGACTTTGCCTGATCAGCGATTATACTCCACCGACGGCAGGGCGCTACCGCACACAGCCGCTTGCACATTTGTCGCCAGGCGGTAAAGTAGGAGCAGGCAGGAATGCCGCTCAGCATCGAAGGAGGACGAGCTTGACCGCCGATGACCTGTTCATCTTCTCTGGAACGTCGAATGAGCCGCTGGCGCGGCGCATTTGCGAGCACCTCGGCGTTCCGCTGCGCCCGACCAGCATTCGCCGCTTCAGTCATGGCACGCTGCGCATTCAGCTTGGCGAGAGCGTGCGCAGCAAGGACGTTTACATTGTCCAGTCGCTCACCCGGCCAGTGCACCGGCACCTCATGCAGATGCTGATGATGATTGACATCGCCCGGCACGGCGACGCCCGGCGGGTCACGGCGGTGATCCCATATTTTGCCTATGGCCGGTCGGACAAGAAGGACGCGCCGCGCATCAGCATCACGGCCAAGCTGGTCGCGCAGCTCATCGAGGCGGCGGGCGCCGACCGCGTCATCGCCATGACGCTGCACTCGCCCCAGGTGCACGGCTTCTTTGATGTCCCGCTCGATCACCTGACTAGCCTGCGCGTGCTGGTGGATCACTTCAAGAAGGAAGACCTGACCGACACGGCCATCGTCTCGCCCGACGTGGGCTACGCCAAGCCGGCCTCCAAGCTGGCCGCAGCCCTGGGGCTGCCGCTGGCGATTGGCACCAAGATTCGCCTGACGGACACTGAGGTTGAGATTAGTTCGGTGCTGGGCACGGGGGCTTCGTCGCGCCGCGCGATCATCGTGGACGACGAGATCGCCACTGGCGCGACGATGGTGGAGATGATGAGCGTGCTGCGCAACATTGGCACGACGGAGTTTTGCCTGGCCTGCACGCACGGTCTGTTCACTGGCAACGCCATCGAGAACCTGAACGCGCAGGAAGACATCGGCGAGATCGTCTGCACGGACACGGTCTATGCGCCGCACGCCGAGGAGGGGTTGGCCCGGCTGACCAATCTGTCGGTCGCGTCGGTGCTGGGCGACGCCATTCTGTGCAACCACGAGGGGCGCTCGGTCGGGGCGTTGTTCACTTTCTGGGAGGAAGGTGTCCCCGACGATAGCTCGCTGGGCTAGGCGAGTCGGGAGTGGCGAGTCGTGAGTCTTGTCCCTGTAGGGGCGAAGGCAGGCGCGAGATTTCCGAAGTCTCACGGACTTCGGAAGTCTGAGGCTCCTGATGACCCACAGCACTTGCGCAACACCGCAACATTGCCGACAATGCTTTGATTTTCCCCCTTCTTAGAAAGAGGCCCTTATGCATTCGGAGCATCACCATACAGGGGCGCTGGCCCTGGGCGAGAGCGCGCTGACCATCGGCGATGTCGTGCGCGTCGCCCGCCAGGGTGCCCTCGTCCAACCGCTGCCGGAGTCGGCGCCGCCCGGCAGCGACCTGACCGCCCGCCTGGAGCGCATCGCTCGCAGCGCCGCCTGGGTTCGCCAGACGATGCAGGAGATCGAGGAGGCCAGCGCCGAGGGCCGCCCCCCGCGCGCCATCTACGGCGTCAACACCGGCTTCGGCGACAACGCCGGGCGCGCCATCTTCCGCCACCCGCAAGAGGCGGCGCAGCTTAGCCGCAACCTGTTGCTCAGCCACACCGTCGGCACCGGGCCGTACCTGCCGCCGGACGCCGTGCGCGCGGCTATGCTCATCCGCGCCAACACGCTGGCCCAGGGCTACAGCGGCGTGCGCCGGGCGGTGATCAACACGCTGATCGCCATGCTCAACCGGGGCGTGCTGCCGGCCATGCCCGCCCAGGGATCGCTCGGCGCGTCCGGCGATCTCGCGCCGCTGGCGCACCTGGCGCTGGTGCTCAGTGCGCCCCTGCCCGGCGAAGAGCCGCACCCTGGCGCAAACGGCCAGGCGTTCTGGCAGGGCGCGCTGCTGGACGGGGCGGGGGCGATGGCGGCGGCGGGCATTCCCCGCCTGGAACTCGGCGCGAAGGAGGGCGTGGCCCTGATCAACGGCACGGCAGTCAGCGCCGGGATCGGCGCGCTGGCCTGGCACGATGCCTTTCACACGCTGGCCGCCGCCGAGATCGCGCTGGCGCTGTCGGTCGAGGCGCTGCGCGGCTTCCGCGACGCTTTCCTGCCGCACTTGCACGCCGTGCGCGGCCACGAAGGGCAGGCCCAGGTCGCCCGCTTCGTCTACCGGCTGCTGGAAGGCAGCACGCTGGCGCGCGGCGACGCCGACGTGGACCTCGACCCCGCCGAAGAGCCGCCGCAAGACCCCTACTGCCTGCGCGCCGCCCCGACGGTGCTCGGCGCGGTGCTCGACACGCTGCGCCATATCGAGGGCGTGCTGACGCGCGAGATCAACGCGGTGACCGACAACCCGCTCATCTTCCTGGACGAGGAGGGGCCGCTGCACTTGCCGCGCGCCAGCAAAGCGGTCTCCGGCAGCAACTTTCACGGCGCGCCGGTCGGCTACGCGCTGGACTTCCTGAAGATCGTCCTGACCGACCTGGCCAGCATCTCCGAGCGGCGGACCTTCATGCTGCTCGACGGGCGGCTTAACCGCGGCCTGCCCCCCTTCCTGATCACCGATCCGCCGGACGAGGAAGGGCTGAACAACGGCCTGATGATGGCCCAGTACACCGCGGCGGCGCTGGTCAGCGAGAGCAAGGTGCTGGCGCACCCGGCCAGCGTGGACAGCATCCCCAGCAGCGCCAACCGCGAGGATCACGTCTCGATGAGCACCATCGCGGCGCGCGGCGCGGCGGAGATCGCCCGCAACGCCCAGGCGGTGATCGCCATCGAACTGCTGTGCGCGTTCCAGGCATTGTCTCTGCGGCTGGAGCAACAACCGGACGCTCGCCTGGGGCACGGTACGGCGGCGGCGCTGGACTTCCTGCGGACGGTGGAGATCGCGCCGGGCCAGCCGCTGCGCCCGCTGCGCCGCGACGTGGCCATGCACCCCTACCTGGATGCGCTGATCGAGGTTGTGCGCTCCGG
>DYGW01000058.1 GCA_020724485.1 Thermoflexus sp. | reverse complement strand
GGGCCGGCTCCCCTTCCCTCCGCGCAGCGTGGGGGAAGGGGCTGGGGAATGGGGGACAATCCCAGCGCCCAAGTGCCCAGCCCTAACAGGTTGTTCGTGGACCCCACACACGCGCAGCGGTTGCGATTCACCTTGGCGTGCGCTAATCTGTACGCACGTGCAGCGTGGGGGAGTAACCGTGCTTGGTTCGCCGAAGAAGCGCCGGCTGCGTTTCACGCCGCTGAGCTGTACGATGCTCAGCGTCGAGTTGATCGTGCTTATCTTCGCTGTCTGGCGACTCAGTTCGGCGCTGCTGCCCGTTGCCTCCACCGACACCACACCCCTGCGCACCCCGCCCCCACAGGGCTTGCGCCCCGAAGACGTGCTGCCCACTCCCACCCCCGACAGAACTGCCCCCCCGCGCCAGATCATGTTTCCGGCAGCGTCCGTCGGCGCGCCGATCATCCCCGCCGGGCGCGTGCGCGGCACGTGGGAAACGCGCCATCTCGGTGACTCGGTCGGGCACCTGGTCGGCACCGCCTGGCTGGACGGCCCCGGCGGGAACATCGTCCTGGCCGGCCACGTGGAGAATTTCACCGGCGCGCCTGGCCCTTTCGCCTACCTCTTCGAAGCGAAGCTGGGCGATCTCGTGGTGCTGCGCGAGGGCGCCCGCGAGGAACGTTACCGTGTGACGCGGATCGAGCACGTAGACCCCTACGATGTTTCCTGGCTGGCCCAGGATAGCATCTCGCGCATCACGCTGATCACCTGCACCGACTGGGACTTTGACTCAGAGAGCTACCTGGGCCGCCTGGTCGTCGTCGCCGAGCCGGTCGTCATGGCCGCGCAGAATCCATCCAACTGACGAAGTCAACCGGAGATCATATACCCAACGCCGTGAATGGTGCGGATCAACGTTTCTTCGTTGGCCGATTGCTCCAGCTTGGCGCGCAGATTGCGCACATGGGCGCGCACCAGGTCGGGGTCGCCGGTGTGCGGCGGGTAGTCCCACACGGCTTCGAGCAAGTGCTGTGGCGATAGCGCCTGGTTCGCGTGCTCCATCATGTAACGCAACAGGCGGTGCTCGGTCGCCGTAAGCTGGATCGGCGCGCCGTCAGCGACCACCGCCTGGTGCGTGCTGGAGTCAAGCTGCAAGCGGCCAACGGTCAGGCGCGGGCTTTCGAGAATGGCGCTGCGCTGCCCCCGGCGGATGAGGGCGCGCACGCGGGCGGCCAATTCAGCGACCTCGAACGGCTTCACCACGTAGTCGTCGCCGCCGGCGTCCAGCCCGTCTACGATGTCGTCGGTGTGTCCGCGCGCCGTCAGGAACAGAATAGCCAGGTCGTCGTACTGGCTATCGGCCCGCACCCGCCGGCAGACAGTCAGCCCATCCAGGCCAGGCATGATAATGTCGAGGATGATCAGCTCGGGGCGGCGCGCGGCGAGCATCTTCAGCGCCTCCAAGCCCGATGTCGCGCGCCCCACCTCAAATCCTTCGCGCGTCAGCGCCCGGTAGAGCGTACCTAACACGTCCGGATCGTCATCCACAGCCAGGATGTACGGCTTGCTCATGGCTCGCCTCGTTCTGGATAGACCGGCAAAAAGACCGTGAAACAGGCACCCTCATTATAATCACCCTGCACGGATATGCTACCGCCACACTTTCTCACAATCTGCTGGCAAATGTGCAGGCCCAAACCGGTGCCCTCGCCGGGCGGCTTGGTGGTGAAGAACGGATCGAAAATCTGCGCGTGCAGGTTAGGGGGGATGCCATCGCCGTTATCCCACACAAGAATCTCCACACCGGCGCGGTCGGAGCTTAGCCGCGTCGCAATGCCGATGCGCGGTTCGGGATGCCCGGCAACCGCGTCGCGAGCGTTCAGCAACAGGTTGAGCCACACATCTTCAAGCTGGCCGTGCACCCCGGCCACCAGGGGCAGGTCGTCGGCCAGCTCGACGGCCAGCGCAATGCGCCCATGCCGGATATGAGTCTCGGCCAGCATGAGCGTGTTGCGGATGGTCGTGTTGACATCCTGGGGTTCGAGCGGCTCGTCGCCAGAGCGTTGGCGGGCCATCGCCAGCAGACGGCGCACAACTTCGTGCGCGCGCTTGCCCGCCCGCGAGACCGCCTCCAACGGCTCGCGGTTGGCGTCGTCGGGTGGCAGGTCGGCCAGGATCATCTCGGTGTCGCCCAGGATCGTTGTCAGCGGGTTGTTGATCTGGTGAGCGACTGCCGCCGCCAATTCGCCCATCGCGGAGAGGCGCGCCGTTTGCACCAGGCGGCTCTGCGTGCGGTGTAGCTCGTGCAGGCTCAGTTCCAGGTCGCGGTAGAGCCGGGCGTTGTCCAGCGCGTTAGCCGCTTGCAGCACCAACGCCTGGGCCAGCTCGACCTCGCGCCGCGAGAAGTCGCGCCGGACCAGCGTATCCACCAACAGCACCAGGCCGGCGGTCTCCCCCTTGATGATCAACGGCAAGGCCAGGATGCTCTGGCCGCCTACCAACTCGGCCAACATCTGGACATCCCCCTTCGGCAGACCGCTGATCGTGGTCTGCGCGGTCAGGGCGCGGGCCACCTGGGGGAAATCGCCCAGGGCCAGCATTGGCTTGGCTTCCTCCAGCCAAATGCTGCCGCCGCACGACAGCGCAATGCTCATCTGGCGTTGGGCCGCATTCCACAGGGCGATCTCCAGCCAGTCGGCTTCGGCAGCGGCGATCATGCGCCGGGCGACGGCGAACAGCACGTCCTGGTGACGGCGCGCGTCGGAACTGGCGAAGGCATTGAGCAGGTCGCGGGCGTGCTGCTGTAGCTCGCGCTGAGCGGTGCGCACGTGCTCGTCAGTGAAAGTCTCGTGGATGCGCGCCAGGACAATCGCGCCCAGGGGCTGCTCGTGGGTGAGCAGGGGGATGACGATCGCGCTCTCGGCGGCGTAGCGGTGGGGCAGCAATGTCGCGGTGTGCGGCGCGCGGGCCGGGGCAGTGAGCGTCGCCAGCACGGGTCGCCGCGAGAACAAGGCGCGCTCCAGCACCGGCTCAACTACCGGGCCAAACTGCGGGCCGGCTGTGGGCCGCCACAGCGCCCGGTACTGCACGGCCAGCAGGCGCAGCGCCGGTTTGTCGGGCGCCCACTCGCCGATGTAGCATTGGCCGGCGTCCAGCGCGCCGATCAGCTTGTCGGCAATGGTCGCCAGCACGTGGTCAAGGGCGAGCGTTGAGCTGGCCGCTTCACCCGCTTCGACGAGCGTGGTCAGCTCGCGGGTGCGCAGCACGCTCTCCTCGTACAGCCGCGCATTTTCGATGGCTATGGCAGCGTGCGCGGCCAGGTCTTGCAGCAATTCCAGGTCGTGCTGGCTGAAGGTGCGATCGGTGTACTTGTTGTTCACGCCCAGCACGCCGATGATCTCGCCCTTGATGGACAGCGGGACGTACAGCAGTGACTTGACCAGATACTCGGTCTTGACCTTTTGTGGCCCCTGGTCGCCGACGAGCACCGGGCGGCCTGAGCGGTAGACACTACCGGCCAGCGAGTCCTGTGTTTTGATGCGGAAGTTGCGGGCCATCTCGGTGTCCAACCCCTTGGCCGCGCGGATCAGCAGCGCCTGGTCTTCCTCGTCCGGCAGCAACAGCAGCCCTTCTTCGGCGTGGCTCAGGCTGACGGCGGCATCCACGACCTGGGTGAGCAACACGTCGAGGTCGAGCACGGCGCTCAGCGCGCGGGCCAGCTTGGAGAGCGTCTGCTGCTCGGTCAGGCGCTGGGCGAGCAAACGGCTTAGCTCATCGTGCGCGGTGCGCCCGTCCTCGTCGGGCAGTTCCGGCTGCCCGGCCAACGACATGCGCTGGCCGCTGAGGGCATTTTCGAGATGGCGCAGCAGCACGCCGGGCGTGAACGGGCGCTGCACGATGGCCGCCGCCCCGCGCGTCAGGAATGACTGCGGCGCGCTGTGTCGCTCGTCAACGACCGCGATCCAGGTCAATGGGTTGAACTCCACCATCTGGTTGGCGAGGGGGCGCTGGTCGCGATCAACCATCTGCGTGTCAATCACCGCCAGGTCGAAGGCCTGGTGACGCAGCGCGTCGCGCGCGTCGCCGACGTAGTACGCCTTGTGCACGATGTAGCCGCTGTCTTCCAGCAGCGTGGCAAGCTGATCCATCCGGTCGGGGTCGCGCTCGGCGACCAGGACTCGCGGGGCATTGGGATCGGGCAAGACGCTCATGGCTTGCTCCCGTGACTTGGAGCGCGCGAAGTGTCGCGACCTGGCACACCCAACAGGCTCGTACCGGCGTTAACCTCTGTTCTACACCAGATATGTGAAATCTGTAAAGAAGCCGGGGCGCCCTACAGGCTGAGGCGCGCGCGGCGGCGGGCCAGGTCGTCCTCGACCGCCTGCTCGTCAACTTCAGCTTCGGCGATGGGCGCAGTCTGGGCCGCTTCCTCGCCCGCCTGGCGCAGCCGCTCCGCCGGCGAAGGGCCGGGCGCTGCCCCCCTCTCTCGCGCGGGTTTCGTCCCCGGCTTCTCGGCGGCGAGCGCCTCCAGCGTGTTGACGCGGCGGATCAGGTCCGAGGCCGAGCGGCGGTGCTGGGCCTGCTCCGCCTGCAACATGGCGAGTTGCTGCTGGCGGCGCTGCATCTGGCGGATGATGTGGCGGGCGGTAGCCTCGTCGCCGCGCGCCAACGCCTCGTCCGCCTGGCGATCCGCGCTGGCGATCTCCGCCTGGGCCGCCTCGATGTCGCGGGCCAGGTGCTCGTCGTGGTCGAGCGCGCGGTCAATCTCCGCGCGCAGCGCCGCGATCCGTTTGGAAAGGTCGCCGGTCGGTGGGCGATCTGCCCCCTGGCCGCTCCGAATCCCGCCCAGACTCGACCGCACCAGCACGGTGAGCTTGTCGCGTAAACTTGGCATAGCCTGTCCTCAATCTCCGCTCGCCAGAAACAGCGCGAGCGTCAGGTGTGCGTTATAATCAGGGCACGCTCACCTCTATTCTACCAGGTTATCGCGTCCGGGAAGGCAGCGCGTGCGGCGTATCAATGGCCAGGGGCCGGTGTTCTACCAGTTCGAGCAGTGGGCCGGCAGCGACCGGCTGGTGCACGGCGTCTTCACGCGGCTCGGCGGCGTCAGCCGCGTGCCCTGGGACTCGCTCAACCTGGGTGGCACGGTCGGCGACGACCTGGCCGCCGTGCGCGAGAATCACCGGCGCGCTTACGCGGCGCTGGGCCTGGACGAGGCGTATGCCTGCACGGTCTGGCAGGTGCACAGTGCCGACACCGTCCTGGCGCGCGGGCCGGTTCCACACCGTCGCTGGCTGGCGCGCGCCGATGGGCTGGTCACTGACCGGCCCGGCCTGGCGCTGACCATGCGCTTCGCCGACTGCGCGCCGATTCTGCTCTACGATCCGGCCCGCCACGTGCTCGGCCTGGCCCATGCCGGCTGGCGCGGGACGGTGTTGGGCGCGGGCGTCAGCGCGCTGCTCACCATGACCGACGCCTTCGGCACGCGCCCGCAGGATGTGCAGGCGGCCATCGGCCCCAGCATCGGCCCAGAGTGGTATCAGGTGGGCGAAGAAGTGGTCGCCGCCGTCGCTGAGGCGTTCGGGGGAACGGACGGGCTGATCCACCGGGCGGACGACGGCAGCGCCCACCTTGACCTGTGGGCGGCCAACCGGCTGGCGTTGCAGCGTGCGGGCGTGACGCAGATCGAGGTCGCTGGCCTGTGCACAGCGACGCACACCGACGAGTTCTTCTCGCATCGCGCCGAGCGCGGGCGGACGGGTCGCTTCGGCGTGATCGCGGCGCTCAACGAAAGCTGAGAGCATGGTAGAGGCGGGCCAGACCATAGGCGAGCGCGTAGCCGCCGTGCGCGAGACTATCGCCGCTGCCTGCCAGCGCGCCGGGCGTCCGCCGGACGCGGTGACGCTGGTTGCCGTGAGCAAGACGCAGCCGCCAGCGCGCGTGCTGGAAGCGGCGGCGGCGGGCGTGCGGCACTTCGGCGAGAACCGCGTCGAGGAGGCGCTCGGCAAGATCGCCCAGGTCAACGCGGCGCTGGCCGAGCCAGTGACCTGGCACATGGTCGGGCACGTGCAGAGCCGCAAAGCGCGCTACGTGGTGCGCGACTTCGCCCTGCTGCACTCGCTGGACAGTGTGCGCCTGGCCGGGCGGCTGAGCCGGGCGCTGGTCGAGGCGGGGCGGACGCTCGACGTGCTGCTGGAGATGAACGTCTCCGGCGAGGCGAGCAAAGAGGGTTGGGACGCCTGGCGCTGGCAGGAAGACCGCGCCCGCCGCCGCGCGCTGTGGGACGACGTGGGGGCGCTGCTGGCCCTGCCGGGGCTGCGCGTGCGCGGGCTGATGACGATGGCGCCCATCGTGGACGACATGGAGCGGGCGCGCCCGGTCTTCGCCGTGCTGCGCGCGCTGCGCGACGCCCTGGCCGCCGACTTCCCTGGCGCGCAGTGGGACGCCCTAAGCATGGGCATGACCGACGATTACCCGGTCGCCGTCGAGGAAGGCGCCACGCTGGTGCGCATTGGCCGCGCGATCTTCGGGCCGCGACGCTGAGCAGGCGCGGTGCGTATCATGGTATTGAGAAGGTCAACAAGGAGAATGGGACTTGGAAAGCGTTGCAATGCTTGTCCAGTTGTTCGTGCAAATCTACTCGCTGGTGATTCTGGCCCGCGTGCTGATGAGCTGGGTTAACCTTGACCCCCACAGCCCGCTGGCCCGCACCATTTTCGATCTGACCGAGCCAGTGCTGGCCCCGATACGGAACCTGCTGCCCCAGACAGCCGGGCTGGACTTCAGCCCGATCATCGCTATGGTGCTGCTGCAGATCGTCGGCCAGATGTTGATCTCGATGCTGCTGGCCTGAGCGCCGCGCTGCATGGTACAGCGCGAGAAAGGGGTGAGGTCATGCCGCGCGACTTTGAGATCACCGATGCTCAGCACGGAGCGGCTTTCGGCATCCGCGTCGTGACGCCCGCTGACCAGGTGGCAATTGCCGGCGTGCATTCTGACGGATCGCTCGAAATCCACCTGACCGAGCCGCTGGCTGAGGGCCGCGCCAACGCGCAGCTTGTCGCGCTGCTCGCTGAGGCGCTGGGTGTGGCCTCGGCGCGCGTGGCTATTGTCGCTGGCGACGGCCCCAACAAGATCGTCAGCGTCGAGGGCGTCAGCGCGGCCTGGGTTGACGCCTGGCTGGCGGGCTGGCGCTGAGCCATGCGATCAGGGCGGGGAGCCGTGTTCGAGCGCAGCGTTCTACGCCGACGGATTCGCCGGGCGCGCCGGATGGCGATCCTGGCACTTGGTGCGGCGCTGCTCGGCGCGTGTAGCGGGTCGGGGGCGGGCCGCGCGCCGACCATCATGCCCACGCGCACCCTGATCCCACCCACAGCGACGCTCACCCCGCCGCCCGCCAACTTCACCCCTACGCCGACTGACCTGCCCTCCCCGGCGACACTGGCCGCCGCGACTGCCGACGCCGCGAGTCTGTCCCCCGTTGAGGCGATGATCGAGGCAACCACGCGCGACCTGGTGGCGAGCGGTGTGGCCCCCGCCGACATCCGCCTGCTGAGCGTGGACGGCTTCGCCTGGCAGGACGCGACATGGGGCTGCGCGGCGCGCGAAGGGGCGGCGGATGGCACCTCCAGTGGCAGTACGGCGGGCTACCGCATCGCCTACAGCGCGGGGAGCCGCGTCTACGTCTACCACACCAACCTGGAAGGCGCGTTCTTCCTGTGCGACGATCCCGCTTGGCTGGCCCGCGACGGCACGCCGATCCTGGTAGACCCCATCGCGTCGGCGATGGTCGCGCTCTGCCGGGCGGACGCCGCCCGCCGCCTGGGGATCGCCCAGGATGCGCTACAACTCACTAGCCTGGTGACCGTCACCTGGCCGGATGACAGTATTGGCTGCCCGCAGCCGGGCATTGCCTACAGCCAGCAAGAGACGCCCGGCTACCGGATCGTGTTACGCGCGGGCGAGGAGGCGCTGATCTACCACACCAGCGCCCGCCACGTGGTGCTCTGCGCCCCGGATCAGGCAATTCTGCCGGGGCCGATCCGCCAGGCGCTAGCAACCCCCGTCCCGCTCGAAAGCGAGTGAAGTCCTCGTGCTGGATGATCCGCCAGTGGTTGGCATCGCCGGAGCGCCGGAGTGGGCCAGGCGCGCCGAGCGCCCCTTGCGCGCGGGCGGGTACGTGCCCGTCGCCTGCCCTTACGTGGCTGACTGGCCCCTGGGCCTGATTGACGATTACCCGGCGCTGCTGCTGGTGGACGCGGCGGAGCCAACCTGGGCGGCGCGCGTGGCAGCAGTGACAACCGAGCAGGCCACGCGCCGGATGCCTGTGCTGGTCGTCGCGCCGGACATGGCGCTTGAGGCGGCAGCTCTGCAAGTCGGGGCGGCGGGGATGCTGGCCCTGGCCGATCTCGACAGCGGGCTGCTCGACTGCGTCCGCGCGCACGCCCGCCGCATGGACGAGGCGACGCGAGCCGCCCTCGCCTGCCAGTGCCAGGAGCCATTGCCGCCGCTAGCCCAATTGGGCGTCCAGCGCTTCAACGCGGGCGCGTATTACGCCCAGCACGACGCTTTCGAGGAGCAGTGGATGGCCGAGCCTGGCCCGGTGCGCGAGCTGTACCGGGCGATCCTGCAGGTGGGCGTGGCCTACTACCACATCACGCGCGGCAACCACGCCGGGGCGCTGAAGATGCTCCAGCGCAGCGTGCAGTGGTTCGCCCAACTGCCGGACGTTTGCCAGGGCGTGGACGTGCGCCAGCTGCGCGAAGACGCGCAGCGCGTGCGCCATGTGCTGGCGGAGATGTCGCCTGCCGAGATCGCCACTTTCGACCGGTCGCTGCTCAGGCCGGTGCGCCTTGTGGACGAAGGCGAGCCGGGCGTAGAAACGTAGGGCGCGTGGCGGCTTTCGAGAAGACTTCGGAAGTTTTGAAAACTTCCGAAGTCTGGTTGTGCAAGGCGCACCCGAGTGACACCCCTGCCTGACAGGTTTTGCACGCACCCCTCAAGAAAAGCGCCTGGTGAACTCCTGGCAGCCGCCGGATCACCGGTTCTTTGCCTGCGCTCCCTTTACAGGCGAGGACTTCTACTCCATAGTAGCATAGAACCGCGTAGACCGTACAAAGCAGAGCCGTAGCCCATGCCACTCTTCGCCCAACGCCCGCGCCGTCCGCGACCCCGCCGTGTTGCGGTCAATCCCGCCGTTCCCCTGCGCAATGGCGCTCCGCCACGCCCGCCTGTCCCGGCGAACGGGGCCATGCCGCGCCCGGTTGTGCCTCCTGTCCCGCACTCGGCCCCGCGCCGGAGACGGCGAACGCACCGGCTGAGTGCGCGCGGCGCCCTGTTGGTGAGCGCCGCGCTGGGCCTGATCGCGACGAGCGCCTGCCTGCTGGCGCTGGTGGCGGGCCTGGGCTTGCTGGTCGGCTCCGGGCAGGTATTGCCGGGGGTCAGTGCGGCGGGCGTAGACCTGGGCGGCATGTCCGAGAGCGCAGCGTCCCAGGCGTTGGCGACGGCCTGGCAAGCAGGCGGGCTGCGCCTGCGCGACGGCGACCGGGCCTGGGCCGTTGATCCGGCGGCGCTGGGCGTGACCCTCGACGCGGGGGCGACGGCGGCGGCGGCGCGCGCCTGGGGCCGCTCGCAGGGCGGGCTGGCGGGCCTCTTCGAGGCGCTGGCGGGCGGCGTGGACGTGGCCCCCGTCCTGCAAGTAGACTTGTCCGCGCTGACCGCCTACCTGGAAAGTGCGCGGGCGGGGATAGACCTGCCCCCGGTCAACGCGGGTGTGCGCCTGGTGCACAGGCGCGCGGTGGCCAGCCCTCCGGCGGACGGGCGGGCGCTGGACGTGGCGGCGACGGTCGCGCGGATGGGCGCGGACGCGCCGGGCGAGCTGGCCGACGGTGCGCTCGACCTGGTTATGGTGCCGGTCGGCCCGGCGATCAGCGATGCCTCGCCGCTGCTCGCCCAGGCCAATGCCCTGCTGTCCAGCCCCTTCGAACTGCGCGGCTACGACCCGATCGGCGATGAGTGGCACACCTGGACTGCCCCGCCGGAGGTCTGGGCGGCGTGGCTGACCGCCGAGCCGGACGCGAGCAGCGCGACCGGGCTGCGTCTGGCGGCCAATCCCGATGCGGCGCGGGCGTTCGCCGCCGCCAACGCGCGCTTCGCCGACGAGCGTTACGTGAACGCTGAGGAAGCGGTCAGCGCCATGCAGGAGGCGCTGGCACAGAACACGGCGCGGGCTACGGTGCGCGTGCGGCACGGGGAAACGACTTACGAGGTGCGCGGGGGGCAGACCCTAGCCGTCATCGCCGAGGAGATCGGCATCCCCTACCCGTACATTCAGGCGGCCAACCCCGGCATCAACACCAGCGCGCTGTCGGTCGGGCAGCGCCTGACCATCCCCTCGCCGGACATCCTGGTGCCGCTGGAGCCGGTGGCGCACAAGCGGATCGTCGTCAGCCGGAGCCAGCAGCATTTGTGGGCCTACGAGAACGGGCAGGTCGTGTTCGACTGGGTGATCTCGACCGGCCTGCCGACCAGCCCGACGGCGCTTGGCGTCTTCCAGGTGCAGACGCACGACCCTAACGCCTACGCCGATCAGTGGAACCTGTACATGCCGAACTTCATGGGCTTCTACCATCCGGGGCCGAACATGGATCTGTGGAACGGCTTTCACGGCTTCCCGACGCGCGGCGGGGGCTACCTGCTGTGGACGGGCGACCTGGGCCGTCCGGTGACCTACGGCTGCGTGCTGCTCAGCCTGGAAAACGCCGCCGCCCTCTACCAGTGGGCAGAGGACGGCGTGATCGTCGAAGTGCGCGGGTGAGGGGATAGGCCAAGCGCAGCCGGGCCGGGGGGTGAGGTTGTTCGCCAGCGCCAGGCGGCTCGCTAACCACTAACCACCGATAACCGACCACCAACCGCCGGATCAATACTGCGGCGCGGTGAGGATGTCCAATTCGTCCGGCGGCCAGTAGCGCACGCGGGCGACGCCCTTGATCGCGCTGCGCTGCACCGGCCCGAACGAGTGACTATCCAGGCTGTGACTGCGGTTATCGCCGAGCACGAAGTACTCGTCCGGCCCTAGTTCCCAGGTGCCGTTGCACGAGGGATAAGTGCAGAACTCCAGCACGTAGGGTTCTTCGAGCCGCGTGCCGTTGATGGTCACGCGCCCTGCCTGCACCGCGACCGTCTCGCCTGGCAACCCGATCACCCGCTTGATCAGCAACTCGTCCTTGCGCGGCGAGTCCAGCACGACCACATCCCCGCGCGCCGGCCCGCCGAGCAGCATGGTGACCCGATCCACGATCACGCGCTCGCTGGTGGAGAAGGTCGGCTCCATGCTGGCCCCGTCCACCACGTAGCGCGGCAGCAGCGTGTCCATGCTCAGCCGCACGAGCATGACGATCAGCACAAGCTGCAGGATTTCCCTCAGCAGCGATTTTGTGCGCCGCGAAGGTTTGTCTGGCTCTTCCACCACCGCCCCGCCAGATGGCGGAGGCAGGTCTGGCCTGTCCCATGCGTCCATACGCGAGAATCCTGACTGGTGCCGCTAAACGCCTTCATTGTACTGCGGAATCACCGCCTGCCAGCCCCTTTTCAGCGAACTCTAATGTTCATAGCGGCAGCGTGGCGCTGACGGTACAATCTGCGCCGTAGCGCGGCGAATGGCGGCGCGTCTGGGCGCAACGATGGGAGTGAGGCCATGCACATTCTGGTGACGGGTGGGGCGGGGTATGTCGGCTCGGCGGCGGCGGCCTATTTCCTGGCGGCGGGTCACCGCGTGACCGTCTACGACAGCCTGGTGAAGGGTCACCGCGCGGCCATCCCCGCCGGCGCCGCTTTTGTGCGGGGCGACGTGGGCGACGCGGGCGCGCTGGATGTGCTATTGCAAATGGGCGGCTTCGACGCGGTGGCCCATTTCGCCGCGTTCATCGAAGCGGGCGAATCCATGCAGCAGCCCGGCAAGTACTTCCGCAACAACGTGGTCAACACGCAGACGCTGCTCGACGCCATGCTCCGGCACGGCGTGCGCCGCTTCCTGTTCTCGTCCAGCGCGGGCGTTTACGCCAGCAAGGGCGCGCCCCTGGTCGAAGAAGACCCGGTTGGCCCGGCCAGCGTCTACGGAGAGACCAAGCTGATGATCGAGCGCATGTTGGACTGGTATCACCGCCAGGTGGGCCTGCAATACGCCGCGCTGCGCTATTTCAACGCCTGCGGAGCCATGCTCGACAGCGCGGGCAAGCCCGTGCGCGGCGAAGACCACGACCCGGAAACGCACGTCATCCCCCTGGCCCTGCAGGTGCCGCTGGGCAAGCGCGACGCCTTCTACATCTTTGGGACGGACTACCACACGCCGGACGGCACGTGCATCCGCGATTACGTGCACGTCGAAGACCTGGCCTCGGCGCACGTGCTAGCGCTGGAGGCGCTTGGCGCGCAGCGCGACCGCATGATCTATAACCTGGGCAACGGGCGCGGTTACACGGTGCGTCAGGTGGCCGACATCGCCCGTGAGGTTACGGGGGTGGACTTCCCGGTGATCGAGACCGACCGCCGCCCCGGTGACGCGGATATGCTGGTCGCCTCGTCGGAGCGGATCAACGACGAATTGGGCTGGGAGCCGCGCTTCCCCGACCTGCGCGATATCATCGCCTCGGCCTGGGCCTGGCATACCGCGCGGCCAAACGGCTACGGCGACAGACGCTGAGGCCAGTGAACGGGCGTCCGATGCACATCGCCTTCAACGGCTGGTTCTGGGATCAACCGCACACAGGCAGCGGCCAATACCTGCGTCACCTGCTGGCGGCGCTGCACCAACGCGCGCCCGAACACCGCCTGACGCTGGTCGTCCCGGCGCGCATGACCACGCTGGAGGCTCTGCCGCCCCAGGTAGACGTGCTGCCCATGCCTCTCCGTTTTGGCGGTCACCCTGGCAAAGTGTGGTTCGAGCAGCGATCGTTCCCGCGCGCCGTCGCCCGCCTTCATGCCGACATCGCTCACGTGCCCTACTGGGGGCCGCCGCTGCGCTCGCCCGCCCCGCTGGTCTGCACCGTCCTGGACGTGATCCCGCTGATGGTGCCGGAATACAACGCTGGGCTGCGCAACCGGCTCTACATCAGCCTGGCACGCGCGGCGGCGCGCGGCGCGGATCGCCTGCTGACCATCTCCGCCGACAGCCAGCGCCAGATCGCGGCGCGCATTGGCGTCCCGGCGGAGCGGGTGACGGTCACGCCGCTGGCCGCCGACAAAGTGTTTCACCCGGAGCTAGGAGCCGAGCGCGATGGCGAAGTCCGCGCGCGCTACGGCCTGGACGATGTGGACGACTTCGTGCTCTACCTGGGCGCGTATGCCATCCACAAGAACGTCCGCCAGCTTCTGGCCGCCTACACTTACGTGGCGCAAGGGTTGGGGCCAGACGTGCCGCTGGTGCTGGCCGGGCACACGCCCGCCGCCTGGGGCACGCCGCGCTTCCCCGACCTGCCCGCCTACGCCGAAGAGCTGGGCCTGACCCCTTACGTGCGCTGGATCGGCCCGGTGGACGAGGCGGACAAGCCCGCGCTCTACCGCCTGGCCCACGTGTTCGCCTTCCCCAGTCTGTTGGAGGGGTTCGGGCTGGGGCCGCTGGAGGCGATGGCCAGCGGCACGCCGGTCGTCGCCTGCGAAGCGTCCTCCATCCCCGAAGTGGCCGGCGACGCCGCTTTCCTCGTCGCGCCGGGCGACAGCCGGGCGATGGGCGGGGCCATCCTCTCGCTGCTCACCCAGCCGGGGCACGCCGCGACGATGCGCAATCGGGGGCTGGCGCGGGCGCGCGCCTTTAGCTGGCGGGCGACGGCGGAGGGCACGCTCGCCGCCTATGAGCAGGTCATCCGCGCCCGCTGAGGGGCCGAGCGAGGTAAGGTCATGTAGGGGCGTATTGCACTACGCTCCTACGAGCACGCCACCAGCCGCCCGCGCCATCGAGCAGCGAAGTATGTATCCTGGATAATTTCTTAAAGTGCATCAATACGCTCCTACGGGCGTAGTAGAGCAACGCTCCTATACTGCCTGACAGGTTTTGCACGCACCTCCCGCTTGTTGACAGAACGCCGCGTCGCACTACAATAGTAGACGGTTCGTATGCCATTAAACAAAGTGTATACTATTGGGCAGACGACCAGAAGAGCCACCCATGCCCCGACGCCTGACGCGCCATGTGCGGCGCAAAGCTGCCACTCACCAACGCCTGATTGACGCCGCGCGCGATCTGATCAGCGCGCACGGCTATGGCCAGGTGGACATCCTCACCATCACCGAGCACGCTGATGTGAGCAAGGCGACGTTCTACAAGCATTTCGCCAACAAAGAAGTCTGCGTGCGCGAGCTGATGCAGCAGGGCTTCGACGCGCTGGTGGCCGAGATCGTCAGCACGCCCCGTGCCCATCCTTTCGATCCGGCCTGGGTCAAAGGCAGCTTTGAGCGCGCTTTCCACTGGGCAGACGAAAACCGCGAGCTGATGCTGATCATGGTCGGCGGAGCGGCTTCCACCCAGCTTAACGCTTTTGGCCGCCAATACCTGGCAGCGGTGATTGAGCGCACCCTCATCAGCGAATTTCCCCAGCAAACCCTGACCGCCCTGATCCCTGCGCACGTCGTGGCGCAGATCGTCACCGGCATGATGATTCAGTTGCTCGGCTGGTGGCTGGAAAGCGACACCGGCTACACAGCAACCGATCTGGCCGAGTTCATGCTCATCGCGCTGCAGCGCGGCGTCGCCGCCCAACAGGCGGCAGATTCCAGCACCCCGGAGGCTTCAGCATGATCTTCGAATACCTGGGACGTTTTGCCACCCGCTACCGCGTCCCGATCATCGTCGCCTGGGTGGCTGCGGCGGCGATTGTCACCCTGGTCGCGCCCGACATGGCCGATGTCGCCAGCTCGGATCTGGCCGATTTTTTGCCCAGCGATGCCCCGTTCAAGCACGCCAGTGCCCTATACGAGGAGTTGTTCCCCAACGACAACGCCGAAGGTAGCTCGGTCATCGTCTTCGACGCCCGCCAGTCCGCCGAGGGGGTGCTGAATCCGGACGCTTCTTCGTTCGAGGCGCAACTCGACACCGAGGCCGGGCGCTTTATCCGCGCCTTTACCGACTGGGCGAACAGCGACGCAGCGCCAGAAGTCCTCGACACGGTGACCTCGCCCACCCAGTTACCGGCGCTGGCCGCCCTGTTGGTGGCGGGAGAGACGAGCACCGACCCGCTGCTGATCAACAAGGTCGCCCTGGTGCGCGTCAACATGACCGAAACCGCCACCGAGCCCCCGGCCATCGAAGCCATGCACGAGATTGACGCCTGGCTGGAAGCGCACCGCCCGCCGTCGGTGCGCGCCTACCAGACCGGGGCCAGCCCGCTCGTCTATAGCACCAGCGAGTCGGTGGTCACCAGCGCCGACCGCGCCATCTGGGTGACGGTGGTGCTGGTGATCTTTATCCTGCTGGCGGTCTATCGCTCGCCGGTCAGCCCGCTCATTCCGCTGTCGGCGGTGACGCTCGCCTTCCTGATCACGCGCGGGATCGTCGCCTGGCTGGGCGCGAATCACCTGACGATCACCACCTACGCCAACGTCCTGCTGATCACTGTGATGTACGGCGCGGGCACCGACTACTGCCTCTTTCTGATCAGTCGCTTCCGCGAGGAAATGGCCGATCATCCTGGCATTGAGGCGGCCACAGCCCACACCGTGCACCGCGTCGGCGAGACGATCACCAGCAGCGCTGGCACGATCTTCGTCGGCTTCATGGCCATGGTCTTCGCCGAGATGGGCATCTTCAACACGACCGGCCCGGCGCTGGCCCTGGGCATCGTCATGTCGCTGCTGGCCGGGCTGACCCTCGTCCCGGCGCTGCTGGCGACGCTCGGCGACCGGGCGTTCTGGCCCCGGCAGGCCACGCATCGCGGCCAGGGGCGGCTGTACGCGGTGACTTCGCAATGGGTCAGCACGCGCCCGCTGGTGGTCATCCTGGTCATCGTCGCCCTCATGATGCCGCTTTCGGTCTACGGCCTGAGCCAGCACGTGACCTATGACCTGCTCGACGACCTGCCGGACGACAAGCCGATTGTCACCGGTTTCCTGCTGCTGCAAGACAGTCTGGGCGCTGGCAACACCATGCCGCTGACCGTCGTCGTGACCGGGCGCGACCCCGACCGCATCGTCGCCGACATCGTGCGCCTCAGCGACGAGATCGCGGCGCTCGATGGCATCTTCGACGTGCGCGGCCTGGATGACCCGCTCGGCCAGGGATATGCTGACCTGCGCGACGTGCTGCACGTCAGCGCCCAACTTCGCCTGGCGCTGGGCATGATCGGCGACGCAGCGCAGATGAGCGCATTGGCCCCCGCGCAGGCCGGCGCGGCGTTGGCCGGGATGCAGAGTTATGTGGACCTGCTGGCCGAGCGTTTCCCGGAGGTGGCTGACGACCCGAACCTGGTCTTGAGCCGCGACCTGCTCGCCAACCCGCTGCAGCTTCTAGCCCGGCAGGATGAACTGGCCGCCGCCGTCGAAGGGCTGGCGGCCCGCTTCGAGACGGTCAACGAGCCGTACTTGATGCCCACTGCGCTGATCGATCTGCTGGCGGGCCTGCCCGCGACCGGCGACGGGCTGGACCCGGCGCTGGCCGGGCAGCTTGCGACGACGTACCTGGCGGCGGAGAACACCGCCTTCAAGCTGGACATTATCCTTTCCGTCTCGCCGAGCAGCGACGCTGCGCTAGATACAGTCAGCGCCATCCGCCGTGTGCTCAAGGGCTACCAGGACGGCGGCGAGGCGGTGGTCAGCGGCGGCTCGGCAGTCAACGCCGACATCCGCGATACGATGAACCGCGACCTGCTGCGCGCGATCGGCTTTGTGCTGCTGGGCATCTTCATCGTGCTGCTGCTCATGCTGCGCAGTGTCGTCGCCCCGCTCTATCTGATCGGCACGGTGGTGCTGTCGTTCACCTTCACCCTGGGGCTGACCAACCTGGTCTTCAAGACGCTGCTCGGCGTGGCTGGGCTGACCTGGTACGTGCCGTTCTTCTCCTTCGTCTTCCTGGTGGCGCTGGGCATTGACTACAGCATCTTCCTTTTTGGGCGCATCAAGGAAGAGGTCGGCTATCATGGGCTGCGCGAGGGGGTGCACGTCGCCGTCGCCACAACAGGCGCGATCATCACCTCGGCGGGGATCATTCTCTCCGGCACCTTCGCCGCGCTGCTGACCGGGGAGGTGGCCGGACTGCTGGAGATCGGTTTCGCGGTGGCCGTCGGCGTGCTGATTGACACGTTCGTGGTGCGCACGGTGCTCGACCCGGCGCTGGCCGCCCTCTTTGGCCGCTGGACGTGGTGGCCGGGCGGCGTGCCCCGGGCCACGTCCCGGCGCACGCCCCACGCCCCCGCGCCCGAAGCGGGCGACTGAGTGGCGCGCAGGTGCGTGCAAAGGTTACCAGCGACTCGCTTGACAACAGGGCATTGACCTCACCCCCGCTCGGCGCTAACACGCCTCGCCTCCCCCTCTCCGCTGCGGAGCTGAGGGGGCGACACTAAATACGAAGGGGATGGCTGGAGTTGACATACCAGTTCCACCCTTCACGAAACAAGCTCCAGCGACGCACATAGGAGCCATCCGAGCGTCGTTTGGAGCAGTGAACTGAGCCATGGTCAGTAAAGCGTGCCCAATCAGCAGCATCCAGGTATAGGCTACTACCAGAATAATCCACCAGTGGGCCATGCGTTCGGGGCTATGCAAACAGACGTCTTCGACCTGCCAGCCATGCGATTTTAGGTCGCGGAAGGCTTCTTCAATCCACATCCGTTGAGCGTATTCCCAGCCAGTCAAGGTCGGGTCATTGGTCACTAAGGCCCACCGTTCTTGGGCCTGGGGTGCCCACAACACGCGCACATGAGCCGGGATACGTCCACGCTTTTTGAACACCTGTCCACTGGCCGCATAGCTTTCCCCTGCTTGGCTGACCTGGTCAAAAAACGTCACGGCCGTTCCGTCAGACAAGATGATTTTGCTCTGCTTGGTGACGCGGAAGAGAAAGTGCCATCCCAGAGCCATAATCCCTCGCATCAAGTCCGGTGATGTACCAATCCCGCGATCCGCCAGCACACGCACCGGAAGACGGCGGGGTATCCCGCTCTGGACTTCCCGCAGCAAGCGCAGAATGAGGTTCACTTGCCCTTCAGCCGGGTATGCCTGGCTATCGTTCGCCCGATACACCGCCCACGCTAACGGAATGCACCGCCCCTGAAAGGCCAAGCCAACCACCATCACCCGCCAGTCTGCGTTCAGCTTGGTTTCATCGACGATCAAGACGACCGACGGGGGCTTGACTGCTCACAGCACACTCCGTGTCCAATGCCCAAAGAAGATACGCAGCGGCTGCTCTCGACTTAGAAAGCGCTGCAACCGTCGTCGTTGGCTATCGGGATTACCCCCGACACATCCCGCCACTTTGCGAATCTGGCTACTCCTGGCCAATACGACGCCGCGACTGAAGTGCACCACCGCCTGTTTGAAATGTCGCGTTGTGCCGTCCCATTCTTTGCTACTTCGCTTCAGCCATTGGTATAGTTTCTTCGGGTTCATGGGGCTTCACCTTTCTTGGTTTAGAACTCCAAAAAGTGTGCCCCATGAACCCGTTTTTTTGTACTGTCGCCCCCTCAGCCCACGAGGGGGGAAGGGAGAAAAGCGGCGGGCCGGCTCCCCTTCCCTGCGCGCA
>DYGW01000057.1 GCA_020724485.1 Thermoflexus sp. | reverse complement strand
GTGATCGCTTGTCATTACGCTATATCAACACTGTCTAATATGTCCGGCCCTCCACTTTGGAGAGGGGGCAAGCCGAGCGCAGCGAGGCCAGGGGTGAGGTCAATGCCCCGCTGTCAAGCGATTCGCTGACAACCTTTGCACGCCGCCTTTGCGCACCCGCGTGGCCCGACGGCGTCACCACTGATATACTTGGTCATTCGTTGTTACCAGTCTCACTACCAGCTCCAGGAGTGGCTCATGCGAGACTTCATCTCCGATCGCGTGCGAGCGGTGCCCCCGTCCGGCATACGCAAGTTCTTCGACATCAGCGCCACCATGACCGACGTGATCTCGCTGGGCATCGGCGAGCCAGACTTCGTCACGCCGGATGCCATCATCCGCGCGGGCATCCGCGCCCTGGAAGCAGGGCACACCCACTACACCAGCAACAGCGGCACCGCCGAGCTACGCCGGGCCATCTCCGCCTACCTGGAGCGGCTGTACGGCGTCAGCTACCACCCCGACCAGGAAATCCTGGTGACGGTCGGCGTCAGCGAGGCGCTGTACCTGGTGATGAACGCCGCCCTGAACCCCGGCGACGAGGTGATCGTCCCGCAGCCCAGCTTCGTAGCCTACACGCCCGAAGTCACCTTTGCGGGGGGCGTGCCGGTCACCATAGACACTTATGTAGAGGACGGGTTTCAGGTCACTGGCGCGGCAGTGGAAGCTGCCGTCACGCCGCGCACCAAAGCGATCCTGATCGGTTATCCCAACAATCCCACCGGCGCGGTCATGTCACGCGAGCGCCTGCTGGAGATCGCCGCCGTCGCCGAGCGGCACGACCTGCTGGTGATCTCCGACGAAATCTACGACCGCCTGGTCTACGGCGTGGAACACGTGCAGTTCGCCACGCTGCCGGGTATGCGCGCGCGCACCCTGGTGCTGGGCGGCTTCAGCAAGAGTCACGCCATGACCGGCTGGCGGCTCGGCTACGCCGTCGGGCCGGAGGACTTGATCGCCGCCATGCGCAAGATACACCAGTATACGATCATGTCCGCACCGACCGTCGCCCAGATCGCCGTCGCCGCTACGCTCGCCCACATAGATGAGGACGTCGAGCGGATGCGCGCTGAATACGACCGCCGCCGCCGGCTGATCGTGGACGGCTTCAACGACCTAGGGCTGCGCTGCTTCGAACCGCGCGGCGCGTTCTACGCTTTTCCGAACGTGAGCGCGTCCGGCATGGACGAGCAGGCTTTCTCCGAGGCCCTGCTGCACGAAGAGCGCGTCGCCGTGATCCCCGGCTCGGCGTTCGGCGCGTGTGGGGCGGGATTCGTGCGAGCGTGCTACGCCACCTCCTACGAGAAGATCGAGGAGGCGCTGGAGCGCACCCGGCGCTTCATGCAGCGTCATGGCTAACGGGTCAGTTGCCCGATCCGGCATTTTGCAGCACACTCGAAGCACATGGCACGTTCAAGTCCCTGCGGAGGAGATGTGTTGTGGAGGCCAGTGACCATCACGAAGTTGTCGCCGCGCTGAATGCGCTCATGCGCGAGCGGGAACAAACCCGCGCCGCGCTGGATTATGCCCTCAAGGAGTTCAGCACCCGCCTGTTTGCCGCCCTCGAACGCGCGTTGGGCGCGCTGGTCGAGGCGGGCGTCCCTGGCGTGGGCAAATATCGCCGCCTGCCACATCCCAGCGGCGGGCGCGAAGGTTTCCTGATGTTGATCGAGGAGTGGAACATCATCTTGATGCCCCTGCAAGGCTTCGCGCGGCCCAACCTCCTCGACGACGCGCGCATCCCCGCCGCCCAGTTCAAGGAACCCTGCGCGCGCATCGCCGTCTTCCTCACCGACAACCCGCAGGCCAGCGCCTTCTACGACTTTCTCATCTTCCAGGACGGCTCGTGGTTCGCCTGGGGCTATGGCTGGCCCAAGCAGCAGTCGGACATCGAGAGCACCGACTTTGAGTCGCTGGCTATGGACCTGGTCTACAGCTTCATCAAGGATATTTACCGCACCTGGCACACGCGCGATGAGACGGCGTTGGCCGCCGCCCTGGACGCCAAGCGGCGCTGCTTCTTCTTTGGGCTGCCCGGCGAAGAGCGCCAGGGAGGGTGATCGCCGCGCGTTACCCGGCCTGGCCCTGGATCGTCGTTCTGACGCCGGGGCCGGACTGTCTCAAGGGGAGTAACAAACGAGTCTGGCGAACAGGCGTGCGAGCCAAGGGCCACTTTTGGGGCTGAGACTCCCAAATCAGGCCGCCATTTTCTAACCTTAAATTTTCAAATTGGCAGAATCGTTTTAAGGTGGGATAAGCCATTTTTTTCCCACAATTCCCAAAAAGACCAGAGTTTGGGCCAATTCCTGGGGAGTCCCCCCAGATGTTGTGATTACACGCCTTGCGAGTCGCCATCTGACTCTTTTCGGGGCGGTTGGGGGGCTGACAGCCCCCGACTCGACTCCAGAGAATCTTAAAAATGCGGATTCTTTAAGGTTGAAAGCGCGATTCCGATTGTGCACCCTGGGGGTCTTTGCTAGAATGGGGGTCACTCCAAGTGCAAGGGGGGGCCTTGCCCTGAAGGCCGGAGCACCATCGTCCGGCGGGCCTCTCAACCGCGACAGCGGTTTCTTTCGACCGGTTTGAGCAACCTCACAATACTTTGCGACGCGGGCCAGCGCGATCCGTGAACGTTGCCCCGTGCCAAGAGACTATTGTCACAAGACTGTCACGCGGCAACACCAAGACGATTGAGGCGAGTTCCGATGCTGACCCCCAAAGATGCCTGGCAAGCAACACTCAGCCAGCTTCAGATCCAGCTCAACCGCGCCACATTCGACACCTGGCTGAAGGGTTCCGAGCTTGCCGCCTACGACAATGGCGAGTTCACCATCCGCGTGCGCCACGCCTACGCCAAAGACTGGCTGGAGAAGCATCTCCATGCGGAAATCGTCCTGGCGCTCAGCAGTATCTTCCAGCGCGAGGTGACCGTCAGCTTTGTGGTGAACCTGCCGCCGCGTCCCAGCCTGCCCAACGGCAGCGGCCCGCTGTTCGCTGGCGTCGAGGCCGAGCCGTCCGCACAGGCAGAGGCAGCTAGCCCCGCCCAGACAGCAGTCAGCGCAGCGGCTGATGTCCCAGCGCCGGCCACCACCGTGCAGACTTCCGCCCCGCCAGCTCCGCCAGACACAACAGCGGCCCCGGCCTCACCCAAGAGCTATGCCGAGTGGGACCCGCGCGTCACCGAGATCAAGCGCACGCCCGGCGCGTCGCCCAGCGCCCCGTCGCCGGACTCGCCATTCAACCGCTTGTTCACCTTCGAGCGGTTCGCCACCGGGCCGAGCAACCAGTTCGCCTTCGCCGCCGCCAAAGCAGTGGCCGCAGCGCCGGGCGAAAGCTATAACCCGCTGGTCATCTATGGCAGCGTCGGCCTGGGCAAGACGCACCTGCTGCACGCCATCGGGCACGCGGCCCTGGCCGCCGGCAAGCAGGCACTGGTCATCACCGGCGAAGAGTTCACCAACGCCCTGGTTGCCGCCATCAAAGCGCACACCACCGAGGCGCTGCGCGAGCGTTACCGCAGCGTGGACGTGCTGCTGCTCGACGACATTCAGTTCCTGGCAGGCAAGACCAGCAGCGAAGAAGAGTTCTTGCACACGTTCAACACGCTGTTCAGCCTGGGCAAGCAGATCGTCGTGACCTGCAACCAGCATCCGCGCCAGCTCAACACGCTGGATGACCGCATCCGCTCGCGGCTGGCCGGGGGCCTGCTGGCCGACATCCAAGCGCCAGAGGTGGACACGCGCCTGGCCATCCTCACGACCAAGTCAACGGCGCGCGGCACCGCGCTGCCCGTCGAAGTCGCCGGCGTCCTGGCCCAGCAGCCGATTGAGAACGTGCGCGAGCTAGAAGGGCTGCTCACCCAGGTGCTGGCCAGGGCGACCCTCACCAGCCGGCCGCTCAGCGTGGCGCTGGCCGAGGAAGTGGTTAGCCGCCACACCCCCTCTCCCCTCGCGCGCCGCACCACAAACATCAGCGACGTGCTGCAGGCGACGGCCACCTATCACCAACTTTCGCTGGACGATATGTTGAGCAAGCGCCGCACCAAAGAAGTCGTCCGCGCGCGGCAGATCGCCATGTACCTGGCCCGCGAGGAAACCGACGCCTCGCTGCCGGAGATTGGCGCGGCCATCGGCGGGCGCAACCACAGCACGGTGCTCTACGGCTACCAGAAGATTGCCAAGAGCGTCGAGGCCGACGCCGCGCTGCGCCGCGAGGTGAGCGAGATTCGCCGCCAGCTTACGCTGCTGCCCAAACCCTGACTCCCCCATATCCCAAGATACCTGCGCGCCGGCCCCTGCCGGCGTTTTCGTGTCGATGGAGGCAATCCTCACTCTGTGGGCTGCGCGAGGGAGTTATCAACAATTCTTGCGCACTAGTTTGTTTTAACTTGATAGTACCCAGGCCAACATGTGGCGGTATCTCGCCCCTATTCGGCCCCCCATATATGGAAAATGATCTATTCCGACCTTCCCCTGGCTCCCTTGTATACCGCCGCCTGTGCAAAGCGAGTCCAGGTTATCAACGCCCTGTTGATAGCCGATCCAGCGCCACAGAACCATCTCCATATCTGGGGGGCCGAGTGCCAACAACACACAGATATTGGCCACCGTTCGTGGCCCTATCAGCGCGAGGGAATAGGCGAGTCAAAACTGTGGAAACCCGCACCAGTTGTCCACAGGGGGAGTCCATACACGCGCTCAGGCTGATCAGCGCCATGTGGGAATCTCGTGGAAAATCCCTGGGGGGTGAGGGGCGCGCCCCAGCCACATATACTGGACGGATGCGCTTGGGGCCAGCCGTCAGCGGGCAGCAGCGCCCGGTTATTGACATCTCCACAGGCTCTACTACTATGACTACATTATATTATAGAGAGACTGCTGGGGATTATTTTATCTTGGGGCTGCGTTGCGCCCGATCACCCAGAGGGATAATCGAGCAACAGCACGTCCAGGGCCAAGCGCGTGTTGGCATTCTTACCCAGGTAATCGAGTGTGCGCGTGGTGGCTACCAGCGCGCGCTCGGCCTGCGCGCGCCCGGCAGCCTGGGCCAGTGCCGCGATCTGTCCGGCGCGGTCGTGGTTGGTGACCGGGGCACGGCTGCCGCTGGCCACCAGCAGCACATCGCGCCAGACCCCTTGCCAGACGGCCAGCACGTCGAGCAAGCCCGGCTTGTCCAGAGAAATGCGCTCCACCAGCGCGAAACGTTCGCGCCGGTTGGCTGCCAGAATGCTGTCCAGCGTGGCGAGCGCCTCGTGGCGCAGGTCCAGCGTGGCGGGGGCGGTCAGGGCGCGGATCGCCCAGCCGATGCGCCCGCCGGAAAGCTGGGCGAGTGTCTGGGCGGCCTCTGGCGCGGCGGCAAAGTTCTGCTCCAACGCCGCGCGAACTGTCTGGATCGGCAGCGGGCGCAGGTGCAGCGGCTGGCAGCGCGAGACAATCGTCGGCAGCAGCAGGTCGGCAGAGGTCGCCGTCAGCAGCAGGACGACGTCCGGCGACGGCTCCTCCAGCGTTTTCAACAGGGCGTTGGCCGCCGCCGGATTAGCCAGGTGGAAGTTGAGCAGGATCGCCACACGGTAACGCGCCTCGAACGGGTGCAGAGCTAGCGTCTGTTGCAGGGCGCGCACCTGGTCAATCTTAAGCGATCCGCCCGCCGTCTCCGCCTCGACAACGGTCAGGTCGGGGTGGGCGTTCCTGGCGATCAATGTGCAGGCGCGGCACTGGCCGCAGGGCGGCGTTGGCCCCGTGCAGTTGAGTGCGGCGGCGAAGGTGTGGGCCAGCGTTGTCTTGCCGATCTGGTCGGGGCCGGTGAACAGGTAGGCGTGGCGAGTGCGCCCGTAGGACAGGGCGCGGGCCAGGTGCTCTACCGCCCACTCATGCCCGATGACGGGCCACTGCATCCCTTCGCTCCCGTTCATGTTCTCTCCGTGTTTCGTGGATGAAGAAAGGTGAACTCGTCCAATTCCGCTATTCGCGGCGGGAGTCTTTGGCAATTAGTTTTTTTGCGAAAACCGCTCAACGCGGACATCTCGCCCAAAAACAACAACTAACAACCAAGCCCCCCCTTATGCGAAGTCACTCAGGCTTGTCCATCAGAACCCGATGTAGTTGCGCGGGTCCTGGGCGTTCCAGTTGGCGTCGCGAATCTCGAAATGCAGGTGCGTGCCGCTGCTGTTACCGGTGTTGCCCACCCCGCCGATCACGTCGCCAACGCCGACTTTCTGGTTGCAGCGCACCGACACGCGCGACAGGTGCCCGTAGAGGCTGAAGGTCGAGCCGTGCGCGATGACGACCACGTTCCCATAGCCGGTGCTGTTCCACCCGGCATAGACGACCGTGCCCGCGCCCGCCGCGTAGACCGGCTCGCCGGTCTTGGCCGACAGGTCCACGCCCGTGTGCCCGCCGGGGGCGAAGCCCTGCACCCACTTGTAATTGTCCAGCGGGCGGCGGCTCCAGGGCGGCGAGCCGCCGGTGACCTCGGCGGTGCAGCCCCACAGCACATAAGTGCCGCTGATCTCCCCGCCCGCCCCAACGGTGACGGCCATGGGCTGGGGCAGGAACAATTCGCGCTTGCCCTCGCCGCCGGGCACCACCACGCGCAGCCCCGGCACGAGCACCGTCTCCGGCGTGGAGCCGAACAGATCGTTGTATTCCGAGTCAATGATCGCGTAGGGATCAACCTTGTACTGCTCGGCCAGGTCGGCGATGCGAATCGGCTCGGTGACTTCGTGGTAGACGCCGTCTTCGGGCAGGATGTTGAGCTGCACGCCGGGGCGCAGCGGGTTGTATTTGCTGCTCTTGTTCGACCAGATGAGCGTGTAGAAGTCCTCCAGCCCGAACTGCGCGGCGATGCTCTGCAAGGTGTCGCCGTTCTTGACGGTGTACTGGACGACCTGCGCGCGCGCCGTCACCGGGCGGATGGTGAAGGGCGCGCTCTGGCGCACCAGGGCATCGCCGGCGGGACGGGCGGGCACAGGCGTCAGCAAGGCGGCGGCGATCTCATCAGCGGCGGCGGTCGGGTAGAGCGGTCCGGCGATGGTGGTCGGCACGCCAGCAACAGCGGCAGGCGTCGTCGAGGGGCGCGGCGTTGGTGTCTGCGTGGGAACCTGGGCGATGCCGTCCTGGGGAGTGTCCTGCACGACCGGGGCCTCCGGCACGCCCGCGTCTTCCCCGCTGAGCCAGACCAGCGCGGCGAACACCGACAGGGCCAGCGCGCCGAGCAGCATCACCACGGTCATGATGCGCTGTGTCCAGGGCGAGTCGGCGGGGCGGCGGGGGTCAGTGAGCCGGCTCGTCGTTGCGCGTGTGGGTGAGGTGTCGTCAGCGCGGATCGCAGGCTCGTCCGCGCGCAACTGCTGTTCCAGACTCATGCGGCGGCTGGGGCTGGTATCGTCATCGGTGATGGGGGGTTCTTCCGCGCGCAGCCGCTCGTCGAGCGAGATAGGTTGGCGCGGCTTGGTGTTTTCGGGGGTGATCTCCGGTTCGTCAATCATGGCCCTACGGCTCCCTATCCATCGTGCCTACCGATACCCCCCAGTTCGGGCGGGGATCGTACCGCAGGCCCCACGAATGCGCAATCGCGCGGCGCAAAACCTGCCATTGGGGGTATTTCTTATGAACTTCCAACAAATAACGATCTATAATAGGGGCTGGAAAAACAAGGCGATGGTGTGTTGAGGAGGGCCGGTATGCCGCGCTACGAATACCAGTGCACTGAGTGCGGGGTGCGCTTCGAGCGCCAGCAGCATTTCGGCGACGCGCCAATCACTGCCTGCCCGGAATGTAACGGCGAGGTGCGGCGCTTGATCGGGCCGGTGGGCGTCGTCTTCAAGGGAAGCGGCTTTTACGCCACCGACAGCCGCAAGAAGACTGACGAGAAGACCGCCTCAAAAGACTGAGAGCGTATCCCCCGTGCTGTAACTGGCACGACCATCCAGCCGGACCCCCAGGGGTCCGGCCTTGTTTTCCCCGGACATGGCGTGTGTCCTCCTACTGTTCCAAGACGAACCGCCAGAAACTTTATAACTAATAAATGTCGTGATAATATAAATAGCACGGTTCTGGCCTGGCACCCGGCGCTCTCCTGCATTCAGTGCTTCAGTTCCTCCCGTCCGACTCCACTTCGGTCACGTTCACCTGCCCGCCGTCCACCGTTAGCGTTCTCAAGCGTTCGAGGAAGGATGTCTGTAGTTCAGGGAGGAAAACAGATGGCCACGTATGTTGTACTGCTTCGTTTTACCCAACAGGGAATGACGACTATCAAAGACAGTCCCAAGCGCCTGGATGCCGTCAAAGCGGCAGCGAAGGCCGCCGGGGGTGAGATTAAGGCTTACTATCTGACGATGGGCCGCTTCGACGCGGTGGTAGTTGCCGAAGCGCCGGACGATGCCACGTTCGCCAAGCTGATTCTCGCTGTGGCAGCTCAGGGAAATGTCCAGACAGAGACGTTGCGCGCCTTCACCGAGGATGAGTATCGCGCGCTCATTGCTGGCTTGCCGTAACGTTCTTGCGTGTTGCCCTATTGCCCGCCAGACATCCCTTCCCCAAGAGCAACTCGTAGGGGCGTAGTCATACGCCCCTACCGGCTCATTCCTCTCCTCTCACCTCGCGTTCCAGGCGGGCGAAGTACGCCGCCATAAAAGCGTGGCGCTCGCGGGCGATGGCCCGCCCGGTCTCCGTCTGCATCCGCTCGACGATATGCGACAGCTTGTAGCTGAACTCATGGCGCGGCGTGTGCTCTGCCCCGCCGCCGGGGTAGCCGGGCGGGACTTCGCCCCACAGCTTCTGCCCGGTCATGCCGCCGTAAGCGTAAGCACGCGCCACGCCGATCGCGCCGATGGCGTCCAGCTTGTCGGCGTCGAAGACAACCTTCGCTTCGAGCGTCTGCGGGGCGATGGCGTTGCGGAAGCGGTGCGCAGTGATGGCATGGGCCACCGCCTCGATGAACTCCGGCGCGGGGGACGGGTCGAGGCTGCTCAGAATCGCACGCGCCTGCTCGGCAGCCAGCACGGCGTGGTCGGCGGCTTCGGCGTTGAGCACGTGGGCGAGGTGATCTTCGCCGGCGCGCTGGATGTCGTGCAGCAGCACCGCCGTCTCGACAACGGCCATATCCGCGCCCTCCGCCTGGCCGATGCGCCGGGCGAGCGCCAGCACGCGCAGCACGTGGTCGAAGTCGTGAACGGGGTCGCTGCCGTCGTAGAGCGTGCGGGCGAACTCAATACTGATCACGCGAGGCACCCTCCTGTAAACGAGACGGCAGGCGCGCAACCGCCTGCCGTCCCTCCAACTCTGTGGCGGAGAGGGTGGGATTTGAACCCACGGAGCGGAATGTCCGCTCACGCGCTCTCCAGGCGCGCGCATTAGGCCAGACTATGCTACCTCTCCACGTCGGGGTATTCAGTTGGCGCAATTATAGCCGCGCGCCGGATGAGGGTCAATACGCAGCGTCACCTGCGCTTGGCCCCCACGCTGGGAGTCTTCCCCTGGATGACGCGCGGCAAGCCCGCCCCCTGGCCTACTTGAGAAAGCCGTGCTTGCGCAGCCAGTTCTCGAAGGTGATCTCGCCCGGCTCGGTGATCATGCTGCCCCGGTCAACGTTGCGCGGGCTGTCGCCGGTTAGCGGAGCCGGTTCCTCAAAGGGCAGGTCTTCGCCGGGGCGGGCGACGATGATCGTCGGCACCGACTTAAACCCGGTCCAGGCGATGACGCGCTGCGCGGCGGCGGGGTCTTGGTCAATCAGAATCTCACGGTAGGGGATGGCTTCGCGCTCCAGCACGCGCTTGGCGGTGCGGACGTAGGGGCACGGGTTTGTCCGCGCGTACATGACCAGTTCGTAGTTCACAAGCTCCTCCCCAAGTGAATGGTGGGCGCGGCTGGCCGTCACGATCCGGGCACGGGCGTCCCGGCAGCGTCTGGCAGCAAAAAGCAGCGAATGCCGTTGACGATGCCCTGAGCGATCAGGTCTTGCTGCTGGGTGAGAAAGGCGCGGTCGTTGCGCAAAAAGCCGATCTCGATGATGGCGGTCGGCGTGTCAATGGCGACCTCGTCAAAGGTGTGGTAATCGGTCATGTCGTAGGTGAGGCCGTAGTGCTGGGGCAGGCCGGTCGTGGCCGCGTACTGGCTGATCAGGCAGGCCAGCAGCTTCTCGTCTTTGCCGCGCGTCGTCTGGCGGGCGGACGCCGAGGCCGCGTTGAAGCCGGTGCCCGCCGCCCCGTAATCCTGGCAGTCATTGGAGTGGATCGAGACCAGCACATCGGCCTGGTAGTTGGTCAGGCGCGGGTCGAACTCGGTCAGCAAGTCCACCATGTAGCGTTCCTGGCTGAGTGTGGTCACCACTTGGCGCGCGACCGCCTCATTGATCGAAAGCTCGGTCAGTCCATCCGGGCACACCGCGCCAGGGTCGGACTCGAAGGCGGCGTCTTGTGGACGTCCGCTGTGCCCAGCGATGATGCCGATGCGCACCTGGCGCACATCGGTGGGCAGTGGCGAGGGCTGGACGGAGATGACGCGCTGCGTGGCCTGCACTTTGTTCAGCCCGGCGCGGAACTCGTCGGAAAAGAAGTTAGGCCGCGTCCACAGGGAGAAGATGGTCGAGACGAGCACCGCCGCCGCCACGACGATCAGCACGTTGCGCACGGTGTTCCACCACACGCTGGCCGGCCCGCTATGCGCGGGCGGGCGTGGAGGCGGGGCTACCCGCCGGCCCAGGGGCAGCGACAGCGCCGGTGCAGCAGAGGGGCCGCTCACTGGCTCGGCGGGGAGCACGCCCGGCGTTGCCGGGGCTGAAGGCGCGCGAGGAGCCAGGTCGAGCGCGCCTGTGTCGAACGTCCACACGGCGAAGCCGTCCTCGTCGTGCGGCGGGTCTTCCCTGGCAAGCTCGTCCAGCGGGTCGTCGTCCCAATACAGATCGGTATCGTCGGCCATGATCCGTGCGTCTATGCTGTCCGGCAGTCTGGCGCGAATCTTAACGCACTCAGCGCAAAAGGGAAACTTCGCAGGGGACAGGCCGAGCGCAGCGGGGCCAGGGGGTGAGTTCAATGTTTCCGAGTCCACTGAAGCGCTGACCCCCTTTGCTCACACCCGCGAGCGCGCGCCAGGGCTGTGATCCCCCGACCAGACGTGGTACAATGCGCGCCTCAGACCGCACGAATTTGGCGCAGCGCAGGTGACGACCATGCACATCCTGGTATCCAACGACGACGGAGTCTATGCGCCGGGCATCGCGGCGCTGGCCGAGGCGATGCTGCCCTTCGGCCAGGTGACGGTGGTCGCGCCCAGGGAGAATCGCAGCGCAATCGGTCACCGCAAGACGATGCACAAGCCACTGCGCATTGACCCCGCGCCCTTCCCGGTCAAAGGTGTCGCGGCTTTCGCTACGTCCGAATCGCCGTCGGACTCGGTGGCGGTGGCGCTGCTGGGCTTCATCAAGGAGCCGATTGACCTAGTGGTGTCGGGCATCAATCGCGGGGCGAACATGGGCCAAGACCTGACTTACAGCGGCACCGTCTCCGCCGCGTTCGAGGCGGTGATCTGGCACAAGCCGGCCATCGCTTTCTCGCTGGTTGATTTCTCGGAAAACGCCGATTACCGCCCGGCTGCGGCCATCGCCCGCCAGGTGGTCGCCCTGGGGCTGTACCGCAACCTGCCGCCGCTCACCCTGCTCAACGTGAACGTCCCCCCGCTGCCGCTGGAACAGATCAAGGGGTTCAAGATCGTGCGGCAGGGGCTGCGCACGTACAACGACGCCCTGATCACGCGCATTGACCCTTATGGCCGGCCCTACTACTGGATCGGCGGCGAAGCGCCTAGCGGCGACATGACTGAAGAAGGCACCGACCTGTGGGCCACGCACAACGGCTACGTCTCGCTGACGCCGATCCACCTGGACATGACCAGCTACGCCGTCATGCGCGAGCTGGCGGCGGCGGGCGTCGAGCGGCTCGTGCCCGGCCAGGTGGAGTAGATGGTTGCTGCACGGACAACTCAGGAGAGCGCATGACCGCCTTGCCACTCCGCCCGCCGCTCATCGTCCACCACATGGCGGCGCTCGACGGGCAGAGCTTCCCGCCCAATTCGCTCGAAGGGGTGCGCGCCGCGCTCGACCGGGGCGCAGATTTCATCGAGGTGGATGTCACCGCCCTGGCCGACGAGGATTACCTGCTGGTTCATGACCCGTACCTGGAGTCGGAGACGACCGGCACCGGCCCGGTGGCGCAGTGCACCGCCCGCCAGGCGAGCGATCTGCGCTGCAAGGTGAACGGCGCGGCGATAGACTTTCGCGTGCCTACGCTGGGCGAAGTCGTCGCCCTGTTCGAGGAGCATCCCGCCCGCACCCGCCTGCAACTTGACTTCAAGAATGTGGTGCCCTTCACCGCTGAGGAGCCGCTGCTTCGCCTGGCGCGCCTGATCGAGCCGCTGGGCGAGCGGGTCATCGTCAGCAGCGAGGCGGACTGGCAGCTTCGCCGGCTGCGCAAGCTGGCCCCCTGGCTGGAACTGGGCTTCGACATTCACTTTTACATCGGCTGGCCGGATACCTCTCACCCGCGCGACCCCGCCGAATATCCCCGCCAACTGGGGGCGTATGGCTACTACGACGATCACCCGCTGGCGTCGCGGCGCGTCTGGCCGGCGGCTGACTATCTGGCCGACCGCTGCGCAACGCTGATGGCGTTGCTGCCGGAGGCCAGCACGCTCTACATCAATCACCGCTTCCTGGCTCAGTCGCTGGAGGACGGTTTCAACTGGGCTGCTGCCCTGCACGCGGCGGGCATGAAGTGCGACGCCTGGACGCTCGACTGCGGCGATCCGGCGGCGGAAGCCAACGCCCGGCGTCTGCTGGCAGCGGGCGTGGATCAGTTCACCACCAACACGCCGCTGGCGCTGCGCGCCTTGCTCAGCACGACGTGAGCCGCCCGCGAAGAGCGGGTACGTTCCAGATGGGTGCTGCCGGTGAATTCCCCGCACGCCGGTGTCGTAGAGGGCGGTTGCTGTTTCTCGCAACTTTCGCGGAGTCGCCGGGTCAGCGCGGGGGCGCGAGCAGCCGCCCGACGGGTGTGCGCAGCGCGGCGAAGCTGGCCAGCGCGCCCAGCGCATTCGCCGTGAGATCGAGCAGGGACAGCCCGCGTTCCGGGACAATGCCCTGCCCCAGTTCCAGCAGCAACCCGCACGCTACCCCGATGACGAGCGCTCCCCTCAGCGCCGGGGCGGGGGCCAGGTGGCAGGCCAGTACCGCGTACCACAAGGCCGTGAGTATGCCGAAGAGCAGCACGTGGCCGAAGGCATCGGTCATGTCTGTGCCGCCAAAGAAGCCGGAAGTGTCCTCAGCAAGGGAGTCCTCGCCCGGCAGCAGCATCAGCAGGCAGACCAGCGCCGTCCAGGCCAACGCCGCTGCCCAGCGGGGCAGCGGGTGGCGCGTCACACGCAGCAAGAATGACCGGCGACTCATGGGCGCGCGCTCAGACGGACAGCGCCGCCCCGCCATTGCTGGCGGAATGGATCGCTTCGGACAGGGGAAGGGTGACGGTGAAGGTTGTGCCCAGACCCTCTTCGCTTTCAAAGCTAATCGTCCCGCCGCATAGCTCGATATTGTGCTTGGCGATAGCCAGCCCCAGGCCGGTGCCGGGGATTCCCTCAACATTGCTGCCGCGATGGAACCCGTCGAACACATGGCTGCGGTCGGCGAGCGGGATGCCGACGCCCTCGTCCTGTACCTGGATGATGATCTGCTCGTCCTGGCAGAGCAAGCGCACCACTACCTCCCCACCGGGCCGCGAGAACTTGACCGCATTGGACACCAGATGATGCAACGTCTGGCTGAACAACCGCCGGTCGAGCAACACCAGTCCGGGAGACTCCAGCACTTCCAGCCGCGTGCGCACGCTGTGGCCTTTGGCCCCGCTGATCCGGGCGATGACCTGCGCGCACAACACAGCCGGGTCTACCGGCTCCGGCTTCACGGCGGCCTCTCCCGCCTGTACGCTGCTCAACTCCAGCACGTCATCCAGCAAGCGCACCATGCGCCCGATGGCCTCGCGGATATGGTCAAAGCGTTTGTGCCGGTCGCCTTCGGTCAGTTTGTCATTATGGCGATCCAGAATCTCGGCGCTGCTGAGGATGATGGACAGCGGCGTGCGGAATTGATGCGAGACCGTCGTCACCAGGCGTGCGCGCAGCTTGCCCAGGTATCGCTCGCGTTCCAGCGCGGCACGCAACACTTCTTCGTACTGCTTGCGGTCGGTGAGATCAACGCTGTGGATCAGGATCAGGTCAGGGGGCAGGAAAGTCAGCGTGACTTGCATATAGAGCTGCTGCCCTGTCTGCGGCAGCGTATAGTACATCTCGCGCTGGAGCGTGGTGCGCTGCTCAAAGCACTCGCGGGCCATTTCAATGAGTTCTGGGGAAGTGCTATGAAAAGCCGACGCTGTCTGCCCCATCCAGCGCGCTACATGGCCCTCGCTGAACTTGTAGGCTGCATCGTTGTAATCCACCAGCACAAACTCACCATCGGCCCGGCGCTGCAAGAGGAAGGCAGGCACCGGCACGGCCTTGTGTTGGGCGCGCGCCCGCTCCTCGCTGATGCGCAACGCCTCGGTGCGCTCATTGACGCGCGCTTCGAGGTCAGCGGCGTAACGCTGTACCCTGTCGTGAAGCTGGACGTTGCGGATGGCGATGGCGGCGTGGTGGGCCAAGGCCTTCAGCCACTGGGCCTGGGTCTGGGTGAAGGAACCGGCGGTCTCGCTCATCAGGCTGACGACGCCGAGCATGGTGTCGCCAGACATGATCGACGCGCCCAGGTAGGCGCGCAGCGCCTCCGGCTCAGCTACCTGTATCCAGCCCGGATCGGCGTGCACATCGGCGATGAGGTAAGGCTGGCCGCTGGTGGCCATCGCGCGCAGGCTTGGGAAGTCCGCGACACGCAGGCGCGCGGCCAGGACAGCCTCATCGCCGCCGTAACGCTCATAACCATGACAGCGCACCGCGCACAGCACCCCGTCTTCGAGCAGGCCGATATGCGCCGCATCGAAGGGGACGACGCGCCCGGCGTGAGTGAGGATGTGGTCGAGCACTTCCTCCACATCAAGCGACCGGTTGAGCAGGGCTGCTATGTCGCTGAGCGCCTCGGCCAGGGCGCGCTGCTCGCGCTCGGCCTGCTCGGCGCGCCGCCGCTCGGCGATCTCGCTCTGCGCCTGCTCATAAAGCCGGGCGTTGGCCATCGCCGCCGCCACCAGGGGACCCAATGCCTCCAGCAGCCGCAAATCGTCCGGGCTGTAGTCGTCGAGCCGGTAGCTGAACACCTGAAGCACGCCGATAGACTGGTCTTCAAGCTTGCACGGCACGATCAGCGCCGAGCGGGGAATATCTTCATCGCACGCTTCGTAGTCCTCGGCCACCGTTCCGTTGGCCGCCACATGATACTGCCTGGCCGAGGTGCGCCGCTGCTGGTCGAAATCGGGCAGGCACACCGACTCGCCGGTGTGAATGGCCAAGCTCTGCGTGCCCTTGCCCTCCGGGTTGAGCGGGACGGGCGGGAAGGCGCTCGCGTCGAGCTGGTTGTCGCCGATCCAGGCCGCCTCGCACCGGATTAAGCCCGTAGCGGGATCGTAGGATGAGATGATCAGGTTGTCGCAGGGCATCGCCCCAGCGATGACCTCGCGGATGGTCTGGTAGATCGTGCCAAGATCGAGCGTGCGGCCCAGCCGCCGGCCCGCCTCGTACAGCCGCTCGACGGCCTCGGTGCGCTTCTGCAGGGCGGCCTGGGCGAGCTTATGCTCGGTGATGTTTTCCTTGATGACCACAATGTGCGTCAGAGTGCCATCAGCATCGAGGATGGGCGAGAGCTTCACGTACTCCCAATACGGCTCGCCATCCTGCTCGTGGCGCAGAACATCGCCCGACCATTCCCTGCCCGCCCGGATGGCCTCCCAACGCTCGCGGTGCTCGGCAGGGCTGGTCTTCTCCGGGTCCAGGACGCGGGTGATCTGGCCGAGCACCTCTTCCGGCGCGCGACCGGTCACCTCGGTGTACTTGTGGTTGGCGTATTCCAGGCGGCCCTGCGCATCGGCGATGAAGACGATCACCGGGCTTTGTTCCAGGGCGCGCGCGAGCTTGCGCATTTCCTGGCTGGTTTTCTCCTGCGCGATGAGGTCAATGGCGATGCCGCGCGCCATGTGCTGCGCGCTATGCGCCTCCAGCGCGCGGCGTACAGACTGGCCCAGGCGATCCAGGCGTCCGCTGACCAGGTAATCGTCGGCACCGCGCCGGATGCACTCAACGGCCACCTGCTCATCCACCGCGTCCGCCAGCACCAGGAAAGGGAGGCTCAGCCCGCGCGGCATCAGTTCCAGGGCGCGCAGCGCGCCTGTGCCCGGCGGGTTATCTACCGCCAGGATGAGATCGGGCGGCTGGGTGAGCAGATCGAGATAGGCACGCTCGTCCGGGGCGAACGAAACGTCCGGAGCGAACCCGGCAGCGCAGAGCGCAGCGTGCAGCGTCTCGGCGTGATGGTCGCAGCCGAAAGCTACGAGCGTACGCAGTGGAGCGTGCATCGGTGTATGCTGAGTTTCCACCTCAGTCATGGCTCAGACGAACCCTTGTGCAGCGGGAGTGCTGCGCATACATGCGTGCCCTGGCCAGGGATGCCCGTCAAGGTGAGGTGTCCTTTGTGGGCCTGCACCAGGTGCTGGACGATGATCAGTCCCAGGCCAGGATGGTTGTGGAGGGTGATTGTCTTGGTGCGAAAATCTGGCGGATTCATCACGTAGTGCACTGTCTCCTCCGCAATGCCGCCGCCGCAGTCGGTGACGTGCAGCGCATAGGCGTCGCCTTCGACACAGCCTGTCACCTGCACGGGCGTGCCCGCCGCTGAGAACTTCAGCGCGTTGTCTACCAACTCCTGCGCGATCTTGGCGAGATTCTCTCTGGTTACGCTCACGGGAACATCGGCGGCGGTGACCTCCACATCGGCCTCGCGACCATAGCGGGCAGCTTCTTCGCGTGCGGTTTGCTCGATGAGAGCGCCCGGCCACTGAAAGCGGTTGTTGCGCAGCACGATTATGCGCGCCGGGTCCATGCGGATGATCTCCAACTGGGCAAACAGCAGATAATTTTCGATGCGGCGGTGCAGGTTGTGGGTAGCTTCGAGAATGGCGCCGGCCAATGCCTCGATCTGGTCGGGAGCAAGCTCCGGCGCGTCTACCATCAAGCGCCCGGCGTTGCCCAGCACGCTATTGAGGAGTGCCTGCAAGTCCGGCGGCAGGGCCAGGCCCGCCGCCAACCGCATGGTTTCCATGATGTGGCGATATTCCTGCTCAAGCAGACGTTGGCGCTCCAGGCGCGTGGCAATCGTATCGAGCAGTTCATCGGGCGTGAAGGGCTTGGTCACGTAATCGTCCGCGCCCAGGGCCATCCCATAGCGGAAATCATCGCGGCCCGCCTTCGCTGTCAGGAAAATGATGGGGATCATGCTGGTTACTGGCTCGCTGCGCAGAGCCACCAGCACGCCATACCCATCCAGATGTGGCATCATAATGTCACACAGGATGAGGTCAGGAATCTGTTTGCGTGCCAGATCAATGCCGATGACGCCGTCAGCCGCCGCTAGAGTGTCGAACCCTTCGAAGGTGAGGATACTGACGATGTTCTCGCGCAGGTGTGCTTCGTCCTCGATCACCAGCACTGTCGTCACGATCGGCTCTCCAAACCCTCCTCCGCACGAGCAGTTCTTACTCGCGCAAACCGGACGAACACTCCAATGCAATAGCATACCACAAAGTAGACAATTTAGCAGAGTTGTGCCCGGCCTCACAGTGTGCATTTCAGGCCCTGGCTTGTATCTTGTAACACGCGGTTGATCTAGCCGGGCAAGAATGAGCGCCTGATGTGTGGATTCCGAGAGGCTGACTAGCGGCGAATGGCCTGGAATGGCCCGCCCCCTTAGCAGGTATCGCAGACGGGCGGCAGGGGCGTGGCAGTAGGGCAGACCGGCAGCGCCAGTAGCCACTCAACGGCGGCGATCAGCACGGCTTCGTCCTGGTGCCCTGAGATTGACTTGACGAGGTGACCTTCGGCGTCGAGCAGCACTGTCAGGGGGATGCCATAAGCCTTGTACTTATGAACCAGGGCACGGTTCGCGGCGTAATCCACGTTGAGGATGTGGAAGTCCACCCGATCCTGGTATCGTTGCTCAAGCCGGAGCAGCGCGGGGAGCATGGCGTTGCAGGCGCTGCACCACCAGGCGCGGAACTCGATGAGGTGTGGCTTGCCGCTCTTGACAATCTGGTATGGCTCCATCGGCGTGGGCGTGGGCCACGAGCGGGCGATGGCAGTCAGCGTGCTGATCGGCCCGGCGAAAGCGTAGCGAGTGGGCGATGGTGTGGCTGCCTCGCAGGAAGCAGCGGGCGTCGAGACAGGGCTACTGGTAAGGGGGGCAGCCGTGCGTGGTGTGGCCGAGCAAGCAGCAGCCAGGATTACCACGCAACCCCACAGGGAGACGATCCAGACCCGTCGGGGGTTCAATCGGGCACCTCCAGCGAAAACTGCGATCAGCGATCCGCAAAGACCAGATCTCCTTTTCAGGCTACCGCACCGCGACAAGGCAAGCCCCTTAATCTCTCTGCTACTTTTCATTGTAGCGGTGATTGGCGAGGAAAATCAATCAAGTTAGGGCTTCGACCCGCGTGGGTCCACGAACAAGCTGTTAGGGCTGGGCACTTGGGCGCTGGGATTGCCCCCCA
>DYGW01000056.1:12323-18844 GCA_020724485.1 Thermoflexus sp. | reverse complement strand
CCTCGCTGGCGCAACTGATCAGCGACGGCAACTGGCATATTCTCATCAAGGCAGAAGCGCAGCGCCCCGGCTTCCAACGCGCTTTTCCTTGTACTCTCGTCCCCTGGCGATCTGCTCGCGGAGGTCTGCATCTATCTCGGCCTTGTGCTCATAGTAGTACGCCAGGGCAGCGTGCACCTGGGCCAGCGAGAGCGCGTAGGCTTCAGCAATCTCGGCGGGTGTCTGGTCGTGGAACAGCATCGCCGCGACAATATCCAGCACCCGGATGCCCGTCCCGGCGATGCAGGGCCGCCCGCCGCGCACGTCTGGGTCGGACGCAATGAGGTTGATGCTGTGGATCGTCGCCATGACAGCCACTCCGGTTCACTGTGTGCTCATAGTATACCGCACATCCACCGCCCAAAACGCGCGGAGCGGCCCGCCGCACACGCTGAGCCGCCCCGCAGAACTGCGTCCTGATGCGCGCCGCCTACGCCCGCAGCGTCGCCCCAAGCTGGCGCTCGACCGCCTTGACGATCCGCGCGTGAATCTTGGCCACCTCCGCGTCGTTGAGTGTGCGATCGGTCGCGCGGTAGGTCAGCGCGTAGGCCAGCGACTTCTTGCCCGCCGGGATCGGGTCGCCGCGATAGACATCGAACAGGCGCGCCTCCTCCAGCAGATCGCCGCCGGCGCGCATGATCACGGTGTAGACCTCGATGGCGGGCGTCGCCTCGTCCAGCACGATAGCCAGGTCTTGATAGACGGCGGGATGCGCTGGCACGGGGCGAATCTGGCGGATCAGCTCCACGTCGGCCAGTAGCGCGGCCAGGTCTAGCTCGGCGGCGAGCACGGGCCGCGCCAAATCCAGGCCCAGCCCGAACGCCTGGCGCACCAGCGGGTGCACCTCGCCGAGCACGCCAACCTCGCGCCCGTTAATGTGTAGCAGGGCGGCGCGCCCCGGATGGAACGTGCTGTGCGCGACGGGGGTGAAGGTCACCGCGCCGGCAGCGCGCAGATCGCGCAGCACCGCCTCGATGATGCCTTTGAGATCAAAGAAGTCCAGCAGGCCACTGGGCGCGTCGCCCTGCCACTGGGCCACTCCGCGCGGCCCGGTGAGGGCGATCCCCAGGCGGCCCGGCTCGTCGGGTAGCGGCTCGTCGGGGCGCGGCAGGTAGACCTGCCCGATCTCGAACAGGAGCTGCCGATCGGTGTGGCGGGCATTGGCGGCGACGGTGTCGAGCAGGCTGGCCAGCAGGGTATGGCGCATGACCGTCTTGTCGGCGGCGATGGGGTTGGCCAGAGTCACATAGGGCACATCCGGCCAGTTTGACGCCGTGCCCGGCGGGGTGAGCAGCGCCTCGCGCTGCGGCGTGGTCAGGCGATAGGTCACGATCTCACGCAGCCCGGCCTTGACCAGCGCATCGCGCAGCGCCTCCTCGCGCTCCAGGGCGACGTTGGCCCGCTGGGCGGGCAACTCGTCGGCGATCAGCGCGTCGGGGATGCGGTCGTAGCCATAGACGCGGGCGATCTCCTCAATCAGATCGGCCCGTCCGGTCAGCCCGGCCCCGATGTCCAGGCGGTGATCGGGCGCCACGACGTGCAGCACGTCCCCGCGCTCCGTCACCTCAAATTCGAGGGCGCGCAGGATGCGCACGATCTCATCCTGGGGGATGGCGAAACCGAGATGGCGCGTCACCTCCCGCACGGGCAGGTCTACCGCGACGACCTCGGCGGGCAGCGGGTACTCGTCAATGATGCCCCCCGCGATCGTGCCGCCCGCAATCTGGCGCATGAGTTCAATGCAGCGGCGCAGGCCGCGCTCGGCCATCGCCGGGTGCACGCCGCGACTGAAGCGCAGCCCCGCTTCGCTGCTCATCTTCTGGCTCTGCATGGTGCGGCGGATGTTGATGAAGTTCCACGCCGCCGCCTCCAGCAGCACGTTGGTCGTCGCCGGGCGCTGGACGTCAGCCTTGCCGTAGATGATCTCGCCCTCTTTCGGCAGCTCAAGGCCGGTCGCGTCGAGCGGCTCGCCGCCCATCGTCGCCGGGTCCCAGATTTCGCTCTCCAGCCCGCCCATGATGCCGCCGATGCTCAGCGAGCCAGCGGTGTCGGCGACCAGGATGTTGTAGTCGTCCAGCGCATGGTCGGCGCCGTCCAGCGTCACCAGGTGCTCGCCCGGCTCCGGCAGACGGGTAATGATCACCGGTGCCCGCCCGTCGGCGCGCCCTTTGAGTGTGTCCCAGTCGAAGGCGTGCAGCGGCTGGCCCAGTTCCAGCATGACGTAGTTGGTCGCGTCCACGATGTTGTTGATCGGGCGCATTCCAGCCAGGCGCAGCCGGCGCTGCAACCATCCCGGCGACTCCTTGATCTCCACGTCGCGGATCAGGGCCAGGGTGAAGCGCGGGTTCAATTCCGGCTCGCGGATGTCAATGGACACCTGCCCGGCGATGGGCTGCCCCTCGGCGACCACGTCCAGCGGCGGGAAGCGCAGCGACGCGCCGGTCAGCGCGGCGACCTCGCGGGCCACGCCGACGATGCTGTAGGCGCGGGCGATGTTGGGCAGCATATCAATATCCAGCACGGCGTCACCGAGCACGTCTTGCAGCGGCGTGCCAGGCGCGAAGTGGCCGAACTCGTCCCAGTCGAGTAGCAGAATGCCCTCGTGCGAGTCGGAGAGGCCCAGTTCCTTCTCCGAGCAGACCATGCTGCGGTTGGGGATGCCGCGTAGCTCGCGCTCTTTGAGGACCATGCGGCTGCCGTCGTTCTTGTGCCCGTCAATGACCTCCGCGCCCTGGTGGGCGAAAGGCGAGAGCAGCGGTGGGTCGAGCGGCCCCTGATCCTTGTAGGGGAACAGGTTGGGCGCGCCGGTGACGCACTGCTCCAGTTCCGCGCCGCCATAGTCCACGAGGGCCAGCACCAGCCGGTCGGCGTTAGGGTGGGCGCGCACCTCGCGGATGGCGCCGAGCACGATCTTCTCACGATCCCACACCAGGTGATCCGACGGCGGCAGATGGCTGCCGGGCGGCGGGTCGCCCTGGGGGATGCCGATGTACTCGATGCCGCCCACCTCCAGGCCAGCCAGCGTCAGGCGCTCGGCCAATTCCTCGACGGAGAGGGTGATGTCCACGTAGTCTTTGAGCCACGAAATCGGTACTTTCATCTGCGCGTGCGTCTCCTTCGTGAGAGGTCAGCGAACAGCCGCCAGCGAACAGCCGTCAGCGTCATATTCAAATCGGCATCATAGGGGTTCTGAGTCGTGAGATTGCCCTTTGCTCTGGACTCAAGACTTCCAACTCATCACCCCCAGCGATTGCCCACCATTTCCTCAGCATCAATTCACCGCCGTCGCCAGGATCGGCTCGCCGGCGGTGACGACGACCGTGTGCTCGTACTGCGCCGACAGACTGTGGTCTACGGTACGCAGCGTCCAGCCGTCGCGGTCGGTGACAATGCGCCCGCTGCCCGCGCTGAAGAATGGCTCGATGGTGAAGACCATCCCCTCGTGCATGATCGTGCGGTCCTGGCGGTGATAGAAATTGAGCACGCTCGGCTTCTCGTGAAGGCTCCGCCCGACGCCGTGCCCCGGCAACTCGCGGATGATCGCGTAGCCGCCCTTGCGCGCGATGCGCTCGACTGTCTTGCCGATCGTGTTCAGCGGACGCCCGGCGCGCACCACGCCAATCGCCTCGTCCAGCGCGCGCCGCGTGAAGCGGCACAGCCGCTCGGTCTCCGGGCGGACGGGCGGGACGATCAGAGTCGCCGCCGTGTCCGCCCAATACCCCTCCAACTCCGCTGACACGTCCACGTTGACCAGGTCGCCGGGCTGGATCACACGCTCGCCGGGGATGCCGTGCGCCGCCTCGTCGTTGAGGCTGATGCAGGTGAAGCCGGGGAACTTGTAGGCCAGGATCGGCGCTGACCGCGCGCCGTGCCGCTGCACGAACTCCGCGCCAATCGCGTCAAGCTGGGCGGTGGTCATGCCCGGCTCAACACGGGCCAGCATGTGCTGCAGTGCCTCGCCGCAGATGCGCCCGATGCGCAGCAGCTTGCGCAGGTCGTCGTCGTTCTCGATGGTCATGCCTGTTCCTTTGAGCCATCAGCTACCAGCGGTCAGCAGTCAGCAAGAGCAGGAGGGGCGATCAACGCAGATCGTTCTTGCTGATCGCTGAAAGCTGACTGCTGACTGCTGACCGCTACCGCACCGCTTGTGATGCCTCCGCCAAAGCGCGGCGGGTCACGACGCGGGCCATCTCCGCCCGGTACTCGCGGCTGCCCCAGTGATCGTCCGGCGGGTCGAGGGCTAGCGCATCGAGCGCCGCGCCCGCGTCGCCGGTCTGGTCGAAGAGGCGCGCCGCCTCCGGTTGGGCGAGCGGCCAGGGCGCAGCCCCGCACAGGGCCAGCCCGGTGTGCCGCGCCTTCCCGTCCGCCCAGGCGACGGCCACCGCGCCGACGATAGGCGCGTCGGCGGGCGTGCGCGCCACCTTCTGAAAGGCGACCGCCGCCCGCGCCGGGCCGCGCGGGGCGCTGACATGCGTCACCAGCGCGCGCCAGACGGCGTCGCCGGACGCCAGCCATTCCGCGACCGACCGCGGCGCGTCCGCCCCCGCAACCGCGATCCGCGCGTCGAGCGCCATTAGCAGGGTCAGCGTCACCGACTGCGGATCGCGCTCCACCAGCAGGTCGCCCAGGGTGAAGGTATTGCGCAGCGTTTCCGGCAGGTCTTCCGTGAGCGCCCGCGCCAATCCGCCCAGCAGCGGGTGTGCTTCGCCGCGCTCCCGGCACGCCTGCCGGACGCGCTCCAGGGTCATCATGCTGCCCAGGTGCAGGGCGTCGCCATGCTCGGCTGCGCGATCCAGCCCCAGACGACTCAAGTCAACGACTGCCTCGACATCCGGGCGAGGGTGGCGTTGCAACGCCGCGCCGCCATAGAGCGGGAAGTGGCCTTTCTGGGTCAACAGGGCCAGGACTTCGGCTTCCGTTCCCGGCTTGTAGATGGTCTTCAGGTTCAAGAGCATAGGAGAAACTCCTCAATTGGCAGCAGCTAGCTTTCAGCGGTCAGCTATCAGCAGTCAGCGAAAAACGAGAACAAAGAACGTCTGATGGCTGATGGCTGACTGCTGATTGCTTCTCATCGGTCAGTTCCCAAACGCCGAAGCAAACCGGTAAGCATACGCTTGATCTCGACCACCTGTGTTTCTAAAGATGTGTGCGTTTTGTCATCGAGGTATCCTAGAGCATGGGCCAGCAATAGGTGATACTCTAGCTCACTCGCCGATCCCATAGCGATCTGGAGAAAACGTCCAAACTCACCGTCTCCACCCCGTCCGCATCCTTCGGCGATATTGGCAGGGATAGAGCTGCTCGCTCGCCGCATCTGGCTGGTCAGTCCAAATACCTCTTCGCGAGGGAATACGTTGGTCGCGCGGTACACGTCTAGGGTCAGCGCATGTGCTTTGTGCCACACCTGCATCCCTCGGAAGTCGCGCATTTGCCCAGCCCTCACTTTTCGCACACGAACGCTCAACCAACCGCTCTCGCTTAGAGCCGTAAGCAGTCAGCGGTCAGCAGTCGGTGAAAAGCAAGAGCATCTGACGGCTGATAGCTGATGGCTGATAGCTCCTCAGCTAGAACTGCTCCAGGAAGCGCAGGTCGTTCTGCCAGAAGTAGCGGATGTCCTGGATGCCGTGCACGTTCATCGTCATGCGTTCCGGCCCCATGCCGAAGGCGAAGCCGCTCCACTCGCGCGGGTCATAGCCGCCATTCTGCAGCACGACCGGGTGCACCATCCCGCAGCCGGCGATCTCGATCCAGCCGGTGTACTTGCACACCGGGCAGCCATCGCCTCCGCACAGGATGCACTCGATGTCCACTTCCAGGCTCGGCTCGGTGAATGGGAAGTACGAGCCGCGAAAGCGCACCCGCCGGTCGGCGCCGAACATGCGCCGGGCGAACTCGGCGATGGTGCCCTTCAGGTCGGTCAGGCGGATGTTGCGCCCGATGGCCAGCCCCTCGACCTGGTTGAACTGAATCTCGCTGCGCGCCGAGATCTGCTCGTAGCGGTAGCACATCCCCGGCAGGATGACGCGGATTGGCTGGGTGCCATTCTCGCCGTAAGCGCGCATGGCCCGAATCTGGCCGGGGCTGGTGTGCGTGCGCAGGATCACGCCCGGCGTGGTGGTGTGGAACGTGTCCCACATATCGCGCGCGGGATGGTGCGGCGGGATGTTGAGCAGGGTGAAGTTGGTCTCGTCGTCTTCCACGTCGCGGCTACGGAACACCTGAAAGCCCATCTCCGCCCAGATGGCGTAGATCTGGCGCAGCGTCTGGGTCGTGGGGTGCAGCCCGCCGACCGGGACGCGGCGGCCTGGCAGCGTCACATCGAGCACGCCCTCCTCCAGCGAGCGGGCCAGCTCCGCCTGGCGGATCGCTTCGGCGCGCTCGGCGTAGGCGGCGCTCAGCGCGTCGCGCAGGGCGTTGGCGCGCTGGCCGAACTCGGCGCGCTGTTCTTTGGGCAGCGTGCCGGTCGCGCGCAGCAGCAGCGT
>DYGW01000056.1:11400-12313 GCA_020724485.1 Thermoflexus sp. | reverse complement strand
TGACCTCCCCCTTCTTGCCCAGGTAGCGGCGCTGCCACTCGGCCAGCGCCTCGCCGTCAGCCAGCGCCTCTAGCTCGGCCAGCGCCCGGCTGTAGATCGAGTCGAGTTGCTCTAGCATACACGTCCCCTCGTTGAATTCCGGCGCGGCGGGGCAGCCCCCGCCCACACGACCGCCTATTGTCTCACAAGCGTGCCCACAAACAAAAAATCCCGTCGCCGATCCTCACCGGATCAGGGACGAGACCAGGCCCGCGGTACCACCCTGCTTAGCCGGGGCGCAGCAGGCGCGCACCGACTCACTCAACCCTACGGCGCGCTCCCGCGCGCGATAGGCTGCCCCGTTAACGCTGGGCTTGCGGAGCGGACTACTGGGCTGCGCGGGGGCAGCCGTTCACCCGTCGGCTCAGGAGCAAACTTCGGCGCGGGCGCGCTCATCCCGGCTTGCAGTCACGGGCCAGGACTCTCTGGGAGTGGCTGACGCGCGCACTTTTCTCCGTCACAGCCTGTAGCTATGGCGTATGATGTTTCACATGGTAGCAAACTGGTGCGGGGATGTCAATCTCTATTCGCCTCGTATCGTGTCCCTACACCGACTTGCATTATCTGCTAAACGGACTATGATAGATCATAGTACTAGGGTACCTTAGCCCTAGAGAGAGGGAACCCAATCATGAGCCACCGTCGTCTTTTCTTGCTTGTGGTAGTCGTTGCGCTGCTCGGCGCACTGGTTGCCTCGGCCCAGGCCGATGGCACAGTCTCCGGCAGCGGCACCCTGGGGCCAGGGGCTGGCGTGCTTTCGGCCCGGCTATTCAGGGATGGAGTCCCTAGCGGTTGTGGGGGAGGGGGTAAAGCGTTTCCCGGCACATTGTCCGGGGACAACTATTACCAGGTCTTCGGGCCGTATGGGGCCGTT
>DYGW01000056.1:0-11390 GCA_020724485.1 Thermoflexus sp. | reverse complement strand
CGGGCTGCGTGACCATCAACTTCGACACCGGTACCTGCGGTGTCAGCGCCCACGCCATGGCCTACCTGGATGGCTTCAACCCCGGCAATCTGGCTGAGGGCTACCTGGTGACGTAGGCAGCAGCCTTCCGCAGTCGTTCAGCTTCTATGTGCCCGGCGGTCACTCGTTCTACATCGTCGTGCAAAGCAACTTCGGCCTGGCCGACGCAACCCTGCCCTGCACCTTCAGCTTCACGTCCGGCCCTGTGGCGTTCAGACCCGGCCCGGACATGGTGCCGATTCCAGAGCATGCCGTGGTGGGCCTCGTGCTGGCCGACACCCCGGTGTACGCGCGGCCTGAGGCAGGCGAAGCGACCGCTACAATCATTGTCGCTGGCAAGACGCTGTGGGTCTTCGGCGTGGACAGCACCGGCCAGTTCTATCAGGTGGTGATGGCCGGTAAGTACTTCTGGCTGCCGGTGAGCGCGATGGGGCCGAACCCCGACGCCGTGTGGAACAGCAAGCCGCTGCCCACCGTAGTGGTCACCGAGGCGGCCACATCCTCAGACTAGCCAGAGCAGGGTACCAGACAATTGCGAACAGGGGCGGGGCGATAGTTCCGCCCCTGTTCGTTGCGCGCACCAGCCGGGCCGCAGGTAGCTGAAGCAGTAGGGCGAGGGAGACCGGGCCGGCGGATCGCGCGCGGCGACCGCTGACGCTAGTCGAGCGGCTGGATGGCCTCGAAAGGGGCAGCGCGGGCAGCGACCAGGCGCTGTAGCTCGTCCAGCGCGCGCCGCGCCGCCGCGCGCGTCGCCTCGTCGAGCGGCAGCGCGGAGAATTCGTCCTCGTCCAGCACGGTGAGCGTCCCGTCCGGCGCAACAAACACGTCGAGCGCCAGGTCGTCGGCGTAGATAGCATCCCCGTCCAGGCGGGCCGGGCGGGTGATGTTGCAGTACCAGCCGGTGAAGTGGTCGTCGTCCACGTCGTACATGGCGAAGATGTTGTACCAGCGGTCGGCGTAGAACCATTCCACGAAGCGGTCGCCGCGCCGGAAGGTGTGGTAGGGTGTCTGCACGTCGTGCGGGCGGTTGAAGCGCGCCTCTAGCTGCACCCACGTCGCGCCGCGCGCCAAGACGCGGCCCGTGTAGCGCCACACTTCGCGGCCTGCATGGTCGTTCTTGATCACGGTGATCGTCACCGGTTCGCTCCCCTGCCTGGCGGCAGCGCGACCGTCGCCCCCAGCGCCTGGAATTCGGCGCAGGCCGGAGTCGGGAAGGGGGCCACGCCCAGATCGAAGTAGATACCTCCTGCCGGGCGCGGCGGCTCACCGTCGCCTGCCGGTAAGACTTCCAGACGCAGGCGTAGCGTCCCTTGCTGGTGGGGCGTCACGCGGAAGCGCACAGGGCCTCCCGGCGCGTCCGGCGGGACGCTGACGGGCTGTTCGGCGGGTGATATGTCGCAATCCGGCGCGTGCAGGCGCAGGATCACCGGCACGGCCTCGCCAGACGGGGACTGGTCGCGGTCTGGCGGGTCGAACCCGGCGCGTAGCAAAGCGGGCGAGCTGACCGCCAGCTCGCACGGGGCGAAGACCGACAGCCGCCGGGTATGGCTGGACGCGGGTGCGGGCGCGGGTTCAGCGGGCAGCAGCGCCTCCGCTGCCTCCCGGCCCAGCGCCGTCAGCGCGTAGGTGCCCGGCGCCGTCATGGCGACGTAGCGCCCCGTGACCAGCCGCCGGATGCCCTTGCCCAGGCCAATCGCGCTCAGTCCGGCGCCAGCCATGATCGCATCGGCGAAGGCTGTGCCGTCCTCGCGCGCAGCCAGATAGCGCAGCACGTCTAGTGCCTGCGACGGCAGTTTTTGCGGATCGGGCGGAACGGACATCATGGCGCGCACCTCGCTGGTGGAGACGAGTCGGGAGTCATGAGGCTTGGGCTGGGAGTCGTCGGGCTGTTCGATGGCCTAGACTCACGACGCATGACTCGTAACCCCTGCCTCACTAGTGTACCGCACACAGCGCCGTGCCCGCAGGGGAAAAAAGTCACGGGGCGGGCGGCAGGTAGACCGCGCGGAAGCGCTCGCAGACCAGCGGCATATCCTCGGCGGGCGCGCGCCCGATCGTCGCGCATTCGCGCGAGAAGAAACGCCAATGCGCCGCGCGCCAGTAGGCCAGCGAGCGGTCGCCTTCGCCCTCGTCGTGGGCGAATGGGGCGTCTACCTGGTTATAGGGACGGATCGTCACCTCGGTCGTCTCGATGATGCTCAGCGGGCGACCGTCCCAGCCGGTGATGATACTCAGGTCGCCGGGTTCTGGCACGCGCTCGTCCTCGGCCTCATAGAGCCACAACAGGCTGCACGTCGCCGTCTTGATTCCCCGCCGCACGAGATCGCCCAGTTCGTCGGCGTCCTCTTGGTTGTCGCAGAAGTGCCAGGTCGCGGGCGGCGTCGCTGGTAGGCGCGCATCCGGCGGGAAGGTGGCGCGGTAGGCATCCCACAAGACCTGCGCTGCGGATGGATCGCTCATCGTTGTCCCTGTCTCTCCGTTCTGGAATACCCCGTTACTTACGCACGGGGGTGGGCGTGCGCGTGCAGCGCGGCGGCAGAAACGGCGTCGGCGTCGGGGTGAAGGTGGGCGTCAGCGACCAGGTCGGGGATGGCGTGGGCGTCCGGGTCGGCGAGGAAGTCCACGTCGGGGACGGCGTCCAGGTGAGCGTGGGCGTGGGCGTCGCGGTCGCGGTCGGCGACGGGGTGCGCGTGGCGGTAGCGCTGGGCGTTGCCGTCAGCGTAGCGGTGGCGGTCGGCGTGCGTGTCGCCGTCAGCGAGGCTGTCGCGCTGGGCACGGGAGTTTGCGTTGCGGTCGGCGATGGCGTCCACGTCGGTGTGAGTGTCGCGCTGGGCGATGGCGTGGCGCTGGGCAGCGGCGTGACCGTCGGCGTGGGGGTCGGCGGGATCGGCGTGGGGGTGAGGGTGAACAGCGGCGGCAGCGGCGTGTTCGTCGGCTCCGGAGACACGCCCGGCAGCGGCGTGAGAGTGATCGCCTCCAACACGCTGAAATCGCCAGGGTCGAGCGGCAGCGTCGGCGTGGGGACGGGCGGCAGGCTCGGCGTGGCAGTAAACAAGAGCGTCGCCACAGGGGGCGACGCGGTTAGCAGGGCGGCGACGGTATCGGGTGTGGGCGAGAGGCCGCTGACCGCGTCACCGTTGGTTACGTCCTGTGGCGTAGGCGGCTCGACACCAGCCAGCGTAAACGTGTAATCGAATAGCTGGCCGCGCGCGCCCAACGCCCCCTGCGGCTGGTTGTTGACCGTTAGCCTCAGCCCAGCGGCGTTGTTGGCGCGCACGCCGACGCTTTGCTGCCCGGTGTAGTTGAGAATTTCGCCGCTGCGCGCCAGGCCCTCGTAGCGCACGACGCCATCAGTGGCGATGCGCACCCAGCTTGGCTGGATGATCTCGATCAGCACCGTGACGCTCGTGCCGGTGAGCGTGGGCGGGGTGAACGGCTCTTCGGGCGAAGGGAGCGGAGCGGCTTCCTCCGGCGTTGCTTCCCCTTCAGGGCTGGTGGAAAGCGCGCTTTCTGGCGCGGGCGATTCGCCCGGCGATGGCGTGGGCAGCGAGGGCAGCGGCTCAGTGTCAGCCGGGGCGGACTGAGTCTGCGACTCAACCAGGCTGTCAATCAGCCGCGTGCCACCCAACACTATCCCTGTGACAATGGCCCCGGCGACCACGACGATCAGCGCGTTGCTCAGGAAGCCCCGCCGGGCGCGTCGGGGGCGCATCCGGCGTGGCGCGGCGGACGCGGGCGACGCGGCCCCGGTGAGGGCACGCGGCCCCGGCGTGATCTCGGTGCCGGTGTCAGGAGGGGCGGCCTGGCGGCGGGGCAGGCGCGGCCCCTTGCGCGCCCGGCGAGGGGCCTGCTCGCTCTCCAATTCGCGCAGCAGCAGCTCCAGGTCCAGGCCCAGGAAGCGCGCATAGTTGCGCAGGAATCCCTGCGCCTGGACGGGCGTCATGCTGGCGTAGTCGCCCAGTTCGAGCGCCTCCAGGTACTTGAGGCGAATGCGAGTCCCCTGCTCGACATCGGCAAGGGACAACTCTTTGGCTTCGCGGGCCTCGCGCAGACGCTGGCCCAAAGCTCGTGCATCGCTCACGCCTGCACACTCCCAGACGGTTGGGGAGAATCGCACCGCCGACTATAACAAAAAGCGGGTGATCGTCAAATTCACCCGCTTGAGCATTTCTCTGAGACCGGCGCGCTCAGCCCTCGGCCAGCAGATCGATCATATCCCCTGTAAACCGGCTCAGGAAGGCTCGCCACTCCGCCACATCGAGCGGCGTGAGCGGCGGCAGAAGCGGGCCGTAAGGGCCATCCAGCCGCAGGTAGGGCGGCCCGTCATAGGCCGTGATCGTGCGCTGGGCGCTGCACGTCGGACAGGTCGCCAGCAGCAACCATTCGTCGCGCTCGTGCTGCGTCACGTGCACGTCGGATGGCGTGTAGGCAGTGTGGCACTGTGCACATGCCAGATGGCGCGTCACAAAACCAATCAGATCAATGGCTGTGCCAGCACTCGATTCGTCAGCGCGCATTCAATGCGACCGTGCGGACACGGTCTATTCAGCCGACTCGCCTGGTTGTTCGGCTTCGCCTGCCGGCTCGAGGTCGGCGTCCTCGCCCGCTTCGAGGGTGTCTTCCGCTTCGATCACCTCGAAGACCTGTTCCTCGGCCAGGCTGGCGACCTGCTGGCCCGCCAGGTAAGGGGCGACCTCTTCTTCGCGGATGACAACGACGCGCAGCACAGGCGAGACGTGCGCGGCGATGCGCACCGGGACTTCGTGCACGCCCAGCTCGCGCAACGGGCGCTCGCTGATGCGCCGACGGTTGATGTCCACGCCGGTCTTTTCCAGCAGGGCCTGGGCGATGTCACGGGTCGTGATCGAGCCGTACAGCTTGCGGTTCTTGCCAGCTTTGACGCCGAAGACCAGTTCCACGCCGTGAATCTTGTGCGCGGCCTCGTGCTCCAGGCTGCGCAGTTCTTCGCGGCGCTGGGTCGCCTGCTTGATCAGGTGCTGGTTCTCGCGCAGCGCGCCCGGCGTCGCCTTGATCGCCAAGCCACGGGGGATCAGGTAGTTGCGGGCGAAGCCATCGGCCACAGTCACCACGTCGCCGGCGACCCCGTGCTTGTAGACGTACTCTTTGAGTATGACCTTCATCGTTTGTTTCCTCAACGCTGGATGGTTGCAGGGGGTGCATTTTGCTTGCCAGGTGGGCTTACGTCTGGTAGGGGCGGGTTTCGAAATCCGCCCCTACCGCGAATCTCCGCGCTCCAAAATCTGAAATGCACCCTGGTGCAGGGGGTTATGATACCGCAATCCCGCAGTGAAATCTAGGGTCTGTTAGCCACCGCCATTCCGCCGGGACGCCCATTCTTCACAGCGATGATCTCGGCGATGATGCTCAGCGCGATCTCCTCCGCTGACTTGCCGCCCAAGTCCAGCCCCACCGGGGTGTGAATTGGCGGAAGCTGCGCCAGGTCCAGCCCGGCGGCCTGGGTGCGCTCGGCGCGCTCGGCGGCGCGCTGCGGCTTGCCGATGGCTCCCACATAAGCAAGCGGGTGCCCGGCCAGCGCGCGCAGCATGGCGTCTTCGAAGCGCGGCTCGTGGTTGAGCGAGACGGCGAAGGTGCGCTGGTTCACGCCCACACGAGCAACGACCTCGTCCGGCCAGAGGGCCAGCACCTCGTCAGCGTCGGGGTGTTTTTCGCGGGTGGCGAAGGCCGGGCGCGCGTCCGTGACAACCGTGCGGAAGCCCATCAGCCGGGCGAAGCGCACCAGCGGCACAGCGATCTGCTCCCCGCCGAAGATGAGCAGCGTGGGCGGGGGCAGCGCCGGCTCAAGCAGCGCGACGCGCCCATCCGGGTAGGTGATCGCTTGCGGCTCGTCCGATTGCAGCGCGGCCAGGGCATCGCCCAGCACAGCCTCTGGCAGGGGGGCGGACGCCGTGCCGTCGGGCAGGACGTGGGCGTGCAAGGGGGCGGGGTGCAGCGGCTCGTTGGGCGCGCACAGGGTGACGATGGCGCGCGTGGGGGGCGCGCTGAGCAGGTCGAACAGGGTGCGATCCAGCCGCTCGACCAGCACATCAATCTGCCCGTCGCAGTTCAGCCCGATCTCGACCAGCGGGTTCTCGACGCGCTTGTAGTGCAGCATCAGCGGGCCGTCGCCGGCCAGCACATCGCACGCCGCCTCGTAAACGTCGGTTTCCACGCAGCCGCCACTGACCGCCCCGACGAAGCGGTTGTCGCTGGTCATGACCATGCGCGCGCCCAGCGGTTGGGCCGACGAGCCGCGAATGCGCACGATGGTCGCCAGGGCGACCGCTTCGCCGGCATCGAGCCAGGCTGCTGCTTGGTAGGTGAGGTCGTCGTTCATGGATTCGTAGTGGTCAGTGGTCAGTGAGTGGTTTTCAGTTGGTGGTTGCTGGTGATTGGCTGTTGGTCACAGCCGCCAGACTCAAGCCAAGCAGCCAATGGTGCGGCACCTCAACGCCGGACAAGGCACTTGTCTGATCACTGACGACTGACAACTGATCACCCCTTTTTCCTCATTGCTCCAGGTTAAACTGCGCACGCTCGCTTGCCGTCAACTCGCGGACGCGGCAACAGGCGTTGGCGTAGGCGATCAGGTCGGCGGTCGCCTGCCACGTCAGCCAGATGCGCGCGCTGCGGTCGCTGCTGGCAGTGAGGCTGTGCGTCCCGTCCGGCGACCAGGCGACGCTGCGCAGGCCGTCGCCGTGCCCGCTGAGCACGAGTAGCTCGTTGCCGGTCGCCGCGTCCCACAGGCGCGCAGTGCGATCCTCGCTGGCAGTGAGGATGCGCGCGCCGTCCGGCGACCATGCCCCCCCGGTGACGGCGTCGGTGTGCCCGGCCAGCGTCGCCAGCAATGCGCCCGTCGTCGCGTCCCACACTTTGGCCGTGCCGTCGTCGCCAGTGGTCAGCAGCGCCGCCCCGTCCGGCGAGGGGAATACGCCCGTCACCGCGCCGCCGTGCGCCGATAATACCATGATCTCGCCGCCGGTTGCCGCGTCCCACAGGCGCACTGTGCCATCGCGGGCGGCGGTGATCAGGCGCGCCCCGTCCGCCGCCCAGGCCGCGAATTCGACCGTGCCGGTGTGCCCGCTCAACAGCAACACTTCTTCCGGTACCGCGCCGCTGATGTCCCACACGCGGGCCGAACGGCGCGCGGCAATGATCAGTCGCGTCTCGTCCGGCGACCAGGCCGCGCTGGTGATGTCGGTAACCAGGTCAGTCACGGCCAATAGCTGCGTCCCGCTCGCCGCATCCCACACGCGCGTCTGGCCGTCGCTCGCCCAGGTGAGGACGCGCGTCCCGCTGGCGTTCCAGCGCGCGCCGTTGACGCGCCCTTCGTGCGCCAGGGTGAACAGGGGCGCGCCGGTCGCCGCGTCCCAGAGGCGCGCCGTGTTGTCCCACGACCAGGTGAGGAGGCGCGCCTCGTCGGGACTCCACGCCGCGCCGCTGACCCAGCCGCTGTGTCCGGTCAGGGTGAGCAGGGGCGCGCCCGTCGCCGCGTCCCACAGGCGCGCGGTGCCGTCGCGCGACCAGGTGAGGACGCGCGATCCGCCCGCGCTCCACGCCGCGCCGTTGACCCAGTCATCGTGGGCCAGCGTGTGCAGCGATGCGCCGGGCGAGGTGTCCCACACGCGAGCGGTCGCGTCGGCGGCGGCAGTGAGCAGGCGCGATCCGTCGGGTGCCCAGGCGACATCGTTCACGTCGTCGTCGTGACCGCTGGCGGCGAACAAGCGCTCCCCGCTCGCCGCGTCCCACACGTAAACCGCGCGGTCGCGCCCGGCGGTGGCGATCTGCGTCCCCTCCGGCGACCAGGCCACTGCGGTCACGGCGTTGATGTGTCCGGCCAGGACGGTCATCGGCGCGCCTGTTGCCACGTCCCAGACAATGGCCGTCTCGTCGGCGCTGGCGCTGGCCAGGCGCGTCCCATCCGGCGACCAGACAGCACGGTTGACGGCGGCGCTGTGCCCTTCGAGCACGGCGAGGGCTTCGCCGCTGGTGGCATCCCACAGGCGCACGGCGTTGTCGCGGCCCGCGCTGGCGATCTGCGCTCCGTCCGGCGACCAGGCGACGCTGCTCACCCAGGCGGTGTGCCCGCTCAGCGTGCGTAGTGGCGCGCCGCTGATCGCGTCCCACAGGCGCACGGTGCTGTCGGCGCTGGCGGTGGCGATCTGCGTCCCGTCCGGCGACCAGGCCACGTCGGTCACCCAGTCCGTGTGCCCGACGAGAGCGAGCAGCGGGTCGCCGGTCGCCGCGTCCCAGATGCGGGCGGTGCGATCCCAACTGGCCGTGGCGATGCGCGCGCCGTCCGGCGACCAGATCACGCTGGAGACAGACCCCGTATGCCCGACCAGCCGTCTGGTGGGCTGTGGGCTGCTCGCTGCCTCCCACAGGGCCACGCTGTTATCGGCGCCGGCGGTGGCGATCTGCGTCCCGTCCGGCGACCAGGCCGCGCGCAGCACCGCCCCGTTGTGCGCCCCCAGGATGCGCCGCGCCCGACTGGCCTGCACCGCTGCGCCCAAGGCGCGGTCGGCCTGCCAGACGTAGGGCAGCTTATCCAGGGCTTCGAGGGCCAGCAGCACGCCGCGCTCCGGGAAGGCGCCGAACAGCTCAAGCTGGGCCTGCGCGGCCAGGCCAATTGCCTGCGAGGTGTTGCGCGCGTCTTCGGCGGCCAGCCGGGCCAGGACGGCTTCCTCAGCGTTGGCGTCGGCTTCCTGGCGGGCGTCCTCGGCGCGCACGAACAAGACCAGCGACAGCACCAGCAGGGCGACGATCACGCCGACCACTGCGCTGATGATGGCGCTGCGCTGCTGGCGGCGCTTGTGGGCGTGGCGGCTGCGTGCGATGTACTCGATGTGCAGCGCGGTGGGCTTGTTGCGCTCTTTGGCCGATCCCTGGGCCAGCCACGCCTCGGCTTCTTTCAGGGCGTTGCCGCTCAGCAGCAGACTGCGGTCGTGCTGGCGATCCTCCCAGTTGCGGGCGCGCACCAGCAGGCGCGTGTGCTCGCGCGTATAGGCCAGGTCGGTGTCCAGCGCCTCGACCAGCGCGGCGAACGCGGTGTCGAAATCGTCCTCGTCGCGGATGAAGATCCAGTTGTGGGCGTTGACGGTGGGGTGCAGCCGCTTCTCGTCGGCCTCGTCGGTGATCTCGCGGCGCAGCGCGGGCATGATGCGCTTGTGGTGCTCGGTGGCGTAGTCAATCTCCTTGAAGCATGTCACCGAGCGCGCCGAATCCGGACTGATGACGAAGACGAAGGCGTTGGCCCCTTCGATGCCGACGCAGATCTCGCGCCACCAGTCCGCCGAGAGGGGGATGTCTTCCCAGTCCACCCAGGCATCGCGCCCGTGCGCCGCCAGCGCCTGGTGCAGCCGGCGCACGAATGCCTTGTCTTCGCGTGCGTAGGAGATGAATACGTCGCCCGGCATGGCCGCCTCCCTCCCTGCGCCGCCCGCGAGCGGGTCGCGGGGGTGTCCGCCGGATCACGGCGTATCTCTATTTTGCCCGCAGCAGGGGCCTAGCGGCAAATCGCGGTGGGTGGGAGCCGGTATTGACGAGACGCGAATGGGGATCGGCAGGCACCCACGCGCCACGCACGGAGGTGCTCTGGCTCAGACTTCCGAAGTCTGCCGGACTTCGGAAGTCTCACGGTCACAGCATCCAGTTTTCGGGGGCCACTACCGCCGGCCCCGGCCCTTCTTGCGGCCCTTCTTGCCGCGACCGCCGCCGTAACGCGGCCTGTCCGCCGGGTCCATCTTGACCAGGCGCGGCTGGAACTCGGCCAGGGCCACGACCAGATCGGCCTGGTCGGCCATCACCTGGCGGATGTCCTTGTAGGCGTCGGGCGCTTCGTCCAGCCCGCCGGAGATCAGCTCGACGCCTTGCGCGGTCAGCGACCGCCTGACGCTGTCCCAGTCGAAGCGGTTGAAGGCTTCCTTGCGGCTCATGCGGCGGCCCGCGCCGTGCGCCGCGCTGGACAGCGAGTCCGCGTTGCCCAGGCCGCGCACGATGAAGCCGGGCGCGCTCATGCTGCCGGGGATGACGCCGAGCGCGTCCTTGCTGGCGGGCGTCGCGCCCTTGCGATGGACCACGACTTCCTGGCCGTCTACCACTTCCTTCCAGGCGAAGTTGTGGTGATTCTCGATGCCGCCCAGCACGGGGATGCGCAGCGCGTCAATGATCTGGCGGTGGATGACGGCGTGGTTGGCGCTGGCGTACTTGCCGGCCAGGGTCATGGCCGCCCAGTATTCGGCGCCGGCCTCTTCGTCCAGGCCCAGCCAGGCCAGGTGGCGGAAGTCTTTGGGCAGGGCGGCGCGCAGGCCCATCGCCACTTTCGTGTAATGTTCGGCCATCTCGTACCCGAAGCGACGGCTGCCGCTGTGACTGAGCAGGGCCAGGTACGTGCCCGCCGGGATGCGGCCCAGCGGCGAGTCAATGGTCGCGTGCACGGTCAGTGCACCGAACTCAACGAAGTGGTTGCCGGAGCCGCTGGTGCCAAGCTGCCGCCAGGCCACGTCGCGATAGCGGCGGGCGAGCGGGTGCTCGTCCCAGGCGGGGTCGTCCAGCACCTCGTGCTGGCGGGGGGGATTCCACTCGCCGCCCGCGCTGAAGACGGTCTGCTCCTCCAGCACCGCCCGGAAGCGTTCGCGGCGCTGGTCGAGAATCTGCGGGGAGGCGTTGAAGACAGTCATGCGCATCCGGCAGGCGATGTCCACGCCGACCGCGTAGGGGATCACGCTGTTTTCGGTGGCCAGCACGCCGCCGATGGGCAGGCCGTAGCCCTGGTGGGCGTCGGGCATCAGCGCGCCCTTGACGGCGACGGGCAGGCGCACGGCGCGCTTCATCTGATCCAGCGCGCCCGGCTCGATATCCTGCGCGCCCCACACGCGGTAGGGGGCGGCGGTGCCCAGGTCGTAGCCGCCGGGGGACTCGTCGTCCTGGCGCTGGACGGCGATCAGTGCCTCGGCCAGCGCGCCGTAGAGCGGGTCGCCCGCGTAATTCTCCGGCGTGGCCAGCACATCGGCCAGGTCGTCCAGCGCGTCAGCCTCGGACGTGCCCTCGGCCAGGGCCGCGTCATAGGCGCGCAGGGCCAGCCCGATGGCTTTGCCCGGCGGATAGCCCAGTTGCAGGAGGGTGCTACCGTCCATCGTGTTCCTCGTGCGGATGTGACTTGCGGAGAGCGAGCGCCCGGTCCCGCAGGGGCGCTGCTCTGCTGCGCCTTGTGGGGCGTATGGCCATATGCCCCAAGATCAGAGACCGTTTGCAAACCTCACCCCCCGGCCCCCTCTCTATGCATAGAAGGGGAGTCATTTTGCGGTTAAGTCCCCTCTCCGCGTGTGGAGAGG
>DYGW01000055.1 GCA_020724485.1 Thermoflexus sp. | reverse complement strand
GGGAAGGGCCGGGGATGGGGGGGACAAACACGTTCACGACTTGTTCGTGGACCCCGACTAGGAGGGGCGTGTGGAACTGACAGTCGAGTCCATTGTATTCCTGATCATGAGCGCGATCACGCTGGGTGGTGGTCTGCTGGTTGTCTCGGCGCGCAACCTGTTTCACGCCGGTCTGTACCTGATGGTGGCGCTGCTGGGCGTGGCCGGGCTGTTCGTGCTGCTGGCCGCGCCGTTCCTGGCGGGCGTGCAGGTGGTGGTTTACATCGGGGCCATCGCCATCCTGATCGTCCTGGCGATTATGCTCACGCCGAGCGTCACCCAGATTCCGGCCATTTTCAACCGGCAGTGGGTGCTCAACCTGGCCCTGGCGGCGTTCTTCTTCGTGCTGCTGGTGTCGGTGGTTTCGCCGCTGATGGACGACCTGGGCGTGGACGATTGGGGTGCCGACTTCACCGAGAAGAGTCCGGCGGACGTGCCAGCGGACAGCATTGTTAAGCTGGGCAAGGACCTGGTGGACCCGGACAAATACATGCTGCCCTTTGAGGTGGCGTCGGTGCTGCTGATGGCGGCGTTGATCGGGGCGGTGTTGCTGGTAAGCCCCGACAGGGCGAAGGCGGACGAGCGCGGCGAGGATTAGCCGGTCGCGCAGTACGACCGGGGCGAGGGACGAGTATGGTGCCATTGTGGATGTACCTGGTGGTGGCGGCGGCGCTGTTCAGCACGGGCCTGTTCGGCGTGCTCTCGCGGCGCAACGCCATCGCCATCTTGATGAGCATTGAGCTGATGCTGAACGCGGTCAACATCAACCTGGTCGCTTTCTGGCGCTACAACACGCCGGTAGACCTCAGCGGGCAGGCGTTCGCCGCGTTCGTGTTCGTGGTGGCGGCGGCAGAAGTGGCCGTCGGCCTGGCGCTGATCATCAGCATCTATCGCAAGCGCCAGTCGGTCATTGCCGAAGACGTGAATATGCTCAAGTGGTGACGAGATATCAGCCATCAGCTGTCAGCGGTCAGCGATCCGGTCATCAGCCGCCCGGCCAACGTTGCAGCAGACCGATCCCTCAGAACTGGTCACTGACCCCTGATAGCCTCACTGACAGCTAACAGGTAGGAATGGCTTATGGATGTGAATTGGTTTAGCGCCGATTATCTTCCCTGGCTGATCATGCTCTTCCCGCTGCTCGGTTTCCTGGTGATCGTGCTGGGCACCAACCGCAGCGTGATCGTCAGCCAAGCAGTGGCCCTGGCCGGCATCGGCATCGCCTGGCTGCTGAGTATGCTCCTGTTCGTCAAGACGGTGTGGGTCACCGACAAGACGCTGGGGCACGATGTCTTCGGCAGCCAGCTTGACTGGCTGAAGCTGGGAACGCAGACGTTCCGCGTGGGCGTGCTGGTAGACCCGCTGACGGCCTATATGCTGCTGATGGTGCCGCTGGTCTGCCTGCTGATCTTCGTCTATTCGCTCGGCTACATGCGCGGCGACCGCTACAACGCGCGCTTCTTCGCCTACCTGTCGCTGTTCTCCGGCGCGATGCTCACCCTGGTGGTAGCCGATAACCTGCTGCTGCTGTTCATCGGCTGGGAGGTGATGGGCTTCTGCTCGTACTCGCTGATTGGCTTCTGGTTCCACAAGAAGTCGGCGATGGAGGCGGGCGTCAAGGCGTTCATGACCACGCGCGTGGCCGACGTGCTGATGCTGGTCGGCATCGGCTACCTGTTCGTTGAGGCGCGCACGCTCAACTTCCGCGACATCCTCTACAGCGAAGAGATGCTGAAGATGCTCGTCGAGAAAGACGCGATCCTCTTCGGCGGCAGCGTGGCGGCGCTGGTCAGCGTGCTGCTGATCATCGGCACCATCGGCAAGAGCGCGCAGTTCCCGCTGCACACCTGGCTGCCCGACGCGATGGAAGGCCCCACGCCAGTCAGCGCCATGATCCATGCGGCGGCGATGGTCTCCGCTGGCGTGTACATGATCGTGCGCATGTTCCCGCTGCTGAGCGCGGGGGCGGACTTCCACCACTTCGACTACAACACGCCCATGCTGCTGATGGGCATCATCGGCAGCGTGACGGCGCTGGGCGCGGCGGTGCTGGCCCTGGGGCAGAGCGACATCAAGCGCATCCTGGCCTACTCGACGATCAGCCAGCTTGGCTACATGGTGGCCGCGCTGGGCATCGGCGCGTGGGTGGCGGCGGCCTTTCACCTGATCAACCACGCTTTCTTCAAGGCGCTGCTGTTCATGGCCTCCGGCTCGGTCATTCACGCGATGGAGCACGGCGAGCACAACGCTCACGAGCGCGGGCACGGTCACGATCACCACGAGGAGCCGGACGGCCTGATCATGGACTACTGCGCGCCGCCCAACGACGTGCAGCGCATGGGCGGGCTGATCCACCGCATCCCAGTCACGGCGATTACGATGGCTGTTGGCGGGCTGTCGCTGGCTGGCTTCCCGCTGATCACGGCGGGCTTCTGGTCGAAGGACGAGATCATCGCCGAGGCGTGGCACGGCATGAGCGAGCATCCCTTCCCGCTGTTCGTGCTGTTGCTGTTGCTCGTGACGGCGGGGCTGACCGCCTTCTACACCGCGCGGATGTGGTTCCTGGCCTTCTGGGGCAAGCCGCGCACGCCCGCCGCGCAGTACGCCGGGTTTGGCTCGCTGCGCAAGGGGTGGGTCGTGTGGTGGAACCAGCGCCGCTGGAGCGACGGCTACAAGCTCGTCCAGGAGCCGATCACCAGGCGCGACAAGCTGTCGGCCAACCAGATGGAGGCTCCGCTGGCCGTGCTGGCCTTCTTCGCCATCACCGCTGGGTTCATCGGCATTCACGCCGACCTGATCGGCAAGAATCCGCTGCACGACTTCCTGGGCGGGACGCTGCTGGAGCACCCGGAAGCCATCCCGTTCAACTTCGCGCCGATGCTGGTGAGCATGATCCTGGCCGTCGGCGGGCTGACGCTCGGCTGGTGGGTCTATGGTCGCCGTCCGCTGGCGGCGGGCCAGACCGACCCGACCGAGGCGGCGCTCGGCCCCGGCATCTGGGCGATGCTGCAGAACCGCTTCTATATCGACATCCTCTACCGGCGCTATCTGCTGCGCCCGGCGGAGTGGTTTGCGGAGAACATCGTCATCCAGGCGATTGACAAAGAGACGATTGACGGCGTGCTGGAAACCATCGCCGAGACGTTCACATGGCTGGGCGAAGCCTTCAAGCGTTTCAACACGGTGGTCATTGACGGGACGATTGACGGGCTGTGCGCGGCGCTCTACCGCTTCGCCGGCTGGTTCCGCCAGACGCAGACCGGGCGCGTGCAGCAGTATTTGCTGCTGGCGACGCTGGGCCTGCTGGCGATTGGCACGTTGTTCCTGATCCAGGTGAGATAACGCGGCGTCCCGCCCTGCCGCCCCGCGCCCGGCTGACTGACCGGCGCGGCGGGGCGCGGGGCCTGCGCGCGGCGCCGGTGCTACTCCGGTGAGAAGGAGAAACACACGCAGATGAATGATGTTCTGCCCCTCGACTTTCTGACCACGATGACCCTGCTGCCGATAGTCGGCGCGGCGGTGGTCTTCATCATCCCGCGGGGGCGCGAGCGCCTGGCGCGCTGGACGGCGCTGATCATCAGCCTGGTGGTGATGGTCATGGCCATTGGCGTCTTCTACGATGTCCAGGCCAACCCGCCCGGCGCTGGCGAATGGGCCTTTGAAGCGCAGGCGGAGTGGTTCCCGCAGATCAATGCCTCGTGGCATGTGGGCGTGGACGGGCTGAGCGCCACCATGATCCTGCTGACCGGCCTGCTCGTCCCGCTGGCGATCCTGATCTCGTTCGAGATTAAGGACCGCGTGCAGACGCACATGGCCCTCTTCCTCTTCCTGGAGACGGGGTTGCTCGGCGTCTTTGTGGCGCTGGACATGATGATCTTCTTCGTCTTCTGGGAGATCGGGCTGGTGCCGATGTATTTCCTGATCTACCTGTGGGGCGGCGAGAACCGGCGCTACGCGGCCAACAAGTTCTTCCTGTACACGATGGCCGGGTCGCTGGGCCTGCTGCTGGCGACGCAGCTTGTCGGGCTGACGGTGGAGAGCTTCGATATCCCCGTCATGCTCGACATGTGGCCGCGCTACCTGATGCGCGGGGGCGAGATTCTGGGCGTGGACGTGAGCATCGTCAAGTATTACGCCCTGCTCGGCTTCACCATCGCCTTCCTGATCAAGATTCCGGCCTGGCCGTTCCACACCTGGCTGCCCGACGCGCACACCGAAGCGCCGACCGCCGGCTCGATGCTGCTGGCCGGCGTGCTGCTCAAGCTGGGCGCGTATGGGTTCCTGCGGCTGGCGATCCCGCTCTTTCCCAAGGAGTGGATCATCGAGCGGCAGTTGTTCAGCCTGAGCTACAACCTGGTGGACATCCTCGGCTTCCTGGCGATGGCGGGCATTGTCCTGGGGGCGCTGGGTGCCTGGGGCCAGAACGACTTCAAGCGGCTGGTCGCCTACTCGTCGGTGAACCACATGGGCTTCGTCGTGCTGGGGCTGGCCGTGGCCGCGCTGATGTACGGCACGGTGTGGGCCGAGGCCAACAACCAGTACGGGCTGCTGGCCGGCGTGGCCGGGGTGGATGGCTACCAAGACATGACCTCCACCCAGCTTACCGACGCGGTGGAGCTGGTCTACCCGGCAGAGCTGCGCGAGTCCGACCGGCAAGATGCGCGGGTGGCGCTCAACGGCGCGGTGCTGCAAATGTTCAATCACGGGCTGAGCAGCGCGGGCATGTTCTTGCTGGCCGGGGCGATCTATCACAAGGCGCACACGCGCGACCTGCGCCGCTTCGGCGGGCTGTGGCCGCTGGTGCCGGTGTACGGGGCGGCGCTCATCTTCGTGAGCATGGCCTCGCTGGGCCTGCCGGGGCTGAATGGCTTTGTGGGCGAGTTCCTGGTTGTGTCGGGGTCGTTCAAGGCGTACCCGGTGTACGTGCTGCTGAGCATGGCCGGCCTGCTGGTGACCGGCATCTACATCCTCAAGGGGATTCAGAAGCTGCTGCACGGCCCGCTGAACGAGGAATGGGCCGAGTACCATCGCACGCAGCATTCGCTGGAGATCGAGCGGCGTGAGGTGATCGCGCTGGCGCCGCTGATGGCGCTGATGCTGATCACCGGCCTGTATCCCAACTGGGTGCTGGGTGTGATCAACGATAGCGTGATGCGCTTCTTGGGCGGGTAGGGATGACGAGCGTGACCGGGGACGAAGTGCGTATCGCATTGCCAATGGAGGCGTTGGAGCGTTTCTGCCGCCGCTGGCAGATTGACGAGCTGGCCCTATTTGGCTCGGTGCTGCGCGATGACTTCGGCCCGGATAGCGACATTGATGTGCTGGTGACGTTCGCGCCCGGAAGCGAGCGGTCACTGGGCGATCTGATCGCCATGCAAGAGGAAATCGAGGCGCTTTTCGGACGCCGGGTAGACCTGATCAACCGGCGCACGATTGAGGAAAGCCGGAATTATCTTCGCCGCCGGGCGATCTTACGTTCGGCTAAGACGATCTATGTCGCGCGATCTGGCGTATCTGCTTGATATTCTGGGTAGGCGCGGCGAACATGGGACCCAGCACGAGATTCCGGAGTTGGTTGCGCTGATTGAACCGCTGGTGCTGCCTGATGAGGATTTGGACACGTAGACTCTCCTGCACGCATAGGAGGCTTATGCATGGTCATTACGTTTAGCGGTGTGTTGACGGGCATCCTCCTGACGCCGGTGATCGGTGCGGTGATTATCCTGCTGCTCAAGAAGGAAGCCAAAGAGCAGGCGCGGATCATCGCGGCCATGTCCACCGGCATTGCCCTGCTGCTGGCGCTCTTCGTCTTCTTCGGCTACAGCGTGGACGACGCCAACGCCGTCAACGGCGACGGCGGAACGTACTTCGCCTTCGAGGATCACGTCAAGTGGATCGAGTCGGTGGGCATCTCGTGGCACCTGGGCGTGGACGGGATCAGCGCGCCGATGGTGCTGCTGACCGCGCTGGCGGGCTTCACCGGCGTGCTCATCTCGTGGGGCATCGAAGACCGCACGCGCGAATTTCTGGCCTTCTTCCTGCTGCTGGTGGCGGGCGTGTTCGGCGTCTTCCTGGCCGTTGACCTGTTCGTGCTGTTCTTCTTCTACGAACTGGCCATCTTCCCCATGTACTTCCTGATCGTCATTTGGGGCTGGGCGCAGACGCGCCAGTACGCCGCCATGAAGCTGACGCTGTACATCCTGGTCGGCTCGGTGGTGGCGCTGGTCGGCATCCTGGCCCTGTACTTCAAGGCGGGCGAGGCGACGGGCGTCTACAGCTTCGACTTCGTGGACTTGCACGCGGCGACGAAGGCGGGCATCTTCGATACGCCATTCTCGTCGGCGTGGTCGGCAGCGACGACGGCCAAGCTGTGGTTCCCGCTGGTCTTCCTTGGCTTTGGCGTGCTGGCGGGTGTGTGGCCGTTCCACAACTGGTCGCCGGACGGCCATGTGGCCGCGCCGACTGCCGTCTCGATGATCCATGCGGGCGTGCTGATGAAACTAGGCGCGTTCGCCGCGCTGCGCGTTGGCGTGCAGCTCATGCCCGAAGGCGCGCGCATACACCTGCCCTGGATCGTCTTCCTGGCGCTGATCAACGTGGTCTATGGCGCGCTGATCGCCATGCGCCAGCGCGATTTCAAGTATGTCATCGGCTTCTCGTCGGTCAGCCACATGGGGCTGGTGAGCATGGGCTTCGCCACAATGAATCTGAAGGGCATGACCGGCGCGGGCCTGCAAATGTTCTCGCACGGCATCATGACGGCTCTCTTCTTCGCCTGCGTGGGCATGGTCTACGACCGCGCCCACACGCGCGACATCCCCAGCCTGGGCGGGTTCGTCCAGAAAATGCCCTGGGTGGCGGTGGCCTTCATCATTGGCGGTCTGGTGAGCATGGGGATGCCTGGCCTGAGCGGGTTCGTCGCTGAGTTCCCGATCTTCCTGGGCTTGTGGGACGGCCCGGCCTTCGAGCCCGACCCGAACTGGCTGACAGGCACGTTCAACTATTACGGGCTGATCGCGGTGATCGCGGCGCTGGGCATCATCGTCACGGCGGCCTATGTGCTGCGCGTCGTCGGGCAGGTCTTCTTCGGCGAGTTCCACGCCGAGCGCTTCCCGTACGTCTCGGCGATCACCGTCTACGACAAGGTCGCGCTGATCATTCTCGTCTTCTGGCTGGTCTTGCTCGGCGTCTATCCCCGGTTGATGGCGCCGATGATCGAGTCCGGCGTCAGGCCGATTGTTTCGATGCTGGGAGGCTGACTTGGACTTCTCGACGGACGCCCAGGCGAGCGTAATCGCTATCTTACCTGAAATCCTGATGGTGGTGCTGGCGGTGCTCGTGCTGGCCCTCGACCTGATCTGGCGCCGGGCGCAGCGCGACGGCATCGGCTATGTGGCCGGGTTCGGCCTGTTGGGGATCGCGGCGATTGTCTTCCTGGTGGGCATCCCCCCGCAGAGCGGGGAACTGAGCGACCAGCTTGTGCTCGGCGGGATGGTGCGCCACGACGACATGGCCCAGATTTTCCGGGTGATGGTGCTGCTGGCGGGCGGCATCGGCGCGCTGATCACGATGGGTATCCCCAGGCTGCGCGCGCGTGGCGACTTCTACGCCATCCTGATCGTGTCCATCATCGGGGCCAGCCTGGCCAGCGCCGCCGCCGACCTGATCATGGTCTTCCTGGCGCTGGAGACGCTGTCGATCACGCTGTACGTGCTGGCCGGCTACCTGCGCGACGATGACGCCAGCGCCGAAGCGGGCCTCAAGTATTTCCTGTTCGGCGCGTTCGCCTCGGCGATGACGCTTTACGGCCTGTCGCTGGTCTATGGGCTGACCGGCAAGACGAACATCTACGAGCTGGGCCGCCTGGTGGCGACCAACGGCCTCAACGAGCCGCCGGTGATCATCGCCCTGGGGTTGGTCATGGTCGGCTTCGCCTTCAAGATCAGCGCCGTGCCGTTCCACTTCTGGACGCCGGATGTCTACGAGGGCGCGCCCACGTCGATCACCGCCGTGCTGAGCACGGCCAGCAAAGCGGCCAGCATGGGGCTGCTGCTGCGCTTCTTGCTGGTGGTCTTCCCGCCCGCCGAGTTGATCGGCGCTGCCGAGACGGTCGCCGACTACAGCGGTCTGTGGGTGCAGCTTGCCGTCGTGCTGTCGGTCGTCTCGATGACGCTGGGCAACGTGCTGGCCCTGGTGCAGACGAACATCAAGCGCCTGCTGGCCTACTCGACCATCGCCCATGCCGGGTACGTGCTGATGGGCGTGGCGGCCATCTCCACCGACAAGAGCGGCGACGGCGCGGCGGCGGTCGCCTTCTACATGTTCATGTACGTGTTGTCCAACATGCTGGCTTTCGCGGTGGTCATCCTCTTCACCCGTGCGACCGGCAGCGAGCAGATTCGCGACCTAGCCGGGTTCAGCCGGCGCAGCCCCTGGCTGGGGCTGGCTATGACGCTGGCCCTGCTGAGCCTGGCGGGTATTCCCCCGGCGGCCGGCTTCGTCGGCAAGTTCTTGCTCTTCCGCGCGGCGGTGGACGCCGGGCTGGTCTGGCTGGCGCTGGTCGGCGTGGCTAACGTGATCGTCGGCCTGTACTACTACCTGATCATCGTCAAGGTCATGTACATGGAAGACAGCCCGTCCGACGAGCCAGTGCCGGTGGAACTGCCCTTCAAGTGGGCGCTGACCATTTCGGCGGCGGGCGTGCTGCTCTTCGGCACGATCCTGGTCACGCCGCTGCTCAACTGGGCGACCGACGCGGCGCACGCGCTGTACGTGCTGCTCTAGCGCGGCTTGTTCGTGAGTTCGTGGGGCGATCCGCAGGGAAGGGATCGCCCTTTTCGTTGAGCGTGCGGTAGAATGGGCGCGGAGGGTTGGGAGCAGGGAGTGGGGAGCGGCTGGCCGGGGAGGCAGGATCGGGTGAGCGGCACTATCTTAGTCACCGGAGCTTCGCGTCGCGTGGGCGGCGAGGTCGTGCGGCGGCTGGCCGGGCGCGGGGCGCGCGTCCGGGCGGCGGTGGACGACGTGAGCGCGGCGCGCGCCCAGGACTGGGGGAGCGCCGAGATCGCCGCCTTCGACTACGGCGATCCGGCGACGTATCCGGCGGTCTTCGCCGGGGCCGACCGGCTGCTGCTGGTCATGCCGCCCGGCGACTTCGAGTCGCAAGAGGGGCAGATCGCCCGGCTGATTGCCTATGCGCGCCAGGCTGGGGTGGAGCACATCATCTTCATCTCGGCGATGGGCACAGACAAGATTTACCTCTCCTCACAGTGGGTGGTCGAGCAGTACCTCATGCAGTCCGGCGTGGACTACACCATCCTGCGCTCCGGCTGGTTCTTCCAGAACTTCGTCACCGATGACTCGCTGCGCGAGGGTATCCGGCGTGGGGTGCTGCGCCTGCCGCTCGGCGAGGCGAAGATCAGCAGCGTGGACCTGCGCGATGTAGCCGAAGTAGCTGTCGTCGCGCTGACCGGAGACGGGCACCGCAACCGGGTCTATTCGCTGGGCGAGCACCTGCTCAGCGCGCGCGAGCAGGCGGCGCTGCTGACCAAAGTGCTGGGTCGCCCGGTGGTCTACGAGCCGATCTCCGATCACGAGGCAGCGCAGGCCTTGCGCGCCGCCGGCGTGGATCGCCAGGTAGCCAAGTGGTGGCGTATCGTCTACCAGCTTATGCGCCAGGGGGCGTATTCCTCGACCGTGCCCGACGTGTCGCGCGTGCTGGGCCGCCCTTCGATCCCCTTCAAGCAGTTCGCCCAGGATTACGCGCACGTCTGGCAGCCGGACGAGTAGTGCCGCTTGGCGCGGCGAGCGATGATGATCGCCACGCGACGGCCTCGAGGATCAGGAGTAGGCTGTTGGGTAGTGCTGGAGAAAGGAAGCCTGACAATGGCCGAGCCGAAAAAATTCCCCTGCGAGACGTGCGGACTGCGCCGCCGCGCCGAAGCAAGCCCGAACAAGTGGTGGGCGCGCCTGTGGCGCTGGCACACCGGCTGGTGCCCCGGCTGGAAGGCGTACCAGCGTCACCTGGCCGAGACCAAGCAGTAACGGCCGGTGTCATCCGCGCAGCACGGCGTCAACCTTACCGCGTAGCAGCAGTTCCGGCGCGGCCCCCACGATGCGGTCAGCGACGCGCCCGCCCTTGAACAGCAGCAGGGTGGGGATGCCCTGCACGTGGTAGCGCATGGCCGTCTGCGGGTTCTCATCCACGTTCAGCTTGGCGACTTTCAAGCGGCTCTCGTAGTCGCGGGCGATCTTCTCGACGACGGGCGCGATCATGTGACACGGCCCGCACCAGGGTGCCCACAGGTCAACCAACACCGGCAGACGGCTCTCAAGCACCTCGCGCTGAAAGGTCGCGTCGCTGACGGTGGTCGGTGCGGCGGGCGCGGCGGCGCGCGTCGAGGACAGCGAGGCCCGCTCGTCCTCGACGGCGGGGCGCGGGCCACGTCCCAGCAGGTGAGCGACATGGGCGCGGAATGCGGCGGCGGTCAGGCTGTGCGCTCGCCCGACCTCGACGCCATCGCGAAACAGAATCAGGGCTGGCAGCGGGCTGCCGGCGCGGGCGGCGATCAGGGGGTTCTGGCTGGCGTCCATCTTGGCGACGAGAAGCTGCCCGGCCTCATTGCGGGCGACTTCGCGCATGGCCGCGTTGAGCGAACTGTCCGGAGGCGTGTCGCGCCAGACGACGAGCGCGACCGGGAACCCGGCGTTCAGCACGCGCTCAAGGGTCTGGTCGCTGGCGGTAATTGGCGTATCGAAGCGTGGCATGGTTTCGTTCCCTGATGGTCAGTGGTCAGTTGTGAGTCAGGAGTCTTGAGTCTAGAACATGTTATGAACTCTGCGCACTCGGCGCAGCGGGCAACGTGCGACGCCATGTGCAACACACTGACCCCACCCTGATGGTCCCTCCCCGCTAGCAGGGGGGACAGCTTGCTCCCCTTTCCCTGCTAGCGGGGAAAGGGGCCGGGGGATAGGGGTTGAAAAGTACATCACACCCTCTAGAACGTGGGACAATCTCACACTCACGACTGACTCACGACTCACAACCCATATCATGCGGATGTCAAGGGTTTCCCCCCGTCATTCGTTAGATGCGCGCCAGCCGCGCGCGGTTGGCCCACGCGCGTCAAATCTGCGTTAGAATGGGAGGTCACATAGCGAGAAATAGAAACATTTTTGAATAGGAATTTTTGACAATTTCGGGTGATTTTGCTAGGCTTGTGCCAGAAGGCACATACTGCCAGAATAGAGATTCGGGAGCGGGGGCAAGCGCAACAGGCGGCCCTCGCCTCCCGTAGACGCGCAGCAGGAAATCGCCCACCATGTCGCTTCAGCGCGCGCCCCGCCTCGCTGGCCCATCGGCTTTCGCGGCAGTAGTCGGGGAACCCGGCCTGTCAGCGCTAGTGCTGGTTCTGCTGGCAAGCGGGGCGGGCCTGCTGCTCGATTTCCTGGTCACGGGGCTGCACCCGGCCTTCAGCGTGGGGCTGCTGCTGGCGAGCATACCGGTGGCTCACGCCTGGGCGCTACGCAGGACGCTGCGCATGAATCCGAAGCTGACCCCCGAGTACGCGCGCAACATGGCGCTGGCCAGCGTCGCCGGGCAGGCGGGCTGCCTGACGGTGATGATCATCTTTATGGCGCTTTTTGCAGGGATGTTCCTGGACTCCAGGCTGGATACGCACCCTGTCTTCACGATCGGTCTCATGTTGCTCAGTGTTCCGGTGAGTCTGTACGCGATGATCCGGCTGATGCTCTCGTCGGTGGCGGCGATCAAGACGGCGACGCCTGACGCGGCGACAGCGCCCGGTGCGACAGACCATGCCATGACGAAGGAGAATGGCTCTTGAAAGGAGTGCTGATACTTTTAGGCATCATTGCCGTCAGCGTCGTCTTCTGCGGCATCATCCCCTTTGTGGTGATGCCAGGGGCCGGCGTGGCGGTGGCGCTGCCCGTCATCATGGTCCCCGGCGAAGTCGTGTGGGAGGACTTCCTGGGCGTCAGCGGGCTGACGGTCACCAACACGATCATCGGCACGCTGGTCGCGGACGTGCTCGTGCTGTGGTTTGCGCTGGCGGCCACGCGCAGGATGAAGCTGGTGCCCGGTCGCCTGCAGGGGCTGTTCGAGGTGGTGACCGACGCGCTGTGGAGCCTGGCCAAATCCTCCGCTGGCAAGAACGCGCGCCCCATTTTCCCGCTGATGGCGACGATCTTCCTCTTTCTGTTGGTCGCCAACTGGGTCAAGCTGGTGCCCGGCGCGGAGAGCATCGGGCTGATGCACTGCGCGGCAGAGGGGGTCAACGGCTACGACAAGAACGGCCTCCTGCTGCAGGTGGACAAGGCGATGGATACTGGCATCCGCGCCACGCAGGAGAGCTACGACGCCTGCCACCACAAGGGCGAGCACCCCGACCCGGCGCACGCCGCCGCCCTAAACGCGGTTTTGGTGGCTGCGGCGCAGGAGCTGGGCGTTGAGTCGATCTCGCTGCGCGACGACGTGGGTAATGCGCGCAGCGTAGCCGAGTACGTGACCGAGCAGGGCGGCGACGTGGACGCGGTCATCGCAGCGGCGACGCTGGCTGTTGAGGAAGCGCCTCCCGCTGAAGGTGAGGCGGCTGAGGGTGAGGCCGCCGAGGGCGAGCACGCCGCCGAAGCCAGGACTCCCGCCGAACTGGTGGCGGAGGTCGTGCACGAGCCGTATTACCGCGATGACCTCTACGCGGTCACGCCGTTTGTGCGCGGCGCGACGACCGATCTCAACCTGACGCTGGGGCTGGGTCTGCTGGCGTTCGTGGCCATCCAGTACTTCGGCGTGCGGGCGCTAGGGCTGCGCTACTTCACCAAGTTCTTCAACACGCCGGCCCTGGAGAACGTGGGCAAGAACCCGATGGGCGCGATGGACTTCGTCGTCGGGCTGCTGGAGATCATCTCGGAGCTGGCGAAAGTGCTTTCGTTCGGCTTCCGTCTTTTTGGCAACATGTTTGCGGGCGGCGTCCTGCTCTTTGTGATGTCGTTCCTGCTGGCCATGCTGGTGCCGGCGGGCGTGTACGGGCTGGAGTTGTTCATCGGGCTGATCCAGGCGTTTGTGTTCGCCATGCTGCTGCTCGTTTTCAGCGCGATGGCCATGCAGGGGCACGGGCACGGCGACGAGCATCACTAAGCGTGGGTGATAGCGCATCCTTGTGCTGAGCTAACTTGTCAACACTGACCAACATCAGGAGGAATTCATGGAAGTAGATGCTGCAAAGGCCATTGGCGCCGGTCTGGCGATGATTGGCGTGATCGGGCCGGGCATTGGTATCGGGCTGCTGGTCCAGGGCGCCCTGAACGCGATCGGACGCAACCCGGACGCCTCCGGGCAGATCACCACGAACATGATCCTGGGTATCGCGTTTGCCGAGGCTGTCGCGATCTATGCACTGGTCGTGTCCCTGATCATCCTGTTCGTGCTGTAGTCGCGGTCCAGGAGGAGTTCGGTGGACGCATTAGGCATTAATCTAGGATTCTTCATAGCGCAGCTCGTCAACTTCGGGCTGATCTTCCTGCTGCTGGCGAAGGTCGTCTGGCCGCGCGTGCTGAAGATGCTCGACGAGCGCTCCGAGCGCATCGCCAAGGGGCTGGAAGACGCTCGCGCCGCCGAAGAGGCGCGCGAGAACGCCGAGCGCGAGCGCGACAAGCTGCTGACCCAGGCTCGCGCCGAGGGGCAGAAATTGATTGACGAAGCTCGCCAGCGCGGTGAGGAGCAGGTCAAGCAGATCGTGCGCGAGGCGCAGGGCGACGCCGACGCCATCCGCAACCAGGCGCGCCTCCAGGCCGAGGAGGAGCGTAACCGCATCCTGGCTGAGACGCGCGGCGAGATCGTCACCCTGGCGATGGCCGCCGCCGAGCGGCTGATCGGCGACTCGCTGGACGAGAAGCGCCAGAAGGCGATCATCAAGCAGTTCTTCGCTGGCGTCCCCGCCGAGGCGAAGGGGCTGGGCACCGATGTGGTCGTGGTGAGCGCGGTGCCGCTCGCCGACGATGAGAAGGTCGAAATCGCCAAGATCACCGGGGCGAAGAAAGTGGACTACCGCGTTGATCCCAGCATCCTGGGCGGCCTGATTCTGCGCGCTGGCGACAAGGTGGTGGACGGCAGCGTGCGCGGCGACCTCAGCGCGCTCTCGATGCAGATGCGCTAAGCAAGCCATACTCGCGGCATCCAAGTGCCAGGCGAGCGTCACAGCCTGGCGCTTTGTATCGGGGGCGGCCCTGTCTGAGCTATACGCAGCCCATAGAGCCTGTTCGCACACGCCTCACCCCCTAAGTCCCCCTCTCCAGCCGAGCTAGAGAGGGGGACTTTGATCGGCGGACGCGGTGCTTTCCTCCTCCCTGGCTCTGCCGGGGAGGAGGTCAGGAGGAGGGGCGTTGCGTCCAGACCACGTTTCCAGAGCCGCCCCTACAAAACCGAAACTGTCCGCTAAAACGGGGCAAGGTCATGTTGGCGAAACGACTTTGTAGGGGCGCAGCAGAGCAGCGCCCCTACGAAACCGGCGTGCGAGGAATTCGCCCACAGCATCAAAAGTGAAATAAACCTTTGCCTGCGCGCTGATCTATCTCCGCCAGCGGATTCGGAGTATAACTAGATGTAAGATGTTTATTGAGGAGGAGACCCATGAAGCGCGTTTCAAGTATTGTCCTGATCATGATGGTCGCGGGCCTGGCTTTCGGGGGGCTGCCGGTTCGCGCGCAAGTCGAGGAGCCAGCCTCCACGCCCCTGAGCTACGGGCAGACCGTTCAGGATACGATCAGCAACGACCGCTACGAGCACCGCTACTGGTTTGAGGGGAGCCGGGGTGAGCGCGTCTACCTCAGCGCCTACGATCTCGGCTCTGGGCTGCGCATTGACATCGCCCTGCAGGATGCGCTGGGGCGCGTGCTGCTGCAGGCGCTGGAAGGCTACGGGTCGGGGCCGCTGGTGCTGGGGCCGTTCGAGCTTCCACTGGATGGCAACTACACCATCGTGATGGGGCGCTACGATGGCAAGAACGGAGCATCCACCGGCAACTACCTGCTGACGCTCGACCTGGCCCAGGAAGCGCCGCTGACGCTGGGCGAAGATATTGCCGGCACGCTTGACCGGGCGCTGGCGGCGCATTTCTGGGAGTTCATTGCCGAAGAGAAGACGGTGATCTCGCTGAGGACGAGCGGCGAGGGGCTGCGCTATGTGCTGATCAGCCCGGATCAGCAGGCAATTACCAGCGCGGGCTTCAGCCCGGACCCGTTGGCGACATTCGTCTTGCTGCCCTACGCTGGCGTCTACCGGCTTTCTTTGCAGACGCAGAACTTCCAGGGCAGCGCCTACTCGCTGCGGGTTGAGGCCCACGCCGTCACCGAGATCGTGGCCGAGACGCCGTTCCAGGACACGATCGGGGCCAGCCGCCGCGCCGCCTACTACCAGATTTACCCGCCGCAGGTGGACTTGCTGCGCGTGGAAGTGGTCTCAGCGGACGCGGACTTCGCTGGCACTGTCGCTGTGTACAACATGGCGGGCGACCGTGTGGCAAGCGCCAGCAGTTCCGATGAGGTGGATTACGACCTGCTGATCGAACCCTGGGTGGTGGCGCAGGATAGCTACTACTATTACCTGGTGGTGGGCGCTGCGGCAAAAGTGGATGAGGACGTGTCGTTCCAGCTTACGGTGCGCCCCAGCCAGCTTACGCTGCTCACCCTGGGTGAAGCGGTCACCATGCGGCTGAATCGCGCGGCGACCAAGCAGCGTTATGTGCTGGAAGTCGCGGCGGGGCAGTCTGCCAACCTGTCGCTGCGGCCTATTGACGGCTGGTGCACGCCCGAACTGCACATTGGCCCGCGCTGGACTGGCCCCTTCAACCTGGAGACCAACACGATAGCCTCAGCGCTGACTGCGGCCTTGCGCTTCACTGAAACGGGATACCTCGTTTTCGAAGTGGAGGTCGGCTACAGCGAGGAGTGCGTCGTCGAGCTGCTGATCGCGCCGGGCGAATAGCGGCGTGACTCTGTCTGTTCACGGGCGGATCGGCTAGAATAGGGCGCACCAAGCGACCACACGGATACACCGAACGGAGCGCCCTCATGCTGTTCAGCGAGCTACTCGCTGCCTGGCCGGACGTGATCGCCCGCCCCGACCGTAACGCGCCCATCTCCGCGCCGATCACCGAGCACGCCGCGCACGTCCAGCCGGGCGGAGTCTTCCTGGCGCGGCGCGGGGCCTCTGTAGACGGGCACGACCTGATCGGCGAGGCAGTGGCGCGCGGGGCGGCGGCGGTCGTCGGCGAGCGACCGCCGGACGCGGTCGCCTGCCCGGTGCCCTATGCGCAAGTTGCGGATGGGCGGGCGGCGCTAGGCCCGCTGGCCTCCGCCTACTACGGCCATCCGTCGCACAAGCTGGTCGTGATCGGCGTGACGGGCACCGACGGCAAAACGACGACCGCCACGCTCATTCACAGCATTTTGCGGGCGGCGGGAGTCCGTGCCGGGCTGATCTCGACGGTCAGCGCGGTGATCGGCGACGAGGCGCTGGAGACGGGGTTGCACGTCACCACGCCGGGCGCGGATGAAGTGCAGATGTATCTGGCGCGCATGGTCGCCGCCGGGCTGACTCACGCCGTGCTGGAAGCGACCTCGCACGGGCTGGCCCAGGGGCGCGTTAACGGTGTGGACTTCGATATCGCCGTCCTGACCAACGTCACGCACGAGCATCTGGATTTTCACGGCACCTGGGAGGCGTATCGCGACGCCAAGGCAAGCCTGTTCCAGATGGTGGCCACGTCGCCGCGCAAACCGGGCGTGACCAAAGCCGCTGTGATCAACGCCGACGATCCGAGCGCGGACGTGTTCCGCCAGCGGGCGCAGGGCGTGGATCGCGCGCTGACCTATGCTCTCAACGCGCCAGCGGACTTCCGCGCCGAAGGCGTGGTCTTCGCGCCGGACGCCACCCATCTGACCGTCTGCGGGCCGGACAGGCTGCGTGTCCCAGTCGAGTCGGTGCTGGTCGGGCCGTTCAACGTGGCCAATGTGCTCGCCGCCGCCGCTGCTGCGTTCGCTGTCCTGCCGGACGCGGCGACCTTCCGCGCTGCGCTGGCGGCGGGGGTGCGGGCCATGTCCCCGATTCCGGGGCGGATGGAGCGCATTGACGCGGGGCAGGACTTCCTGGCGATTGTGGACTTCGCTCATACGCCCAACGCGCTGCGCCGGGCGCTCGAAGCGGCGCGGACGATGATCGCACCTGACCGGCGGGTGATCGCCATCTTCGGCAGCGCGGGCCTGCGCGACCGTGCCAAGCGGCGCATGATGGCCGAGATCGGGGCGCAGTTGGCCGACCGGGTGGTGCTCACTGCCGAAGACCCGCGCACCGAGTCGCTGGAGGCGATCCTGGCGGAGATGGCCGAAGGTTGCCGGAGCCAGGGTGGGCGCGAAGGCGAGACCTTCTGGCGTGTGCCGGATCGAGGCCGGGCGATTGCTTTTGGGTGCTCATTGGCGCGGCCCGGCGACCTGGTCATCGCCTGCGGCAAAGGGCACGAGCAGAGCATGTGCTTCGGGACGGTGGAGCACCCCTGGGACGACCGGGCGGCCATGCGCGCGGCGCTGCGCGGTTCGCCGTTGCTCACGCTGCCGACAGCGAGCGTTTGAACGTTCGGGTTAGTGGAGCCTCGTTCGCGCCCGCGAGGGCTGAGCAGGTCGGTGGAGGCTCACATGGACTGGGCACCTTACCAAAGGCTGGCGGCGCGCCTGGACGCGCTGCCCAACGGCTTCCCCCCGACGGAGGAAGGGATCGAATTGCGCCTGCTGGCGAAGCTGTACACGCTGGAGCAGGCGGCACTGGCCGCCGAGCTACGCCTGACCAAAGATACGCCCGCCCAGGTCGCCGCGCGCATCGGCGGCGATCCGGAGGCGATCGCGGCGCGGCTGGCGGAGATGGCCGGGCAACGGTTGATCGCACGGGGACGTGAGGGCGACGAGACGGTTTATGGGCTGCTGCCGTTCATTGTGGGCGTCTACGAGAATCAGGTGCCCAGGATGGATGCGGAGACGGCGCGCCTGTTCGACGAGTATTACCGCGCGGCGCTGGCGCCCACAATCGCTATCGAGCCGCAGGTGCACCGCGTGATCCCGGTGAACGAGAGCGTCCCGTTTCATGTGGAGATTCACCCCTACGAGAGCGTGGCCGGGATCGTCGACTCCGCGCAGGCATGGGGCGTGGTGCCCTGCGTCTGCCGCCTACAAAAGGCACTGGCAGGCGAGCCGTGCGAGCACCCGCTAGAGGTCTGTATGCCGATCAGTCAGACGCCGGGCGCGTTCGACGGCAGCGCGCACATTCGCGCGCTGACCCGCGACGAGGCGCTGGCGACGCTGCGCCAGGCGGCTGACGCGGGACTGGTGCACACGGTGGGCAATTACCGCGCCGGGCTGTGGTACATTTGCAGTTGCTGCACGTGCGCCTGCGGGATTCTGCGGGCGGTGCGCGAGGCCGGCCTGCCGGCAGCGGCGGCGCGCTCGCCCTTCGCCAGCCAGGTGGATGCGGCGCGCTGCACGGGCTGCGAAACGTGTGCGTCCTACTGCCAGTTTGGGGCGCTGACGCTCGGCGACGGGGGAACCGCCCAGGTGGATGAGATGCGCTGTGTGGGCTGCGGCCTGTGCGTGGTACACTGCCCGGAAGAGGCGCTGAGCCTGGCCCGCCGCCCGGCGGACGCCATCCGCCCGGTGCCGGTCACCGAGCACGATTGGCGCGTCGAACGCGCGGCAACGCGCGGCCTGCGGTTGGATGATGTGCTGTAGCGTGAGGAGAGAGGACACGATGCTGACCAGACTGCGGGCGCAGAACTTCAAATCGTGGCGCGATACGGGGGACCTGGAGATTGCGCCGCTCACCGGCTTGTTCGGCACCAATAGCTCCGACAAGACCAGTATCCTGCAACTGCTCCTGATGCTGAAACAAACGGTTGAGTCGCCGGATCGGCGCAGGGTGCTGCATTTTGGCG
>DYGW01000054.1:2677-19333 GCA_020724485.1 Thermoflexus sp. | reverse complement strand
CGTTGGGCAGCCAGACACGCTCCGCGCTGACGCGCAGCCAGGGGCGGCAGTCGAGTAGCTCGCGCGCGGCGAGCGTCTGCCAGGGCTGAATGTCCGGCGTCATTGGCCCGCCCCCAGGCCCAGCCCGACAAGCTGTTCCGGGTTGACCCACGCCCCGCTGACGATCATTTCCCAGTGCAGGTGCGCGCCCGCCGACCGCCCGTTGAGTCCGCTGAGGGCGATCACGTCGCCCTTGCGCACCCACTGGCCGGGCACGACCAGCAATTCCGACAAATGGGCGTAGCCGCTGTAGATGCCCCAGCCGTGATCCACCAGCACGTAGCTGCCGCGAATGGGCAGCGTGCTGGCGAGCATAACCCGCCCGCTGGCTACTGTCGTGACCGGCGTGCCGATGGGCATACGGTAGTCCAGCCCGGTGTGCCGCCGCCAGGTCGTCTCGTTGTACAGCCGCCACGTGCCAAAGGGACCGATCTGCGGGGCGGTGCTCGCCAGGGCGAAGCCCTCGTCGGCCCAGTACCGCTCCGGCGTGAAGCGGTTGAAGAGGTTGGACAGGCGGGCCATTTCCTCGTCCTCAACTGACCGCTCCAACAGCGGCATGAGCGAGGCTGGCAGGTAGACATCGGTGCGGCCAAACTCGCCGTAGTTGACTTCGATGGTCTTGTCAATGCGCTCAGACGTGCCATCCAGGTAGCGCACCCACACTTGCAGCGGGTATTGGCCGACATCCTGCTCCATGTCGGCGGCGATCAGGCCGGTGAAGCCGTCCTTGTCGCTGTAGAAGGGGTGGACGCGCTCCTGGAACACGGCGCGCACGTCGGCGATGTCCGTGCCCATCACGCGCACGATGCCCACGCTCCCCTGGCGAATCCATTGGAAGTCGTAGGTGATGCTGACCGGGCCAGCCGTCTCCGACCCCGCCGCGACAGGGAACGGCGCGGCGGCCAGCAGCAGGCCGGTCAGCGCGATCAGGAGGGTGAGCAGGGAAATGTGTCGGGTAGTCAAGAGTCGTCCTCGGTTTGTTTGGTCGGGCCGGTCACGAAGGGATCAGCACGCCGCGATGGTATAGGATCAACGAGGCCAGCAGCCGCGCCGTATTGCAGGCGTCGTCCACGCCCCGATGCGGCGTGCCCTCAACTGGCAGGTTCAGCAGGGCCAGCGCGCCCGGCAACCCGATTTCGCGGGGCAGCCCGTGCAGCAGGGCGATCAGCGCCTTGACGTTCAGGTGCGTCGGCCCGAACGGGTAGGGCACGCCCCGCGCGGCGCACTGCTTCTCGAACAGACGGCGGTCTTCGTCGCCATAGCTGGCCCAGGCGCGGTCGCCGGCCCCGTACTTGCGGCGCAGGATGCGGCAGGCGTGCCCGAACGTCACGCCGCGCGCGACTCGCTCCGGCGTCAGCGTGGTCAGTTGCGTGCAGAACGGGCTGACCTGCGAGCGTTCGGGCCGGACGAGGATACTCTCGTGGGCCAGGCGCTCGCCGGTGAGCACGTCCAGCACGCACACGCCGATCTCGACGATCTCGGTTTCCTGGCCGGGGGGCGGCTCGCCCTCCCAACAGGTGGCTTCGACATCAATGACGATGATGCGATCTGGTTTGGCGGCCACGCTCGCCCCTGCTCATGCGCTGGCTGTGCTGACGGGCAACACCATACCGCAAGACAGGCGGTGGGGTCAAGGGCGAATTGGGCGCGCCCGGCCACCGGCCCGGCTACGGCTCCGCGTCCGGCGGGGTGAACTCGACCGTGTCCAGAATCGCCTGCAGCGCTCCGCGCTGATCGGCCAGCGCGTCGAACGGCTCGACGGCGGTGAAGAAGGCGTAGCTGCCCTCGCCCACGCGCAGCGCGGCGAACCAGCCGGTCGTGTCCGTCTCGTCGGCGCAACCAACGGCGGCATAGTAGGTGCCGACTCCCTCGTGCCCGCCCACTGTGAAGGTCATCTGCTCGTCCAGGCCGAGGTTGCACGACGACCCGACGAGCGAGCCGCGCAGAATCTGGATGCCATCCGCCCACAGATTGAACTCGCCGTCGAAGTCCACTACATTGGGGAAGCCCCAGTACAGGTAAATGTAGCCCTGCACGCCGCCCGGCAGCGGCCCGACGTAGATCGTCAGGGGGATACTGCGCGTCTGGCCGTCGAAGGTGCTGAAGGGCACTTCCAGGTGCAGCGCGTTCCAACCCTCCGGCAGCGTGATGCGCAGCGGCGGCGGCTTCCCTGGCAGGACGGCTGGTAGATCAGCAGCAGGGGGAACGGTACCACTGGGCACAGGCGTGGCAGGCGCGCTGGCGATGGGAACAGGCGTGCGCGTGGGCAGGGGCGTGCGCGTGGCTGCTGCCGCTGTGGGCGTGGCGCGGAACGGTGTGAAGGTCAGCGTCGGCGTGACGCGCCTTTCCTCCACGACCGGCACCGCCGCCAGGTCGCCGCTCACGTCCATCTGCGCGGCGAGCACCCACCCTTCTAGGTCTTCCACGGCCACGAGCAGGTAGACGCCGCTCGCCGTCTGGCCGAGCACGGGCAGCCGCTCGCGCTGGTAGACGTAGGTCAGCGGGGCGGCGCTGCGGTCTGGAGCCGGGAAGACGAACGCCCGCTCGACCGCGACCAGCGCCGTCACCGCTCCCGGTGGGGTGGGCGTGCGGCCTTGCGCCCCAACGACTGCCGCTGGCGCGCACACCGCGATGATCAGGCTGGCGAGCGCGGCCCACAGCCTGGCCCAGCGGCCCCGCCGGGCGCGCGGGCCGGGGGACGAATTTGCAGATGGCATGGCAAGTCTCCTGGCGCGTCAGCGTGGCGATGATTGTAGCGCGCCGTCTGCGTGGGGCCAACGGGTGAGCGGATCGCCCTTACTCTTCTGGGCGCGGCTCCTCGCCGAGAGCGTCGCGCACGGCGGCGACAATCTGCTTGGGCGTGATCGGCTTGACCAGGAACTGGTCGGCGTCCAGATAGCGCACCGTGTCGCGGAAGCGCAGGTAGGCGGTGAGCACAATGATGTGCACCTCGCGCAGGGCCGGAATCTGCTGGATGCGCCGCATGACCGACTCGCCGCCGAGCATAGGCATGAGCATATCCATGATGATCAGGTCGGGGACGTGGCTGCTGAGGTATTTGAGCGCGTCGGCCCCGTTGGTGGCCTCGTCTACGGTGTAGCCTTCGCGCTCCAGGATCATCCGGTAAAGCGTGCGTAGCTCGGCGTCATCGTCAACGATCAGGATCAGATGAGACATGACACCCCCCCGCCGGTCTGTGGCCCCCCAGCACTACTGATCGCCTACGCCATAGACTTTCATGCATTATAGCATAGCTGTTTTAGGGGCACGCTCTGCCGCGCCTGCCATGCAACAAAAGCGGCCCCTGCTGCCAGGGGCCGCTCACCGTCTTATGCTGTCGGGGCGGGCCGCGATCAGGCTGGCTCGCCCACTGGGGCCTCGGGCTGGGCTTCGCCAAAGGTTAGTTCGCCCTTCTCGGCGTCGTAATCCACGAGCACCATGCTGCCCAGCTTGACATCGCCGGCCAGGATGGCATCCGACAGGCGATCCTCGACCAGGCTGGTGATCAGGCGGCGCAGCGGGCGCGCCCCGTAGTCGGGGTCGAAGCCCTGCTCGGCCAGGTGCGTGCGGGCGGCCTCGCTCAGCGTGACCGACATGGCGCGCTCGGCCAGCCGCTCGTTGACCTTCTTGATCTCCAGGTCTACGATCTCGGCGATCTCTTCTTTGCTCAGCGCGCGGAAGACGATGGTCGCGTCCACGCGGTTGAGGAACTCCGGACGGAAGGCGCGGCGCAGGCTGTCCATGAGCGTCTTGCGCATTTCATTGTAGTCTTGCTCCGGTACGGCCTGTCCGTCACTGGGCAGGCCAAAGCCGAGCGACGTACCGCGCTTGATCAGGTCGGCGCCGATGTTGCTGGTCATGATGATCATGGCGTTGCGGAAGTCTACCCGGCGTCCGCGCGCGTCTGAAAGATGCCCCTCCTCCATGATCTGGAGCAGCATGTTGAACGTTTCGGGGTGCGCTTTCTCGATCTCATCGAAGACGACGATGCTGTACGGGCGGCGGCGCAGGGCTTCGGTGAGCTGCCCGGCGTCCTCATAGCCGACGTAACCGGGCGGCGCGCCCGTCAGGCGGGCGACGTTGTGGCGCTCCATGAACTCGCTCATATCAAGCTGGATGAGGGCGTCTTCGCTGCCGAACAGGAACTCGGCCAGGGCTTTGGTTAGCTCTGTCTTGCCCACGCCGGTCGGCCCCAGGAAGACGAACGAGCCGATCGGGCGGCGCGGGTCTTTCAGCCCGGCGCGGGCGCGGCGCACCGCCTTGCTGATCGCTTCGATCGCTTCGTGCTGCCCGACAATGCGCTTGTGCAGTTCTTCTTCCATGTGCAGCAGGCGCTCGGACTCTTCCTGGGCGATGGTGGTGACGGGGATGCCCGTCCACATGCCGACCACTTCGGCCACGTCGTCCGCCGTCAGGCGGGCGCGCTGCGTGACTGGGTCCCAGTGGGCGCGGTAGTCCTCCATCTCGGCTTCCATCTCGGCGATGCGCTCCTGGATGCTGGCGCGCTCCTCGTCGGAAAGCTCCTCTTCCATGATCTCCAGGTCTTCGTGGGCGATGCGCAGGTCGCTTTCCAGCCGCTTGACGCGCGACGATTCGGGCGACTTGTACATGCGGACGCGGCTGGAGCCTTCGTCAATCAGGTCAATGGCCTTGTCGGGCAGGAAGCGGTCGGGCACGTAGCGCGCTGACAGGTTGGCGGCGGCGAAGATCGCCTCGTCGGTGATGTCGAGGTTGTGATGCTCCTCATACGGCTTGCGGATGCCGTGCAGAATCTCAATCGTCTCCTCGATGGTCGGCTCCTCAACCATCACCTTCTGGAAGCGGCGCTCCAGGGCGGCGTCGCTCTCGATGTGGCGGCGGTACTCGTCGAGCGTGGTTGCGCCGATGCACTGTAGCTCGCCGCGCGCCAGCGCCGGCTTGAGGATGTTGGCGGCGTCCACGCTGCTGCCCGCCGACCCGGCGCCGACGAGCATGTGCACCTCGTCAATGAACAGGATGCTGTCGGACTGTTTCAGTTCCTCGATCACGCGCTTGAGGCGCTCCTCGAACTGGCCGCGATACATCGTCCCGGCCACCAGCGAGCCGACATCAAGCTGCAACACGCGCTTGCCCAGCAGTGGGGCGGGGGCGTCGCGGTCTACGATACGCTGGGCCAGCCCCTCGACGATGGCTGTCTTGCCCACACCCGGCTCGCCGATCAAGGCCGGGTTGTTCTTCTGGCGGCGGCTGAGGATTTGGATGACGCGCTCGATTTCTCGCTGCCGGCCAATCACCGGGTCGAGCTTGCCCTGTTCGGCCAGGGCGGTCAGATCGGTGGCAAGCTGATCCACCATCGGCGTCTTGGCGTTGGCGCGCGGCGTGCGATCCGGCGCGGGGTCTGCCGCACGGCGCGCTGCCTGCAGGGGATTTTCCTGCAGCACGCGGCGGGTGTTGCGGCGAATCTCGTCGGGATTGATCTTTAGCTCGCGCAACACCTCTACGGCTACGCCGTCGTTGGTGCGGGCCAGCCCTAGCAGCAGGTGCTCGGTGCCGATGTAGTGATGACCCATGCGCCGGGCCTCATCAACGGCCAGTTCCAGCACCTTCTTGGTCGCCGGTGCCAGGTCCATGCGCGTGATGCCGGGCCGCCTGTTGGCGAGGGTCAGGCGCTCGATAATCTGCTCGACCTGGTCGGGCTGTAGCCCCATCTCACGCAGGACCTTGCCGGCCACGCCACCCTCTTCACGCATCAAGCCCAAGAGCAGGTGTTCGGTGCCAATGTGGCTGTGCTGCATCCGCTCGGCTTCTTCCTGAGCCAGGCTCAGGACGCGACGAGCGCGCTGCGTGAAACGCTCCATCTTGTTCGACATGGTCATTGTCTCTCCTAGCCCCGTCCCTGACGGCGCGGTGCAGCGCGGCACAAGAGCGGATGTGATGGGTCCGATGCAGGAGCCGGTTCAAGCTCATCATAGGGGTTCTGAGTCCGGAGTGCTGGGTCGGGAGATTGTGCTTGTTCTGGACTCAAGACTCCTGACTCGAAACTCACCGCCCACAGCGATTGGGCGATATGGGTTCGATTTCCCCGCATCAGTCAATGGGTTACCGCAACGCGCTGCGTCCTCACCCTATTTTAGATGAGTGTCCCCCCACTCTACCAATGAGCCTCGTCAAATCTGTATGAAAAACGCGCTTTGCGGCGAACTTCTCAGCAAGCTCTAAGCCTCTCAACCGGGCCGCTCACGACTCGACTCTAGCGCGATTCTGGTTGCGCGCACACTCTGCGTGTGGCACCTGCTGGTTGGACATCGGTCGGCGGTGGGTCGGACGGGCCTGGCCGGGCACTGGCGCATAGGGGATGGCGGCACAGGCTAAACTGCCCGTTCGCTGCGTCAGCGGTGTGTCCCTATATCCTATTGTAGCATGTTCCGCCGGTGATGCGGGCACTCTTTTCCCGTTCTGGGGGTGCGCGCAAAACCCGTTGGCGGTAGGGGTGCTGCTCTGCTGCGCCCTGGGGTATCCCTGCCAACCTCATTCGTCCCCAGCATCGCGCTTTGGAGCACAGACCAGAAAGGCCCTGCCCCCTGGTCAAGAGCAGGACCTCGCTATGCGTTGTCGAGCGAATGCCAGGCTGCGGCGGTGCTTACTCTGCGTCCGGCGCGGACTCGGCTTCCGGCCCGCTGTCAGCGTCGGAGGGTGGCTCAGCAGCCGCCTCGTCAGCGTCAGCCTGTGGTTCGGCAGGCGCTTCCTCACTGATCTCGCCCGTGATGGCCTGCCAGTCCTGGTCTATGAATTTGGCCGAATCTACCTGGCGCAGCGACATGCCCAGGCGACGCTCCGATGCGTCAATCTTGACGATGCGCAGCGTCAGCACGTCGCCGACCAGCACCACTTCGCGCGGGTGCGAGACGCGATAATCGGCCAGCTCCGAAATGTGGATCAGCCCCTCGATCTCCGGCTTGTCCACCAGGCGGGCGAACGCGCCGAACTTGGTGAGCTTGGTCACCGTGGCCTGGACAAGCTGGCCAATGCTGTAGTCGGCGACGATCTCTTGCCAGGGGTCGCGCTCCAGGCGTTTCATGCTCAGGCCGATACGCTTGCGCTGCGAGTCAATGCTGATGACCTCGACCTCGACTTCCTGCCCGACCTCGAGAATCTCGCGCGGGTGGGTGATGTGCTTCCACGAAAGCTCGGTGAGGTGAACCAGCCCGTCGGCCCCGCCCAGGTCTACGAACGCGCCGAAGTCGGCGACGCTGATCACGCGGCCTTTGCGCACTTCGCCTTCGCGCAGCGTGCCCAACAGGCGGCCTTTCTGCTTCTCACGCCACTCGCGGGCGGCGGCTCGCTCAGAGAGGATCAGGCGGTTGCGGGCGCGGTCAATCTCGACGACCTTGACCGCGATATCCTCGCCGACCATCTGGCCCCACCGCTCCTCCGGGCTGCCGCTGGCGGCGCGCTGCTGGCGCTCGCGGCTGACCTGGCTGGCGGGCACAAAGCCGCGCACCTTGCCGAAGCGCACGATCAGCCCGCCCTTGTTATAGCCGGCGATTTTGCTGAAATACACTTCCTTGCTCGTGTAGTGCTTTTCAGCCAGACGCCAGTTGCTCTCTTCTTCGGCGCGGGCCAATGATAGCACGGGGCGTCCGTCGGAGCCTCTGGTCTTCAGCACGTAAGCCGTGACCAGGCTGCCAGGCTTGAGCGTCTCGATTGCCTCGCGATCCATACGCTCCAGCTCGCGACTGGCAATGACGCCAACTATGTCCTCACCCAGGTCTACCAGGACTTCGGTGGGGCTGGTCTCGATCACCGTGCCGTCCACAATCGTGCCGCGCTTAATCGCCGGTTCTTCGCCGCCGGGGACGGCGGCTTCTTCGGCCTCGTCTTCGAGCGGCTCGTCCTCGTCAACGGCGCTGACTGCCTCGGACGCTTCGTCTTGCGGTTCGCCCTCGGCCAGCGGCAGCTCCGCCTGAGGGGTGCCCTCGTCAGCGGCGCTGACCGCCTCGAGCGCTTCATCCAGCGGTTCGCCCTCGGCCAGCGGCAGCTCCGCCTGAGGGGTGCCCTCATCAACGGCGCTGACTACCTCGGACGCTTCGTCTTGCGGTTCGCCCTCGGCCAGCGGCAGCTCCGCCTGAGGGGTGCCCTCGTCAGCGGCGCTGACCGCCTCGAGCGCTTCATCCAGCGGTTCGCCCTCGGCCAGCGGCAGCTCCGCCTGAGGGGTGCCCTCGTCAGCGACGCTGACCGCCTCGAGCGCTTCATCCAGCGGTTCGCCCTCGGCGGAGGGTAGCTCCGGCTGAGGGGTGGTTTTGTCCGATAGCTCTGGGGCATTCAGGGCTTCGGGAGAGGTGTGCTCGACCTCAGGCATGGATTCTTCTGCCCCCATGTCAGGGTCAAGGTTCGCGTTGTAGGACTCCATAGAAGTTTCGATCTCCGGTACTTTCGGGCGCAGGGGCATTATACACGCTGGGTGGGCAATGATCAAACGGTTGCGCGCGCGCGGGTCCACGAACAAGCTGTTAGGGCTGGGCACTTGGGCGCTGGGATTGCCCCCCATTCCCCACCCCCTTCCCCCACGCTGCGCGCAGGGAAGGGGAGCAGGCCCGCCGCTTTTCTCCCTTCCCCTCTCGTGGGGGAAGGGCCGGGGATGGGAGGACAAACACGTTCACGACTTGTTCGTGGACCCTGCGCGCGCAAATGTCCTGACACAGACTTCCGAAGTCTCTCTGGCGCGTCTGCCCTGCGCTGCGATCGCTGTACCCCACTTGGCGGCGAATGCGCTATAGTCGGGGCAGGGCCGCGCCGTCAGGAGAAGCGCCATGAGCGGGGATTCCCACAAACCACAGACCGCCCTCCAGCGCACGCTGACCACGCTGGCGCTGATCGTCGGGTCGGCGCTGCCGGTGATGATCGCGTTTGTGCTCGTCGCCTCGACCAACGATGGCGGCAACCCGCTCGACCGCATTCCCGACTACGGCGATCCGATGATTGAGACGCTGGCCGTGCCCTTTGACCGCGCCGAGCCGGTCGAGACCGAGTTTCGCTATTACGGGCGAGTGCGGATCGTGGTCGAGGGCAGCGGTACCCTCGCTGGAGCGGGGACGCTCGACGCGCTCTACCTGTTCGCCAGCGAGGGCGGGACGCCGCTCAGCCCGCCACAGCTTGTGGCCGATGGGCTGGCGATTGACGGCGCGCCTGCCCTGGACGCGCTCAACCTGGCGGCAGAGCCGCCCGACTACGCCAGCGATCACCTTTACAGCGCCCTCTACGACCTGAGGGGCGACCACCGGCGCGTGCGCTTCAGCGTCGTTGGCGGCGGTTCCGGCGGGGCGGGCGCGCTGACTGTCACGATTGTGCAGCTTCAGTGAGCGACCCCGTGCGTCAGGCGCGCCCCAACAGCCGCTTGAGCGACTCTCGCGCGGTGAACTCGCGCATGTAGGTCAGATTCTCCGGCGTGAACGGGCGCGGCGTGATGCCGAAGACCTCGGTCAGCGCGTTGTCCGCGACGGCGTTGTCCACCTTGAGCAGGTCGAGCAGGCTGGTCGTCACCGGCGGGTTGGGCAGCGCGATCTCCATCAGTTTGACGACCGGGCGCAGCAGCGACACCGGCACGTTGATCGTCAGGCGGCGCGCGCCCAGCGCGTCCAGCACGCGGCGCACGATCTGGGCGTAGGTCAGCACCTCCGGCCCGCCCAGCGCGTACTCGCCCCCGATGGTGCTTGCGTCGTCCAGGCAGCGGGCTACCGCCGCCACCACGTCACCGACCCACACCGGCTGGAACCTGGCGCCCCCGTCCCCGACGATGGGGAAAATCAGCGGCGTCAGCTTGATCAGCCGCGCCTGGACGTTGGCAAACTCGTCCTGCGGCCCCCAGATGACCGACGGGCGCAGCGCCGTCCAATCCAGCCCGGAGGCGGCGACATAGTCCTGCGCGCGGCCCTTGCTGGCCAGGAAGCGGTAGGGCAGGCGGCTGTCGGCCCCGTTCTGGCTCATGTTGATGAAGCGGCGGACACCGGCGGCTTTTGCCGCGTCCACGAGGTTGATCGTGCCCTGCGTGTTGATGCGCGCGTAGTCGCCGCGCTGTCGCTCGATGGCCACAGCAACCAGGTGCACGACGGCGTTCGCGCCTTCCAGCGCCGGGCCGAGCGTCTCCGGGCGGGTCACGTCGCCGCGCACGATCTCGATCCGGTCGCGCACGTCGGCCAGGCGGACGGCGGCTTTGTCCGGGCTGTGAACTAGCGCGCGGACTGGCTTGCCCTGCGCGACGAGCAGGCGAACGAGGTTGCTGCCGACATAGCCGGCTGCGCCAGTGATGAGGATCATATATTGCTCCTGCACGAATCCGGGCCACATTCCTTGCTTTTCCATCAGAGTCTAATAGAATGGAACTTAAATGGGTACACATGAGGAAATGCCAACAATGGCTGCAAGTTTCGTGATATACATTGATGAGTCTGGCGATGAAGGTTTCCGCTTTAAAGACGGCAGTATAGCCGGAAGGGTCAATACAAAGGGTACGGTCTGAAGTTTTGGCCAAGGGAGATCGAAGCCACGATACTGAGAGAAAGTCGTTATGACTTCTTTCACTAACGGCCTACAAAAATGAAAATGCAGGTCCCGGGCCTCAGGATCCCACCTAAATAGGCTGCCGTCCATGCAGGACGACCTGAGGTTATTCCCGCGCATACCTGCATCTATATTTTACGTCCAGATCGCGTTTGTTGTCAATCAAATGTTCTATTCATCTTCTGTAATCTCCTCCAACTTCTCCTATCTGATTTCGATAGTGAGTCTGATAGTCAGCCTGGAGTTCACCTGGCTACGGTTATTTCCACCAATATGATCTCACTTGCTGTCCTTCCATCCCCCGTCACCGGCAGGCGATCATGGGGCGCGTCGAGCGCATAGACAGCGGCGACCAGCGCATACTCGCCCGGCAGCGCGTCCGGCGGCACGACCAGGCCGTGCGTGTCAATCACCGTCTGGCCAGGCGTCCAGGCCGTTGTGGGGGCCAGGTTATTGGCTGGCTCGGCGTCGTGTTGGGCAGCTAACGTTCCATCCGGCGCGAGAAGCTGCACCGTCACCTTATAGCGCGCGGCGAGCGGCGCGTCTGCCGTCCAGAACAACGTCACGCCGACGGCGTCGCCAGGGCGGGCAGCGGGCGCGCTCAGTGCATAGCCGGTCAGGCGCAGGGCATCGCCGAAACGGGCGTCCAGCGCGACGGTGGGCATGTCCGGCGCAGGGCCGAGCACGGCGTATTGCGCCAGCCGCACGTCACCATACCACGCCGAGGCGACCGGATACGCGCCGGCATCGAGCGTCGCCTGCACCACCCGGCGCGGATCGCGCTCTTCCTCGCCCCAGAAGATGGCGAAAACTCGACGGCTTTGCCGCAGGATCGTCTCTACCTCGGCCTGGGTGGCGGCGTCGTCCCCGCCCAGGCCGCGCGGCAGGGGATAGACCGGCGCGCTGCCGCGATAGTAATAGCTGAACACTTCGATCTGATTGGGCGCGTCGAGGATGATGGCATCGCCGGGGCGCTCGTCCGCCCCCAGGTGCGCGGCGATGGCGCGGTAATCGGCGCGCGCGTGCGCGGGATCGTTGTACAGGGCATCGAGCGCCTGCGCGTTGCCCAACACGATCTGCACGGCGCACATCACGCTCAGCAGACGGACAATCGCGCCGGACTGCCGGGCGCTGAGCAAAGGAACTCGCCAGTGGCATACCCATAGCCGCCGCGCCCCCTGCGCCAGCAATAGCGCTAACGCCATCTGCGCGGGCAGCAGAAACTTGAGATTGGCCAGGCGGTACGCGCCGGAGACGAACAGCGCGCCGGTCACCACCACCGCCCAGATCAGCGGCAAGGCAATGCGCCACCCGTTCGCGCGCCCCCGCCCCGGCCACAGCGCGGCGATCAGCAGCGCGCCCGGCCACAGCAATTGCGGCAGCGCAACCTTCCCCGCCGTGTTCCCGTAGACAAGCCAGGTGAGGACGGTGCGCAGTTGCTCGCCCAGGGCCAGGTCTTCACCGGTGCGCGGCCAGGTGGTCACCTGCTGCCAGGCGGTAGGCAACCAGGGCGCGAACAGCGCCAGTGTCAGCACAGTGAGAAGCACAAAGCCAGTCACGGCGCGGCGAAGGGGGCGGCCTGCGCGCCTGCGCCAGGCGATCCACGCGATGAAAAGGATGCCCTGGGCCAGCAGGGTGAAGGGAAATGAGTACTGCGTATAAAGTCCCGCAGCGTTGACCAGCGCCAGTGCGGAGAACTTCATCACAGAGAGCACAGAGAACGCAGAGAAGAACGGAGAAGAAGTTCTGAGGTTTTCCCCCCTGTTTTTCTCTGTGCCCTCTGTGTCCGCTGTGGTGAAGCTTTCCAGCCAGCGGGCGAACAACGCCATGCTCGCCGCGCTGAACAGGGCGAGTTGGGCGTACATGCGCGTCTCTTGGCTGTAGTAGACGGAGAACGGGCTGAGCGCCACGAACAGTCCCGCCAGCGCCCCCCCTATCCCGCCGAACAGCGTCCGCCCCAGCGCGATCGTCAGCGCGACGGCCAGCACGCCCTGCAAAGCCGAGAGCGAGCGCAGTCCGAATTCGCTCTGCCCGGCCAGCGCGATCCAGCCCTTCAGCGCCAGGTAGTAACCTGGCGGGTGAATGTCGCGCCCGGCGGCGTCAAGCAGATCGGGGACGCTGCGCTGAGCCAGGCGCAGGCTGTTGCCCTCGTCGTTCCACAGCGATTGCGCTTCCAGGGCATGAAAGCGCACGGCAAAGGCCAGCAGCAGCACGATCGCCGGCGCGATCCAGGTGTGGCGACGCAGGACACGCCCGATCTGCCCGGCAACGCCCCCCTGTCCGATCAATCGTTCTGCCACTATCCGCTCCCTAGATCGCCGGTCCGCCCAGCCGGACAATCACCGCGCGGCCCAGCACTGCGAGCGCGCCCGCCACTGCCACGATGCCCGCCAGCAGCCAGGGCAGGCGTTGCCGCGCGCTGTGATCGAGCATGGCCAGGCTGTGCAGGCCGTTCCAGTCGTCCGCGCTGAGGGCCAGCGTGTGCGTCCCCCCGCCCAGCGGCTCGCTCAGCGGCGCGCAGCCCGCCGCCCCTGCCGCCAGGGTGAGCGTCCGCGCCGCGCCGCCTTCCACGCTGACGGTGATCGTCTGCGCTTCCGGCAGCGTCTCGTGACACAGGTAGGCCGCCGTGCCACGCACGCGGAAGGTGCGCGTCTCGCGGCCATCCGGCTCGCTGGTGATCACCCCGCGCGTGGCCAGCCCGTGCCGCCCCGCGCCGAGCGTCCGGGGCTGCTCGCCCGTCATGTACGCCTTGAGCGCCTCGTAGACGGGCGTGGGCGTGAAGTCCGGCTCGACCAGCCGGAAGTAGTACCAGCTTTGGTCGCGCTCGGAGTCGTCGGCGCGTTTGAAGTACCACCAGGCGATCACCCCAACCCAGGGCCACTCTTCGCTGGCGCGCTGGTAGGCCAGCGGCCCCCAGGCAGCCGCCTGCTCCATCGTCACCCGCCCGTAACGCTCTAGGTCGGCGATGGCCGGATCGTCCGGCACAGGGTTCCAGCCCGCCTCGCTGATCCAGATCGGCTTATGGGCGTCGCCGTTGGCGACCATCACATCGCGCAGGTAGAGGTGGCGCTGGAAGTTGATCGTCGTCGGGCGCAGGCGGTGGTCGGTGGGGCCGCTCCATAGCCCGTAGCCCTGGACGCTGAGCACGTCGAAGCACGCGCCGGCCCCCGCCTGGTACATGCGCTGCAAATAGAGCACGTCGTAGGCGTTGCGCCCGCTCAGATCGATCGTCGGGCCGATCGCGCCCGTGATGACCACGATCTGCGGGTCAACCGCCTTCAGCGCGCGGTAGGTGCGGCACAGCAGGTCGGTGTAGGCTTCGGCGTTGACCGTCTGCTCGCCCCATTCGGGGTAGAGGTTCGGCTCGTTCCACACCTGGTAGTGCTGGATGCGCCCGCGATAGCGCGTCGCCACGGCAACCGCGTAGTCCACGAAGTCTTGGAAGTTGGCGGGGGGCGTGTAGCGGTTGTCCGTGCCCTCCGGCAGGCTCCAGGCGGGCATGGGGCCGCCCAGCCGGGCCATGATGCGCAGCCCGTACTGCTCGGCCAGGGCGACGATGTGGTCGTACTTGTCCCAGGCGCTGATCGCCCCGTGCACGTCGAGGTTGCGCCGGTCGGTGAAGTCGCCCTTGGCGTGAATCTCGATGTCTTCCCAGGGGAATTGCTGGCGAATCCAGCCGAAGCCCGCCTCGGCGATCAGCTGCATCTGCCGCTCGCGCTTGGCCGGCTCGACCTCCTGCTCCAGGAAGGTGTTGACCCCGAAGGGGTTCACATCGGCCAGGGGAATGGAGGCGAAGGGCTGCGTATCGGGTTGGGCGCGCGTCCAGCGGGCGAGATACTGCCCAAAGCCGAGAAGCTGCTCCAACGGCTCGGTTTCGCCGGTGACTTCCCACAGGGCGTCGTAGATCGCTCCCTCGAAGGCCAGGTCGAGGGCCAGCGCGCCGGTCGCGGCCAGGGCCAGCAGCGCGAGCGCCGCCAGCGTGCGGGGCCGGAAGCCGAACAGCGTGCGGGGAGGGTGTGCGTTCATGGCGCGGATTATAGAGAGCCGGGGCGCGAATCACAACCAGGGGCGGCGGCCATATATCTCTCATCTCAGACTTCCGAAGTCCTGCTGCGTCGCGCGCTCGGTCGCCGCTGGAGTGCTTCAGCGTCCGGCACCCTGCCGCTGTTCACTGATAACTGACCACTGACCACCGACGACCGGCGACTAGCCCCTGATCACGCCCCTTTCATCCCCGGCGGCGGTCACCCGGCGACCTGGCGTAGAGCGCCCGTCATCCCGGCATGTATTTGTGGCGTGGGAACAGTGCTACAATGCAGCGTGGGGAGCGCAACGGCGTATCCTCGGTGGCCTGGGGCCGCATAGCATGGGAGTGATACTCAATGCGACATCATCGGCACTGGTTCTGGACTATTCTGCTCAGCGCCGCGCTGATCGCCGGGGCGCTGGCTCCGGCTTTCGCTCCGGCGGCGCGCGCGCAGGGTGGCTGTGAGGGCGCGCCCGCGCCACGCCTGGTCGTGGGTGGCGAGGCGATGGTGACTTTCACCGACGGTCGTCCGCTCAACATGCGCGGTACCGTCGGGCTAGGCGGCAGTCTGATCGGCCAGCTTCCCGAAGGCACGACTTTTGCCGTGCTTGAAGGGCCGCTCTGCGCGGACAACATCTATTGGTGGCGCGTCGCGGCGGGCGCGCTGACCGGCTGGATCGCCGAGGGTATGGAGGGCAACTACTTCGTCGCGCCGTCTGCCGCCGTCACGACGCCCCAGGGCACGGTCACGCCAACCGGCCCCGTTGCCCCGCTCAGCCAGGGCTCCGGGCCGTTCACCGTCTGGGACTGGGCGACGTTCGTCGCCGACTACTGGGGGGGCGACCTGCCCGATCCGATGAGGATCGCGCCGCCCGACGTGTATAGCGGCGACCTGCCGAACCTGCCTGTTGACCTGACTGGCGTGATGTTCCTGAAAGACGCTGGGCTGAATCAGGCCCAACTGGCCCTACTGGCCCAGAACGGTTTTGTCGTCGTGCCCGGCGGGCTGACCCAATTCCACCCAGCCTACGTGGACAGCGACAACTGGCTGACATGGCCGGAGGGCGTCACCTGGGACGGCTCGGAGGACGCTGAACTGCCGCCCGGTCACGCCTTCTTCATCACCACCGACGCGACGCTGCACGCGCTACACTTCATCTTCGATAACCTGCTCACCGACCTGGAGAAGGCGAGCTTCTACCCGCTTGTCACCCAGGATGTGGTGGCGCCCGCGCTGCAAGCCGCCCACGCGCAGACCCAGGCCGCCGCCGGGACGCCGCTCGAAAGTCCCGCGCGCAGCGCCGAGCTGTACCTGGCGGTGGCGCTGGAACTGCTCGCGCCGGGCAGCGCCGCGCCGATCATCGGGGCGGAGGCCATGAGCGCGGTGACGCCGCTAGTGGAGATGGCGCTGGCTGCCGAGGGGCAGCTTGAGGTGCCCTTCCTGGCCGGTTACCAGGAGGATTTCAGCCAGTATCGTCCGCGCGGTCACTACGACGGCGATCCACTGCTGGAGCAGTACTTCCGGGGCATGATGTGGCTCAGCCGCATCACCTTCCTGGCCGGCGACCCCGACGCCACGCAGATCGCGCTGCTGCTGCTGCGCGCGCTGCGTTCTTCGCCGGAGGCAGTCGCGGGCTGGACGACACTCCACGAAACGCTAACCTTCCTGATCGGCCCGGTGGACGACCTCGGCCCGCCCGAATACGGCGAGATCGCCGCTGCGATCTACCACCCGGAGGATCTGCCGCTGGACGCCCTGGCCGACCCGGAGCGACTGGCTGCCTTTCAGGCCGCGCTGAAAACCTTGCCCGGCCCGCGCATCAATGGCCTGATCCTGCCCGACGACACGGCGGCGGAGGAGATGAGCGAGTCGGGGCGCGGCTTCCGCTTCCTGGGCCAGCGCTTCACCCTCGATGGCTACGTGATGGGGCAGTTGATGTACCCCTACGTCGGCACGCGCGAGAACCCGCGCCTGCTGCCGCTAGGATTGGACGTGGCGGCGACGGTCGGCGGGTCGGAGACGCCCTACTTCCTGGCGATCCAGGCGGGCGCGG
>DYGW01000054.1:0-2662 GCA_020724485.1 Thermoflexus sp. | reverse complement strand
CAGGACTGGCTGGAGAACACCTACGGCGGTTGGTTGTGGACGCTCAAACCGCTGTGGGAAGGGCGTTCAGCGGGCTATCCGCCGCTGATGCAGACTGAAGTCTGGCTGCGCAAGGACTTGCACACGGGCCTGGCAAGCTGGACTGAACTCAAGCACGACACAGTGCTCTACGCCAAGCAGCCCAGCGGCCTGGGCGGGGGCGGCGCGCCGCTGACCTCGTTCGGCTACGTGGAACCGAACCCGCTCGTCTTCGCCCGCATCGCGGTCGTGGCGGCGATGACCTACCAGGGGCTGGTCGAGCGCGGACTGGCAGACCCGGCTGAATACATAGACTCGGCTGTGTACACTGGCTTTCAGGCGACCCTGTACGAACTGCGCGGGCTGGCTTACCAGGCGGCGCAACTGGCCGAGATCGCCCGCAAAGAGCTGGCCGGCGAGCCACGCACCGAGGACGAATACTGGACCATCTTCGGCTTCGGCAACTATCTGTGGGGGCTGCTGGCAACTCTGTCGCCAGACATGACCAACCCCGACCCGGTGGCGCTGGTCACTGACGTGGCCAGCAACCCCAGTGCCCGGATCGTGCTGCAAGAGGCGGTGGGCAACGTGGACTACATCTACGTCGTGGTGCCTGCGTCAACCGGCGGCTGGCAACTGGTGCGCGGCGGCGTGTTCAGCTACTACGAGTGGATCGGCGACATCAACCAGCGCATGACCGACGCCGAATGGCGCGCGCTGGTCGCGGCAGGCGATCTGCCGCCGCGCCCAGCCTGGGTGAGCGCCTTCTACGCGGAATAGGCCATCATGGAGCATACACAATCTAAGGAGGGATTCCATGCTGGAGGGACCGGCTACCGGGCCGGAGGGCTACACTTGGTGGCGCATCCGCACCGATGACGGGCGCAGCAGGTGGGCTGTGGAGGGCGTGCCGGAGACGGGCGGCTTCCTGCAGACGCTGATCCCGGTGCCCTAGGGCACCCCGAACGACGCGCGCGCGGGGGCGGCCAATAAGTCGCCCCCGCTTTTTTCACCATCGGCGCGGCGTAGCCCAGGCGTACAGCGCTCGTCCGGTGGGGCGAGCGCTGTTTCGCGCTATAATCCCCCGTCATCATGCGCCTTCAGGGGCGGACAGCCGTAGAGAAAACATAAGGATCGACGCTTTTTGTTTACCTCACCCCCGGCCTCGCTTCGCTCGGCCAGCCCCCTCTCCGCAGTGGAGAGAGGGCGACGGGCCGCGTCAGCGCCGAGTGGGGGTGAGGTAAAGATGAGAGCCGTTCCCAATCCCGGATACTCCCGATGCCTGTCCGCCCTTGAAATCATGCGCCGGAGGGAACGACTCCATGCGGATACCTCAGTGGTTTGTGCTGGCCTGGGTGGTGTTCTTCAGCGCCCTGGGCATCGTCGGGGCCGTGTTCACCTATGGCTTCGTGCGCGACCGCGCCGCCGAACTCGATAGCGTGCTGGAACTGCCCAATCCGCCGCAGTTAGGCCGTCCCGCGTCGGGCGGGCAGACACCTGCCGCCACTGTCCAGACACCGCCCAACGGCGACACGCCCACCCCAGCCGTGGCAACGCCTACCCCCAACGGAGCCGCGCCGCAAGAGACACCGGCCCCTGCTGAGGGAACTGGAAGCGAGGCGCAGGCCGCCGCCTACGCCCCCTGGGACGATCCGCGCCGCGTCTCGGTGCTGCTGCTGGGCATTGACCAGCGCGCCGGCGAGCAGGGCACTTTCCCCACCGACACGATCATCCTGCTCTCGCTCGACCCGGTGGGCCACACGGCGGCGATTCTCTCTATCCCGCGCGACCTGTGGGTGGAGTACCCCGGCCTGGGGCAATTCGGGCGCATCAACGGCGTGAACATCGCCGGCGACAACATCAATTACCCCGGCGGCGGCGGCCCGGCCTTCGCCGTGCGCACGGTGGAAAAAGAGCTGGGCGTCAAGATTCAGTACTACCTGCTGATCAACTTCGAGGTCTTCAACACGTTCATTGACGCCATCGGCCCGATCGAAGTCTGCCCGCCGGAGCCGATTGACGACGACCGCTACCCGGACGGCAGCTACGGCTATACCTCTATCCACTTCGACGCAGGCTGTCAGGCGCTCGACTCCGAGCGGTTGCTGCAATATGCGCGCACGCGCCACCAGGACAGCGACATCGGGCGGGCGGCCCGCCAGCAAGAAGTGATCCTCAGCGTGCGGGACAAGGTGCTCAGCGCGGGCGGCGTGGCCGCGCTGCTGCCCGAAGCCCCGGCCCTGTGGGAGTCCATGCAGGACAACATCCGCACAAACCTGTCCTTTGAGGAGATGGTGCGGCTGGGGCTGCGCGCCGAGAAAATCCCGTCCGAGGAGATTCGTCAGGCCCAGATTTCGTTCGACGAAGTGTACCTGAGCACGAGCGATGACGGCGAAGCGATCCTGGTGCCGATTGCCAGCGACATCCGCCTGCTGATCGAGGACCTTTTCCGCCCGCCGGGGACGCCCTCCAGCCGGTAGAGGCGCTGCTCTGCTGCGCTCCTGGACAATAACGAATTCCAACTACGCACTCCGTTCTTGCATTAGGGAGAGAGGCGGCTTAGCTTTAATACGCCCCCACGCACCTCATCGGGTCCACGAACAAGCTGTTAGGGCGGGGCACTTGGGCGCTGGGATTGCCCCCC
>DYGW01000053.1 GCA_020724485.1 Thermoflexus sp. | reverse complement strand
GCCGTGCTGCCCATCGCCGTCAAGCACGGGGCGGCAGTCGTCGCCCTGACCATTGACGAGGAGGGCATGGCCAAGACCGCCGCGCGCAAAGTCGAGATCGCCCGGCGGATCACCGAGATCGCCGTCAGCGAGTACGGGTTGGCGCCGCATGATCTGATCTTCGACGCGCTGACCTTCACCCTGGCCACCGGCGACCCGGAGATGGCCGGCAGCGCCGTGGAGACCATCGAGGGCATCCGCCGCATCAAAGCGGAGCTGCCCGGCGTGCTCACCTCGCTGGGCGTTAGCAACGTCTCGTTCGGGCTGAACGCGGGCGCGCGCGCCGTGCTCAACAGCGTCTTCCTGTACCACTGCGTCGAGGCGGGCCTGGACATGGCTATCGTCAACCCGGCGCACATCACCCCCTACGCCGAGATTCCCACCGAGCAGCGCCGCCTGGCCGACGCCCTGATCTTCAACGAGCACCCGGACGCGCTGGCCGACTTCATCCGCTATTTCGAGGAGCACGAGGTGACGGTTGGCGGCGAGGAGCAGGCCGATCCCACTGCGGGCATGGCTGCCGAGGAAGTGCTGCACTGGCAGATCGTCCACCGCAAGAAGGACGGGGTCGAGGCGCTGATTGACGACTGCCTGACCCGCCAGGACGCCGTTGGCGTGCTCAACAATGTGCTGCTGCCTGCCATGAAGGAGGTCGGCGACCGCTTCGGCGCTGGCGAGCTAATCCTGCCCTTCGTCCTGCAGAGCGCCGAGGTGATGAAGAAGGCGGTCGCCTACCTGGAGAGCTTCCTGGAGCGCAAGGAAGGAGCCAGCAAGGGCACCATCGTGCTGGCCACCGTCTACGGTGACGTGCACGACATCGGCAAGAACCTGGTGCGCACCATCCTCAGCAACAACGGCTTCACCGTGCACGACCTGGGCAAGCAGACCCCGGCCAGCGTGATCATTGACGCGGCGGTGCAGCACCAGGCCGACGCCATCGGCCTGAGCGCGCTGCTGGTCAGCACGTCCAAGCAGATGCCGCTCATCGTCAACGAACTGGCCCGGCGCGGGCTGGCCATCCCCGTGCTGATCGGCGGAGCGGCCATCAACCGCGTCTTCGGGCGGCGCATCCTCTTCCTGGAGGACAGCGGCGAGCTATATGCGCCGGGCGTGTTCTACTGCAAAGACGCCTTCGAGGGACTGGAGGTCATGGAGCAGCTTGTCGCGCCCGCCAAGCGCGAGGCCCTGCTGGAGCGAGCCATCGCCGAGGCGTACCAGGAGATCGACAGGGAGCGTCCACCGGTTCGCGACCGGCGCGCCGCCGACCGCCGCTCGACGGTCGGCCCCGCCCCGGACATCCCCACGCCGCCCTTCTGGGGCGCGCGCACCGTGCGGGACATCCCGCTCGAAGCGGTCTTCCCTTACATTCACAAGCCGGAGCTTTTTCGGCTGAGCTGGGGAGCGCGCAATGCGCACGGCGAGGAATGGACGCGCCTGGAGCGCGAGTTCGAAGCGCGGCTGGCGCGCATGAAACGCGCGGCTCTGGCCGACCGCACGCTGCGCCCGCAGGCCGTCTACGGCTACTTCCCGGCGCAGGCTGACGGCGACACCGTGATCCTCTACAACCCGGCCCGCTACGCCGAGTCGGGCGCGCTGCGCGAGATCGCCCGCTTCAACTTCCCGCGCCAGCCATTCGGCGAGCGCCTCTGCCTGGCCGACTACTTCGCCCCCGCTGGCGGGGAGGGGGTGGACGTCTGCCCGCTGCAGGTCGTCACCGTCGGCGAGGGCGCGACCGACCGCTTTGACGCGCTGCAAGCGGCGCACGAATACACCGAAGCGTACTTCTTCCATGGGCTGGCCGTGCAAACCGCCGAAGCGACCGCTACCTACCTGAACCGCCACATCAGCCGCGAGCTTGGCCTGCCCGTCGAGCGCGGCAAGCGCTACAGTTGGGGCTACCCCGCCTGCCCCGACCTGGACGACCATGTCACACTGTTCCGCCTGCTGCCCGCTGAGGAGATGCTGGGCATGACCCTGACCCCGGCCTACCAGCTTGTGCCGGAGCAGTCCACAGCGGCGATTGTCGTGCATCACCCCGACGCGAAGTATTACAGCGTGGGCGTGTCGCGCACCGAACAGCTTACGGAGGCTTAGCACCACCGCTATGGCCTGCATCCCCTTCCGCGAACGGCTGGCCCAGGGCACGATCCTGCTCGATGGGGCGATGGGCACCATGCTCCACGCCCAGCACAACCTGCCCATAGACACCTGCTTCGACCTGCTCAACCTGACCGAGCCGGACGCCGTCGCCGCCATTCACCGCCGCTACCTGGAAGCCGGCGCGGAGATCATCGAGACCAACACCTTCAGCGCCAACACGTATAAGCTGGCCGACTGCGGCCTGGAACGCGACTGCGCGGCCATCAACCGGGCCGGCGTGACCATCGCTCGGCAGACGGTCGCCGAGACCGGGCGCGACGATGCCTATGTCGCCGGGTCGGTCGGGCCGCTGGGGGTGCGCCTGGCGCCGTTCGGGCGCGTTACTGAAGAGGAGGCCACCGCCGCCTTCACCGAGCAGATCAGCGCGCTGCTGGAAGCGGGCGCAGACCTGCTCATCTTCGAGACGTTCAGCGACCTGCACGAGATCGCCGCTGCGGTCGCCGCCGCCCGGCGCATAGACCCAGACGTGCCGGTCGTCGCCCAGATGACCTTCACCCGCGACAGCCGCACCCTGCTCGGCGACACGCCCGCCCAGGTCGCCCGCGCCCTGTACGCCACCGGCGCGGACGTGATCGGCGTCAACTGCTCCAGCGGCCCGACACACCTGCTGCGCATCCTCCAACTGATGCGCCGTGCCGTGCCAGAAGCGCGCTTCTCCGTCGTCCCCAACGCCGGCTGGCCGGAGATGGCCGGCGGGCGCGTCATGTACCCGGCCACTCCCGATTACTTCGGCGAATACGCGCTGGCCTTCCAGGACGCGGGCGCGTGTCTCGTCGGCGGCTGCTGCGGCACCACGCCCGATCACATCCGGGCTATGCGTGCGACCCTGGACGCCCCCGCCCATGCGCGCCCAGCGCCGGTCACCGTCGCCGAGCCTGCGGAGGTCGCTGCCAGCGAAGCCCCGGAGGAGCCGACCGAGTTGGCGCGCAAGCTGGCCGCCGGTAAGTTCGTCGTCACGGTGGAGATGCCGCCGCCGCGCAGCTTCACCGCGCAGAAGGTGATCGCTTCCGCCGAATTGCTGCGCGAAGCGGGCGCCGACTTCATCAACGTCTCCGACAGCCCGATGGCCCGTATGCGTATGAGTCCGTGGGCGGTCTGCCACCTGATCCAGCACCATGTCGGGCTGGAAACAGTGCTCCACTTCCCGACGCGCGGGCGCAACCTGCTGCGTATTCACGGCGATCTGTTGGCGGCGCACGCGCTGGACGTGCGCAACCTGTTCGTGGTGATGGGCGACCCGACGAAGATCGGCGACTACCCGGACTCCTTCGACACGCACGACATCGTGCCCACCAGCTTGATCCGCCTGGTCAAGCACAACCTCAACGCGGGGGCCGACGGGGCGGGCAACTCCATCGGCCAGCCCACATCGTTTCTGGTCGGTTGCGCGCTCAACGTCAACGCGGGCGACCTGGCGCGCGAAGTCAGGCTGCTGCACAAGAAGATTGACGCGGGCGCGGACTTCGCCCTCACCCAGCCGGTCTTCGAGCCGGAGGCGCTGGATCGCTTCCGCGCCGTCTACGCCGCCGAGTTCGGCCCGCTGACGCTGCCCATCCTGGCCGGGATTCTACCCCTGTTCGGCGAGCGTCACGCGGCTTTCCTGCACCACGAGGTGCCGGGCATCGAGATACCGGACGCCATCCGCCAGCGCATCGCCGCCGCGGGCGACCGTGCGCCCGTCGAAGGGGTGCGCGTCGCCCAGGAGTTGCTGCTGAGCGTCCGCGAGCGGGCGCAGGGCGCGTACATCATGCCTGCCTTTGGACGCTATGACCTGGTCGCCGGGGTGATTGACGCGCTGGGGCGCGCGCGCGCGGGGCAACGGTGAGCGAGGCATTTCAGGTTGCAAGGGTAGGGGCGGGTTTCGAAACCCGCCCCTACAAGTGGCAGGCATTGTCTTGACCTCGCAATGCTCCCCCCCAAGCGGGTCTTGGTCTTGGCAGAACGCCAGTTCGTGCTATCATGGCGATGGACAGGCTGCCTTCGCAACCTTGCCGCTGCTCTGCCCGTAGTACAGAATAGGATTTCCGCTTGCACGTGAACCGAGGAGACGATCCTCATGCGCGCTATCAGGCTGCTGCTGGTTCTGGCGCTGACGCTGGCAGTCGCGGCGTGCGGCGGCGCTGACAGCGCCCCGCAGCCAACGCCCGACCCGCAGGCGCTGCTGGCCGAGGGCATCACCCAGCTTCAAGACGCCACGTCGTTCAAGTACGAGGTAGACGTGAGCGGCTACCGTGTCAACGTTCCCATCGAAGGGCTTGACCTTCCGGAGGGCACGGGCGTATCGTTCAAGTACGCCAGCGGGACGTTCCAGGTTCCCGACCGGCTGAGCGCGCGCGTGCAGTTCCGGCTGGGCGTGCTGAGCACGACCGCCGAGTTGGTCGCCCTGGGTGACACTCAGTATTTTCGCGGTGAATTGCTCACCGGCAACCGCTGGCTGCAAGGCGACTTCCTCCCCGGCTTCCTGCCGTCCTCCCTGGTGGCGCAGCCCGGCGGCGTCCCGCACACGCTCTCCACGATCCGCGATCTGGCCCTGGTCGGGCGCAGAGACCTGGACGGGCTGAGCGCTTACCAGTTGCGCGGGCGCGTCGAGGCCGGGCGCGTCTTCTCGCTGACGCTGGGCCTCAGCCGGGCCACCGCCGGCCTGCTGGACATTGACGTGTTCATCCACACGCAGAACAAGCGCGTCGTGCGCATCTCGCTGGTCGAGCCGCCGCCGGACTGGGCAGCGGACAGCGAGCCGACCATCTGGCAGATCAACATCTCCGAGTACAACGCGCCGGTTACCATCACCGCACCCGACGCGGACGGCGGCACTTCATGACTGCACGCCCCGCCGCGCAGCGAGCGCCCTGGCTGGTGCTGGCTATTGTCAGCCTGCCAGTCTTCATTGGCGCGCTCGACCTGACCATCATCTCCGCCGTGCTGCCCGAAGTGATCGTCAGCCTCGATCTGCCGGTCAAGGAGTATCTCGATCAGGCGTCGTGGGCGGTCAGCGGCTACCTGCTCGCCTACGCGATCAGCATGACCTTCGCCGGGCGGCTGTCGGACCTGTTCGGGCGGCGCGCGGTTTACATCACCTGCCTGCTGATCTTCATGGCCGGGTCCTATCTGGTCACCACCTACGACAGCTCGACGCTCAATAGCGCGATCGCCCGTTTCTACCGCCAGGTGTTGGACGAGCCGCCGCCGCGCCTGGAAGAGCGTTACTTGTACCTGGTCATCTTCGGGCGCGTGGTGCAGGCGTTTGGCGCGGGCGCGATGGTGCCGGTGACGATTGCCCTGGCGGGTGACCTGTTCCCGCCCGAACGCCGCGCCCGTCCATTGGGCGTCGTGGGCGCGGTGGATACGCTCGGCTGGGTGCTCGGTCATCTCTACGGCGGGGTGATGGTGCGCCTTTTCGGGCAGCACGGCGACGCCGTCGTAGACGCTTTCGCCGGGCTGGGACTATCCGTCGCCAAGCCCTCATGGGAGACGCTATTTCTGCTCAATATCCCGGTCAGCGCCCTCGCCCTGATCGGCGCGTGGTGGGCCTTGCGCGGCATTCACCGCCCGCGCCGGGCCGAGCGTTTCGATGTGCTTGGCACGCTGTTCCTCACCCTGGCGCTGATCGGGCTGAACCTGGGCCTGGGCACCAACCCCGAAACCGCCAGCACCGCCGAGAGCTTCGAAGACCTGGGGCGCACAGCGTCGCATTACGGCCCCGCCCTGCTGGTCGGCGCGGCGCTCGCTTTTCTGTTGTTCCTGCTCGTCGAGGCGCGCGCCTCGCACCCGCTGATCCGCCTGGGCATGTTCCGCAGCCGCAATGTCTCCGCCTCGTCCCTCACTAATTTCCTGGTGGGATTCTGCCTGGCGATCGGGCTGGTTAGCGCCCCGCTGCTGGTCAACTTCCGCATGGACAGCCCGACAAGCAAAGACGTGCAGCACGCCGCCTACACTGCCGGGCTGCTGTTGTCTGGCTTGACTGTGCCGATGGCTCTGGCCGCGATCCCCGGCGGCTGGCTGAGCGAGCGTTTCGGCTACCGGCTGCCGACGGCGTCGGGCCTGCTCGTCGCCGGGATCGGGTTTGCGCTCACCAGCGCGACATGGGAGAGCGATACGTCCTACTGGCTGATGGGCGCGCAGATGGCTATCGTCGGCGTCGGCCTGGGCCTGACGATATCGCCAGTGGGCACCGCCGTGCTCAACGACGTGACGGAGAGCGAGCGCGGAATTGCGGCGGCGTTGATCCTGGTTCTGCGCTTGGTGGGCATGACCGTCGCCATCTCGTCGCTGACCATCTACGCGCTCGACCGCTTCGATGTGCTCGTCGCCGAGCGCATGGCGAGCGCCGCCGCCAGCCTCGAAGAGACGGTTCTCGCCTCGCAGACAGCCAGCCTCGAGGCCGCAGTGGATGTCATCAGCGAGCTTCAGTTCATCGGCGCTGCCGCCACGCTGATCGCGCTCGTCGCCGCCCTGCTGATGCGCGGGGGTCGCGCCGCGCGCGAGCGCGTTCCGCTGGCCTGAGCGCGTTTACCTCCCATCACCGGGTACTTTTTCTTGCCGGGGCAAAGCATCACCGCAAAGACGCAGAGAGCGCAGAGGAAAGACAAGTAGGAATGTTCTCGGTTCTTCTCCGCGTCCTCTGCGTCTCCGCGGTTCAGAGAATCTCGCCCCAATTCTGGAATGGCCCCCCCAGGTTGTGACCGATTCGCAACGCTCCTATAATAGGCCGCATGGCGCGCGGAGAACCGGGCGCTACGGGGACAAATGCCACCATGACCAATCCGCCGACGATCCACGTACTCGCCGCTGTCCCGCGTGAGTCGCTGGCCCGCTACCGCGACCACTTCGCCAGCGAGCCACAGATCGCTCTGGCGCTCGTCACCCGCCAGCAGGAGGCAGTTGATCATCTGGCCGACCCGCAGACGCGCACCGACGTGCTGGTGCTGGACGCGCGGCTTGGCGGCACGTTCGAATTCGTCAAAGAGCTGCGCCAGACCTACCCCCGTCTGCTCATCGTCCTCGTGGACGAGGATGCCGACTTCGGCTTGCCCGGCCAAGCGGACGAGATCTCCGTCGCGCCCTTCGCCGCAGAAGACCTGCTGCGCAGGATCAAGCGACTGGCCGAGGAGCGACGCCTGGAGACGCTGCGCGCCGATACGCTGCCCCCGGTACGCCTGTTCGCCAAGTCACTGATCCGGGCGCGCACACCAGCGGCCATGATCCGGGCGGCGGTCGAGGCGATCCACGACCTGGACTACGATTATGTGGCTTTCTTCAGCACAGACCCGGCGGCTCCCGGCCAGCTAACCCTGCGCGCGCAGATCGGCCCGCCAAACCTGACCAGCAGCGCGCCGCAGCAGCAATCCCAGGACGGCACGCTGATCGGGTGGGTGGCGCAGACCGGGCAAAGCCGTACCGTCGGCCCAGAAGACCGCCCGAACCATCCCTTTGTTGAAGGAGGACACTTGCAGACCGGCGTATGCGTGCCCGTCGGGGCGGCGCTGCGCTTCGGGGCCTTGCTGGCCTGCCGCGCGCAGCCCAACAGCATCACCCAGAAGCACGTCATGCTGCTGGAACTGGTCAGCGCGCAGCTTGCTACGGCGCTGGCCAAGCACGACCGGGCCTGAGGAGGCCCGCACAACAACGAGGAGCGTATCACCGCAAATGACGATACAGGTCGGCAGTGCACGCGGCAAACCAGGGCAAATCGTCTACGGGACGTTTGAGGCACTGCCGCTGCCCACTGGCGGATCGGAGTTTTTTCCGGTCATCATTGCCCAGGGGCGCGAAGCGGCGGAGCCTGTTCTGTGGCTGACGGCCAACATTCACGGCGGTGAGTACGATGGCATCGCGGTGATCCACCATCTGATCACCCTGGAACTGCTGGCCCATCTGCGCGGCACACTCGTCGCCATCCCCACGCTCAGTCCGGCGGGACTGCGCACGGGCGAGCGCAGCCCGTATTACCTGGGCGGCAAAGACCCCAATCGCCTGTTCCCCGGCCTGTCGTCGCCCGACGCCGACTATCCCAACCATTTCGCCCCCGCTCTGGAACAAGCCTATAGCCGCCTGTTCGAGCGCATCAGCGCCACAGCCAACTACCTGATTGACCTGCACGATTTCGGCATCCGCTCGATCCCGTTCGCCTTCCGCGACCCCGTGTTTTATACCAGCGCGGGGGACAAACTGGTGGCGGAGAAACTCCAGCAGAAGGTGGGCGAGATGCTCGACGCGCTGGGCCTGACCGTCGTCAATGAATTTGCGTCGGCGCGCTACATGGAGCTAGACCTGCATCGCTCGGTCAGTGGCGCGGCGCTCAACCGGGCGCGCATCCCGGCGATCACCATCGAGATCGGCGGGCAGAAGGCGGTCAACACCAACTACGTGCAGGCAGTGGTGATCGGCGTGCGCAACATCATGCGCTGGGCGGGGATGCTGCTCGGCCCGCCGGAGCTGCTGCCTGACATCCCGATCATCAAGCCTGGCTATCCCGTGCGGCGCACGATCCACCCGCGCGTGCCGCAAGCCTGCATCGTCCACCACCTTGTCCAGCCCGGCGACCTGCTGGCCCCTGGCGACCCGGTCGCGCGCATGGTGGACATCTACGGGCGCGCCATCGGCCCGGACAGCGGGCTGCTGCGCACCAAGTTCGAAGGGTTTGTGCTTGGCCTGTTCCCCGGCATGGCCTTCTATCCCAACGATGCCATTGACGGCCTGGCCATCCGCGACCAGAACGAACTGGTCGTGCAGGCTCCACAGCTCTGACGGCCCCTACCCACGCCTGAGCACAGAAAAGCCGCCGGGATCCTTTCCCCGGTGGCCAGTCTGCGCGCGCTGTACAGCTGCTACCCGCCCGCCCCGGCGAGTCGCTCGGCGTATTGGCGCTTGTAGTATTCCAGGTATTCCCCGGTCTTGATCTTGCGCCACCACCACTCATTGGCCTGGTACCAGCGCACCGTCGCGGCCATCGCCTCTTCGAAGGTATGCTGTGGCGTCCAGCCTAGCTCGGCGCGAATCTTGTCGTTGGTCAGGGCGTAGCGGCGGTCGTGACCGGGCCGGTCGGCCACATAGCGGATCAGGCTTTCCGGCTTGCCGAGCGCCTGCAGAATGAAGCGCGTGACCTCAATGTTGTGTAGCTCGTGCTCTCCGCCGACGTTGTAAATGGCGCCGGGCGCGCCCCGGTGCAGCACGGTGTCAATTGCGTCGCAGTGATCGTCCACAAACAGCCAGTCGCGCACCTGCATCCCGTCGCCATAGAGCGGCAGCGGGCGGTCGTCCAGCGCCTCGGTGATGAAGAACGGAGCCAGCTTCTCCGGATACTGGTACGGCCCAAAGGTGTTGCTGCCGCGCGTGACCGTCGTGTGCAGGCCATAGGTCACGTGGTAGGCGCGCACCATCATCTCGCCACCCGCCTTGCTGGCCGCGTAGGGGCTGTTCGGCTCCAGCGGATCGCCTTCGCGGAAGAAGCCCTGGGGGATGGACCCGTAGACCTCGTCCGTGCTCACATGGTGCACGCGCTGCACCCCCACCTGCCGCGCCACATCGAGCAGCACATACAGGCCGACCACATCGGTTTGGATGAAGGCGTCCGGCTCCAGGATCGAGCGATCCACATGCGTCTCGGCGGCGAAGTTGACCACCGCGTCCACGCCGTAGGTCTCCATCACCCGCTGCACGGTCTGGCGGTGAGCGATGTCGCCGCGCTCGAAGCGGTAGTTGGGCGCGTCGTGAACCGGCAGCAGGTTGTCCAGGTTGCCGGCATAGGTCAGCTTATCGAGCACGACGATTGTGTAATCCGGGTACTTCTCGACCATGCGCCGCACAAACGCGCTGCCGATGAAGCCCGCGCCGCCAGTGACCAGGATCGTCTTCATTGCGCAATTCTCCTCTCAGAGGGATCGGGTGCAGCTTCCGCGCCCGGCACCGACAGCACGAAGCGGTGAATCGCATGGCCAACGCCGTCCTCGTCGTTGCTGCCGGTGACGTAGTCGGCTGCCGCCCGCACCTCCTCCGGCGCGTGGCGCATGGCCACGCCGATCCCGGCGCGGCGGATCATGTCCAGGTCGTTGCAGTTGTCGCCCAGGCAGAGCGCATCGCGGACATCCAGGCCGAGGTGCTCGACCAAGTGAGCCAGCGCCGTGCCTTTGGTCACCCCGGCGGGCATGACCTCCACGACCGAGGGCAGGCCGGAGCGCACGATCTGCGCCCGCCCGTCGAAGGCGTGCCACAAGTCATCGTAGAAGCGGCTCACCGCCTCGTGATCCTGGTGCATCAGCACCATCTTGAACGGGCGATAGCGCCCGCGCAGCGCAGCCGCCAGGTCGTCCACCAGGTCGGGCAGCGGCTCGTGGTGAGCGGTCAGCTCAGCGACATTGGCGTCGTGGACGGTCGCCAGCAGCCCGTGGGCCGCGTAGACCACCGGCGTGAAGCCGCGCGCTTCGGCCATGCCAATTGCCTCCAGCGCGTAGTCCAGCGGGATCGGGTCTTCGTAGACCAGCGACCCGTCCGGGGCGAAGACCTGCGTGCCGTTGCCACAGATGAGCGGGATGGTGATCCCGAACTGCTCAATCAGCGCGACCGTCGAGGGGAACGTCTTGCCGGTCGCTACGGTGAACAGCACGCCGCGCGTCTGGGCCGCGCGGATGGCTGCTTCGGTGAATGGCGGCACCTCGTGATTCGAGTTGAGCAGAGTGCCGTCCAGGTCGGCGACGATGAGACGTACAGGAGTCATCGGCACACAAGCCCGTTACAGCAGCCCCAACCGGCTGTGATCGCCCAGGTGCATCTTGATCGCTTTGGGGCGCAGCGCGTTGATGGTAACCTCGGCGTAACGCCCGATCAGGCTGTCCTGGATGCGTGTCGGGATGTCGCGGATGGTGCTGTGCTCCAGCACGATGCTGCGCTCGATCTCGCTGTTCTCGATCACCACGTCGTGGTAGATGCTGGAGAACGGCCCCACGTAGCTGTTGACGATGCGCGTGTTGCGCCCGATGATCGCCGGCCCGCGCACCACGCTGTTGATGATCTCCGCCCCATCCTCGACCGTCACGCGCATGTCCACTTCAGACGCGGCGTCCACGCGCCCGCGAATCTCCGGCGTCAGCTCCTCCAGGACGAGGCTGTTGGCGGTGAGCATGTCGCCGGGGCGGCCCGTGTCAATCCACCAGCCGCGATGAATGTGCGGATAGACGACATAGCCGTGCTCGACCAGCCACTGGATCGCGTCGGTGATCTCCAGCTCGCCGCGAAACGACGGCTTGATGGCTTCCGTCGCCTCGAAGATGTGGTGATCGAACATGTAGATGCCGACCAGGGCCAGGTTCGATGGCGGGTTCTTCGGCTTCTCGATCAGCTCGACGATGCGTCCCTCGCCATTCAGCCGGGCGACGCCGTACTGCTCCGGCACCTCGACCTCGGTCAGCACGATCTGGCTGTTCCAGTCGTGGTGCTCGGCGAATCCCGCGATCAGCGGGCTGATGCCGCCCTGGATGACGTTGTCCCCCAGGAACATGACGAAGCGCTCGTCGCCCAGGAAGTCGCGCGAAATCTTCACGGCGTGGGCTAGGCCGAGCGGCGCATCCTGCGGAATGTAGGTCACGCGCACGCCGAACTGCGTGCCATCCCGCACCGCTTCACGAATCTCTGGCCCAGTGTCGCCGATGACGATCCCGATCTCCTCCACGCCGGCGGCGCGAATCGCCTCGATCACGCGGAAGAGCACCGGCTTGTTGGCCACCGGGATCAACTGCTTGGCTCGCGTATAGGTCAGCGGATACAGGCGCGTGCCCTTGCCGCCGCTCAGGATCAACCCCTTCACTGCCACCTATCCCCTTTGTGTCTGGTCTTCTCGGCGTAGGGACGCTGCTGCGCCCGCCTGGCAGGGGGTGCCCCATAATCGCCTGCCCACATGACACCGGCGGACGTGCGCCTACGTCCGGGTGTAGTACCCGCTCACGGCGCTGTCGTGCGGCGCGTTGATCAGCACCGCCCCTAGGATATTCACGTTCACGCGCTGAAGCTCGTCTCTGGCGCGGGCCGCATGATCGCGGCGCGACGCCCCCGCCCGCAGCACAAGCAGCAAGCCGTCGAGCTTGTGGCCGAGCACAGCAGCGTCGCTGACGGCCAGCACCGGCGGCGCATCGAACAGCACGTAATCGGTGCGCTCGCGCAGCGCGGCGATGACCTCGTCCATGCGCCGCGATCCCACCAGGTCGGCGGGATTGGGCGGCAGCGGCCCGCTGGTCAACACGTGGAGATTGTCCACGCCAACCGCCTGCAACGGCGGGTCGGCCAGGGCAGCGTTGTCGAGCAGCATCGTCGTCAGGCCACGCTCGTTGCCCAGCCTCCACAGCGCGTGCTGGGCGGGTTTGCGCAGGTCACAGTCCACCGCCACCGTGCGGTGCCCCGCCTGGGCCAGCGTCACCGCCAGGTTTGCCAATGCTGTGCTTGCTCCCTCACCGGGCACTGCCGAGGTGATCACCAATGCGCTGGCCTGGCGGTCAATGCCGTAGAACATCAGGTTCGTGCGCAGCGTCCGGTAGGCTTCGGCGGCGAGCGCGTGCGGGTCAGTCAGCGTAATCAGGTTCGGACCGGGCATCACCTCACCTCACACATGGCTATCTTCAGGAGGAATCGCCGCCAGCAGGGGCAGCGCCAGGAAGGTCTGCACGTCGTCCCGGCTGCGCAGGATGTTGGACTCCAGGTATTCGAGCGCGAACACTACCACGCCGCCAAGCAGCAGGCCGAGCACCGCCCCGGCTAGCACATTGATCTTGGTCTTGGGCGAGTGCAGCCCATAGGTGGCGGTGTCAATCAGCAGGGCGTCAATGCGGTCTTCGCGCTGCAAGTCGCGGTTGTCTTCGGTGCGGTACTCCACCAGCAGACGGCCCAGTTCGGTGGCGATGCGCGCCGCTTGCGGCCCGTCCTGCATGTCCACGTCTATCTGCACGATGAGCTGTGTCGGGTCCGAGCTGATCGTCGTGTAGCGGCGCAGGTCGCCCGGCGTCATGTCGAGCTGCAGGCGGTCAATGGCGGCGGCGGCCTGCGTGTCCGTGTTGAGATAGACCACGTAGCTGCGTAGCAGAATGCGCAGCGTCTCCGTCAGGCCGTAGTCATTGCGCGCCGGCTGGAGCAAGACCCGCTGCGTGGCGCGGTACACGGGCGTCTGCGCCTTGCTGAGGCCGTAGGCAGCCCCTGCCGTGATCGCCATCGCCAGAATGAGTATCCACCCGCGCCGGATCAGGATTCGGGTGTAATAAGTCAGGTTCATACGCTGCACGTCCTCAACAAGCTAAGGCTACCCCCTCGCGCCGGTATTATAGCAGGTGCCCCTTCAGCGCCGCGAAGTCACCGGACAAGCAGGGTGCACGAACAAGTCGTGAGCGTGTTTGTCCCCCTCATTCCCGGCCCTTCCCCCCTTGTGGGGGAAGAGAGAAAAGCGGCTGACCTGCTCCCCTTCCCCTAGCTCGGCTGGGGGAAGGGGCCAGGGGATAGGGGCGTTATCGCGATTGCCCGACAACTTGTTCGTAGACCGGACAAGCGCCCTCCCGTCAGACGCCCCAGCTTCATTCACCGGGAATCTCAGCCAGCACCTCAAGCCCCAACGCTTCCACGTCCTGGCGCGTGCGCAGGCTGCGATCCAGGTACTCCGCCAGCCCCGCCAACCCTACCCCGGCGGCCAGTCCCAGCGCCAGCCGCAGCAGCGGCGCGATGCGCGCGGTCAGCGGCGGCGGAACCTCAGCCACTTCGAGCGTGTCCAGCGGCACGACGCGGGCCGGCGAGACGGCGAACTGCGGGAAGTATTCGGCGTTGCGCTCGCGCAGCACCTGGATCGCCGCTTCAGCAATGAAGCCAATCTGCCCGGCGTCGTCCCAGCGCACGTACAGGGTGACGATGCTGCGGTAGCTGTCGGCGGCGAAAGCCCCCACCAGATCGGGGGCGGCGATGTCCAGTCCGCGCTCGGCCAATATCTGCACCACTTCCTCGGCGAAGCTGTCGCTGGTGATCCAGTGGGGCAGGTTGACGGCGACGTACTCCGACGCCAGCCACACCACGTAGCTGGTGTCTTCATACGCACTTTCGGGCACGGCGCCCGCCGCGTCAGGCGGAGCCGCCGCCGTCAGCCGCACGCGCACTTCGTAGCTCGGCGGGGAACTCACCACGTCGGCCAGCGCGGGCAGCGTCAGCACGAGCACGACGACAGCTGGCAGCCCGATCAGCCACCAGCGCCGCTGGATCACCTTCCAGAGTGCGATCAGTTCCATAGTCAGCGTCTCGCGCAGCGCGCCGATCGGCAGCCGCGTGCTACGATCTGGATTACCCGATGCCGCGATTATACCCCTTTCGCGCCAATCGCGTGAGAGCGTGCTCCGGGCGCGGGGCAATCGTAGGCAGTTCGCCGCTGTGTTGGGTTATACTCGTGGGGACATCAGATCGAGGGCGCGCAATCAACGGCTTTGGTTTTTGGTGATTGGTCCTTGGTAAAGACGGTTTCGTCGTGCGCCTGCTCTACCAGCAACCAGTAACTAAATTGGGCAGCGCCGGGGCAAATTCGGGAAGGAAATCATGCCACGCAGGAACGTCACCCCTGAGCAAGACGCCTATAGCGAGGATGACAGCGATGCCTATTACGATCCGTACGACCAGTACGATGAGGGATTCGAACAGGAATACGCGGACGACCGCTCGCGCCAGGGCGAGCCACTTGTCCGCCAGGCGCTCGACTGGGGAATCAGCGGCAGCATTCTGGCGATCCTCGTGCTGACGGCGCTCTACGCCTTTTTGCCGATAGACGCCATCCCGGACTTCATCCCCTTCGCCGGGCAGGCCGACGACATCGGCGCCATTCTGGCCGGGGGTGGCTCGGTGACCTTCCTCACAGTGCTGCGCTACGTCCTGCGCACGCGCATCGGGCGCTGGGGCTGCCTGATCGCCATTGTGCTGGCGGCCATTGGCGCGTTCACCGTGTTCTGGGCGCTGCTCCGCTTCTTCGACGCCGTGCTCTAACGCCCCCTACTGCGGGTTTGGCTCCAGGCACGACGGCAGCGCGGCTACATCCTTAGGCCACACTTGGCCGTAGAACGACAGGTATTCCGCCACATGCGACGACCAATAAGCCATGTCGTGATCGCCCACCGGGTCCACGAAGTAGTCGTGGGCGATTCTGTTCTGGCGCAGCAGATCGGCCATGCGCCGCACATTGGTGCCCACGTAATCATCGGCCCCGTGATCCAGGTAGATGCGCAGCGTCACCTGCGCGGGATTGGCACGCGCGGCCAGCTCAAGGGGATTGAACTCAGGCGCGACGTTGTCCGGCTCGAAATGTGGGCTGTGACCGCCGACCGCGCTGAACTCGTCAGAATGGCGCAGCGCAATGCTGAACGCCCAGAACCCGCCGCGCGAGATGCCGCCAATCGCCCGCCCGGCGCGCGCTCCCCACAGACAGAAATCGCGCTCCACCGCCGGGATTAGCTCGTCCAGGATCACGATCTCATACGACGCGCCGTCGGGCTGGTCGTTGAGCTCGGCGATCAGGCCGCCATCGGGCATGAGCACGACCATCGGCGGCAGCGTCCCGCTGGCGATGCCCTGATCCATGACCGATGGCACGCCCAGGTCTACCCACATTCCGTCGTCGTAGCCGGTGCCGTGCAGCAGAATCACATAGGGATGGCGTTGCAGGGACTCATAGAAGCACGGCGGCAGGTACATGTAGTAGGTGATCTCGCCCCCGGTTACGGCGCTGGGCACTGCCCCTTGGATGACGCGCCCGGTCGTCTCCGGGCAGGCGAAAGGCGTGGGCGAAGACAGCGCGGTCGCCTCTGGCAGGGGGGTATCCGAAGGGATCGGCGTGTTAACGACGCCCGCCGCGCCCGCAGCCACCGGCCCGGTGGGCACGGGCTGAGTGAGAGTGTCTGGCGTCTCGCCGGTGACGACGATGTAGACGGGTGTCTGGTCTGGAGCAAGCGGCTCGCAAGCCGCCAGCACGATCAGCGTCAGGATGACGGCGGGCAACAGCAGGTGTCTTTTAGGTATCATGGCGGCGATTATATGCGCATCACAACGGTTGCACAACCCTTCTGGATCACGGGGGTCCACGAACAAGTTGTTGGGCGATTGCCAGAACGCCCCTATCCCCCGGCCCCTTCCCCCAGCCGAGCTAGGGGAAGGGGAGAGCCGCCCGCCAGATCGTCCCCCCTCTAGCTCCGCTGGAGGGGGGATTGAGGGGGGAGGCGTTCACCGAGTAGTCATGACCTCCCCTGGCAACAGGTTGTTCGTAGACCCGGATCACGGCGGATGCTTTACGATAGGGGCAAAGTACTTGAATCGCAGAGAGGCCGAAAGAACAAGACTTCCGAAGTCTCCGAAGACTTCGGAAGTCTGCCCTTCCTGCTTTCCTCCGCGCTGTCTGCGCCTCGGCGGTGACGCTTTGCCCCGGAACTGGAATGCTCGCGGAGCGCGCTTGGCGGCCCGCCCGGAAACGCTTACAATCGTCACGCATTCGATGCGGGCCAGGTGATATGAGTCGAACGGAAAGCTGATGGCGACCACTCCCCACATGCGCTCGGTGCCGGCTGCGCCAGGCCACACGGCGCGCGCGCAGCGCGTACCTGGGCGCTGGCGGCGGCTGCGCAACCACCTGCGCACCGTCTTCGCGCGCGGCGACTTCACCAGCCTGCTGCTCGTCTGGGCGCTGATGATCCTCACGGCGCTGGCGCTCGACGCCGCCCACTGGACGGACGGGTTGCGCGCGTTGGTGCCCGTCAGTGTGCTGGCTGTGGGCCTCGGATTCCTGCTCGCGCGCAGCCACTATTCCGAGCCGCTGGCCCTGCTGATGAGCAGCGTGTACAGCCTGGCCGGTGTGCTCCTCGCCTGCGCTTACACGCTCGTGGAGGACGGCCCGCTGTGGGCGCGCACCGACACACTGCTGCACGAGATTGCCGTCTGGATTGACCAGGCCATCGCCGGAGACCAGCCCGCCAACGACGACGTGACCTTCGTGGTCTTCATGTCCGTGCTGTTCTGGTTCCTCGGCCACAACGCCGCCTGGCATGTCTTCCGCGTAGATCGGGTGTGGCGCGTCATTGTGCCCACCGGCCTGGTGCTGATCACCAACCAGTTCTACTACCAGGGCGATGCGTCGCTTGACCTCTACCTGGGGGGCTTCGTCGTCCTGTCGCTGCTGCTGCTCATCCGCTCGCACATTGACCTGCGCGAATACGATTGGTTCGTCCACCAGGTGAGCTTCTCCGGCACCGTGCGCCGCGCCTTCATGCGCACCGGCGCGATTCTGGCCGTGATCCTGGTCGCGCTGGCCTGGCGCGCGCCGACCGGCTCGGACGACCGCGACCTCTCGCGCATCCGCGAACTGCTCTCCGGCGACACTTTCATGGAGTTAGCCGAGCTATGGAACCGGCTGTTCTCCTCGCTGGAAGGCCAGGGAATCGCCACTGCCGACTATTACGGCGGGACAGAACTGCAACTGAGCGGCGCAATCCAGCTTGGCGACCAGCCAGTGATGATCGTGGAAGTTGAGGGGCCGCCCGGCGTGCGCTACTACTGGCGCTCCACCGTCTACGACGCTTACGATGCCGTCTCCTGGCGCTGGCGGCATATTCGCACGGTGCGCGCCTTCACCGATCAGGCGGGCCTGCGCTTCAACATTGGCCCGACGGTGCCGGGTGCCCGCGCCGAAGCCCGCCAGCAGTTCACCATGCTCATTCGCGCCAGCAACCTGATCCACGCTGCGCCCCAACCGGTGGTGGTGGGCCTGCCGGTCGAGGCCGAGCTAGACTGCGTGGAGGACTTCGAGCGCACGTGCGTCAACGAGAACGGCCTGACCGACGTGGCGATCATTCGCTCGCGGAGCACCCTGCGTACCGGCGACCAGTACGCCGTCACGTCGCTGGTCAGCACGGCGACGGCTTCAGCCCTGCGCAGCGCCGGGCAGAGCTATCCCGACTGGGTGCTGCGCCTGTACCTACAAGGAGCCGAGAACGTCGCACCACGCATCCGCGAGCTGGCCGCGCAGATCATCCGCCAGGCGGGCGCGGCGACGCCCTACGACCAGGCCAGGGCGATCGAGTTCTGGCTGCGCACCAACATCCAGTACAGCGAGACGATCCCCGCGCCGCCGCGCGACAGCGACCCGATCGAGTGGTTCTTGTTCGAGCAGCGCCAGGGCTACTGCAACTATTACGCGACGGCGATGGTGCTCATGCTGCGCTCGCAGGGCATTCCGGCGCGCATGGCGGCTGGCTTCGCCCAGGGTACCTGGGACGCCGAGCGCAGGGCCTATCTGGTGCGCGAGCGCGACGCCCACACCTGGGTAGAAGTGTACTTCCCCGGCTACGGCTGGGTCGAGTTCGAGCCGACCGCCGACGAAGCGCCGATCAACCGCGAGGACGACGCCACGCCGCTGGCGATCCTGCCGACGCCCACACCCCTGCCCACAGCGACCTTCACCCCGCAGCCGCCCACCCCCGACGGAGTCGTCGCCACACCGACCGGCGGCGCTGCGGGGTTGGCCCTGCCCTCGACCCCCACGCCGACGCCCTCTCCCACGCCCGCGCCGAGCGCAACCGCGCCGCCGCCGCCCGATGCCACGCGCGTTGGCGATGGCGAAAATGGCGGCCTGCTGCACGCCATCCTGCTGGCGCTGGGCATCTTCGCACTGGTCGTGTTGGGGCTGGTGCTGGCCGTGCTATTCGCCATCTGGTACATCGAGTACCGGGGTCTGGGCGGCCTCTCGGTGGTGCAGCGTGCCTACGCCCGGCTGGGCATCTACGGGCGGTGGATCGGGCTGCGCTTCGCCGATTCGGCCACGCCCGACGAGCGCCGTCGCCACCTGGTCAGCCATCTGCCGGAGATCGAGCAACCGATCAACACCATCACCCATGCTTACATCGCCGACCGCTACGCCGCGCCGCCAGAGCCTGCCCAACAGGAAGAGAGCCGCAGCCAGGCGCACGCAGCGTGGCAGGCGGCACGATGGGCTTTTGTTCGACGCAAAGTCGCGCTGTGGCTGGGTGTGGGGCGCGAGGGCGACTGATCGCCGCACCCCGCCCGATTCCGAGCCTTGACGCGGGGTCCACGAACAAGCTGTTAGGGCTGGGCACTTGGGCGCTGGGATTGCCCCCCATTCCCCAACCCCTTCCCCCACGCTGCGCGGAGGGAAGGGGCGCCGGCCCGCCGCTTTTCTCCCTTCCCCCCTCGTGGGGGAAGGG